>JASEIA010000009.1 GCA_030018575.1 Nanobdellota archaeon | reverse complement strand
GACAGATTACTATAAGCTTGCTAACTTACACTGAATTTATACGCAAAGCCTCTTTGCTAGCAACATATATAAACCCCAATATCCTGCTATCTATCGCGATGGAAAGGACAAAAATAAGTGAGCTGAAAGGCGCGATTGGAAAGAAAATCATGCTTAAGGGCTGGATTCATGAGCTCAGAGACCAGAGCAAGGTTAAATTCATAATCCTAAGGGATAACTCAGGGCTTGTTCAGCTTGTTATAAGGAATGATAAACAAGACGCGTTTGAAGGCTTTGTAAATCTTACGAGGGAATCAGTAATAGCTGTTGAAGGGCATGTGCAGGTTGCAAAGGTTACAAACCCGGAGATAAGCGAAAAAGAAGTTGAAGTGATAGTTGACAGCTATTCAGTCCTTTCAGGGGCAGACAGGGAGCTTCCGAT
Organism: Nanobdellota archaeon; assembly: GCA_030018575.1. Classification (GTDB taxonomy): domain Archaea; phylum Nanobdellota; class Nanobdellia; order SCGC-AAA011-G17; family GW2011-AR17; genus UBA9640. Next base: position 24,449 of record JASEIA010000009.1, on the reverse strand, counting down.
ACAGGTTGTAAAGGGAAAAGACACTGCAGAGCTTTCTGTAAGGCTAGATTGGCGCTGGATTGACCTGAGAAAGCCGAATAACCTGTTTATATTCAAAATATGGACATTCATGGAGCAGGCGATGAGAGAGTTCTGGATGAAGGAGGGATTCATACAGATATACTCGCCGAAGTTCATGGGCGCACCCAGCGAGTCAGGCGCAGAGCTTTTCAGCGTTGATTACTTTGGAAAGAAAGCTTACCTTGCGCAGTCGCCCCAATTCTACAAGCAGATGGCAATGGCTGCTGGCTTTGAAAAAATATTTGAAATAGGCCCAGTGTTCAGGGCAAACCCATCGCATACAACAAGGCACGATACAGAGTTTACAATGATTGATATGGAAATATCATTTATTGAAACACATGAAGACGTGATGAAAACAGAGGAGAGGTGGCTTGCTTATATAATCGAAAGGATTAAGGGAGTGTATGGAGAGCAGATAAAGGAAGTGTTCGGCGCAGACATAGAAGTGCCGTCACTTCCGTTCCCTCGGGTTACAATGAAAGAAGCGCTTAAGATGCTTAGCGAGAAAGGATATAAAAACACAACAGGCGATCTTGATGCAGAAGGCGAAAAGCTCATACACCAGATTATAAGGGACAAATACAAGCATGATTTCGTATTCGTAACAGAATATCCCTGGCATATAAGGCCTTTCTATCACATGCGTTCTGACCCGGAGACTACCAAAAGCTTTGATTTAATCTGGAAAGGACTTGAAATAACAACAGGCGCGCAGAGAGAGCACAGGCATGATATACTTAAGCAGCAGGCAATTGAGAAGGGGCTTAACCTTGAGGTTATACAAGATTACCTTAACTTTTTCAAGTACGGATGCCCGCCGCATGGAGGCTTTGGCTTAAGCCCAACAAGAGTGCTTATGCTGCTGCTTAACATAAACAATGTAAGGGAAGTCACTTTCCTGCCAAGAGATACTGAACGGCTGAGACCATAATTTTTTACTTTTAATTTTTACGGCGAAGAAGAATTAGTATTTGTTTAGCTCTTTTAGCAGAGATGGGCCGTCAGGACTCTGCGGATCTCTTGCTTGAGGTCTAAGTTGTTGTATTTCCAAGTTGCTATAAGCGAAGCAAGGTTTTCATAGAAACGCTTAAATACTCTTAGCCTATTTTTCTTTTCGATGGGATTGTTCAGCGCTTTCAGGAAAAAAGAGGATTCAGCGAAGCTTGAGCCGAAAAAGATCCTTTTCAGGATGTTCACGCTAATGGATGAGGCAGACGTGATGGATGCTGTCCAGCACGTGAAATTGGGAACAACAATTGCATTCTTCAAGGTAAAAAACAAGGACCTTACAAAAAGCGCGCTTGTTTCATTGAAGACAGCAAGCCATTCTGTAAACGGCGAGATAGTTGGCCTGCCTGACGGGTGGTTTGTCGCTGCGCCTTATTCAGTTGAGATAGTGAAGAAAAGCGCTGATGCAGGAAAGCAGGTTGCACAGACAATGATTGAAAGGGAACGCCAGGCAAAAGAAGCGAATGAGAGCATGGATGGCAGGATTATTGTTGTTGACGAAATAGACACGCTGTAGTTGTTGGTTTTTAGTTCTTAGTGGGTGGTTCGCAGTTAAAAACACTAAATTGTTTTTCTCTTCTTAAGGAATTCAACAAGCTTCTCAGATATCAACGGCTTTCCTTTGACCTCAACATACCTGAAAGGCAGCTGGACAGAAAGCCCTTTCTGGACATCTATTTCAATAGTGTCAATGAATTTAATGTCTTCAAACCTTTTTCCCTCTGCAATAAGCTTTGCGGCATAAACAGCATTGTCAGTGGGCATCTGCTCTTTCCCGAGGTTTCTTGTTTCAGCATTCTTCATTCTTGATGTTAGCAATTCCTTTGTCCTCTTGCGGGGAGGATAATCCCCAAGAATGCCTCCAAAGACTAGATATTTGAAATGCTTGCAGTCTTCAGGCGCAAGAATCCTGTCAGAAGCAGGGTCAAGAACGCAGATGTCAGGCAAATTCAAATCTGCTATGCTTTCCTTTCTTGCTTCGCCAAACGCAGACAATGCCTCTTTTTTCTCTTTTACGTTTGTAAACATCAAGTTCTCTTTTCCGACTATTTTAGAAATATGCTCGTACTCAATCAAGTGCCACTTGAATGCCTTTCCAAAATGCTCAATTACGTATTTCATTGTGAAGGATATTTTTTGAAAAGCTTTTCACCGAGCTGTATGAGATAATCCCTGCCATAAGCTCCATTTTCCAAGTCATTCAGCATAAACAGGCTTAATGTGTCAAGCCCCGGCCTTATTGCCGACAATCCCATTGCAATGCTTGCGGTTGTGTCAGTATCCCCTCCCAGAAGCACTGACTCCATCATAACCTGCTTTAATTCATTGAACCTTGAAGCAATGTAAAGAACAGCTCCTGTTGTAATCATTGCATCGCAAGGCACGCCTGTATTGCCTTTAAGCAGTGTATTTGAGTCAATGCCTTGCATCTTGTCCACTTCCTTAAGATAAGCGTCTGTCTCTGAATCATAGCCCATGCAGGCTTTAATGCAGTAGCCAATCAAGTCCTTTGGCTCGCCTTTGTTGTAATAGAAGTAATGAGAAGCAGCTGCTATGCACATTGCAGACATCAAGCCTTTTTTTGTATTATGGGTTACAATCGCGCTTTGAATGGCAGCGCCCAAAGCATCTTCCAGCTTTGGAAGAATGCCAAAAGGCACTGAACGCATTGCAGCCCCGTTTTTCTCTGAGTTTCCTCCAACTTTGAACATAAGGTCCTGCCCATTTTTGCATTTATTAAGAACAGAAGTGAATCCTGAGGTATAGCCTGTTCTTTTATCCCTGCTATAGCACTTTACAAAGCTGTCTGCAAAACTCCACATGCTTCTTTCGCTTCCTGACGCAAGAACCTCTGCAACAGCAATGCTCATCTGCGTGTCATCAGTGTAGCAGCCCGGCTTTATTGAATTCCTTCCAAGGTACTTGTCCATGTAAAGAGTAAACCCGTATCTTGGCTGCATCTCATATCCTGCTCCAAAAGCGTCTCCAATGGCAATTCCCAGAAGCATGTTTTGGCATTTGTTGAAGCTCATGTTAAAATCCTAAAGCTCGAATGCCCCCATCGAGATTTGAACTCGAGTCTCAGCCTCGAAAGGGCTGAATGATTGACCGGGCTACACCATGGGGGCAATTATAATGCAGATAGAGAAAATAGGGCTATTTATAAACTTTCCGAGAAAGCCTGCCTTTTCTTAATCGTTGCTCACTCTCGGCGCAAGAACAAAGCCGAGGTAAAGCTTTCCATTAACATTGTATTCCAGCTTCAGCGGATAGTCGTTGGAATAACTTACACCTACCTCTTCAGCAAGCTTTGACGCTTTCGACATCTTTGCCAAATACTCTATTGCGTACTTGGCAGCCACCTCTCCCTCTTTCCCCAGCGAAACAGAAGCATTCGGGAATTCAACCTTTGCATCGCTCAGGTTGCCCTCAGACTTCATTAGGAATTTTCCGTTTTCTGAAACCAATGCAACTGAATCAGAAGCAACTGACATGTCATTAATTGCCTCATCAAACTTTGCAGACTGGACAGCAACCTTTGCATTGAACTTAAGGCTCGGCAGCTTCTGCGGCTCCCTTTCATAATCAATCAGGGATAAGTTGAATGTCTTCCTGCCATCCCCGACCAGTTCAACCTTCATCCTTCCTTTCTCAAGGCTCATCGCAATGCTGTCCTCGGGCTTTGCCCTCTTAAGCACGGCTTTCAAGTTCTCAAGATTAAGCGAGATTTCAGTGTCCTTGTCAGCCTCGTACTCTGCAAAAGCCCCTGCCATTAATTTGAAGTCAATCATTGCGACATTTGCAGGGTCAATGGCAACCAATTCCATCCCGTTCTTTGTAAGCTTAAAAGTAACCTCATTCACGAGCTCTGAAATGACATTTACGCTTTCCCTGAGAAGCCTTGAGTCTGCGAGTGTGAATTTCATTATAGGTTGGAAACAATTAGGTGTTTATAATGTTTATTGTTTTGCAGAATATAGGTTGCATTACATACTTCTTCCAGCATAAGATTTAATAAGCAAGCTTCATTCTGTTTAGCAGGAATGTCTGACGACATAAAAGAGGAAGCGCTTGAGGAAATCTGCATTGGGCATCTTTTCCTTGCAAACGATTCAGATCCGGACTTTCTTAAAAGATATAAGGTGGATGGCAAGATAATTGGCATTCCTAACTGCGATTTATGCACTAATGACGAGAAGAATAAGCATTGCAAGTGGTATAGCCCTGTTCGTTTGCATATATACAATGTTCTCCCAAAAGAAGAGCCTGAAAAGAAGGATTAAAATTCTTTAAACAAATCCCATTGCGTGCGACTTGTACAGCTGTATTGCCCTTATAATTAGGAATATACCATATACAGCAAGAAGTATGCTTAGCACAAAATTAGGTATTGACAAATTCATGAGGAAGGGCAAAAACCCTACAAGCTTGTAGTCAATAAGCAAAGGCAGCGCGCCTGCAAAAGCCATTATCAAGCCGATAAGTATTGCTGAGAACTTTGTCGCTCCCATCATTGTCCTTACCTTGAATGAGTCAATCAAAAGCAATAAGCCCGCCACAATAAGCAGAATCTTGACAACCAAGCCAGTCATAAACCCTGTTGGCACAGGCAGGAATATCCCGAAGAATGCAAGAGTTGCAGCTCCTCCAAAGACTAAAAGGAAAAGCCCAAATAAAAGGCTGAACCAGATTTTTCCTGTTCCGCCGCCCAAGTGTTCTGACATAGTTTTAACCTCTTTTGATGTTATTATAATAGTATAAGGGATTTAAATAGATTTCTACAGGAAAAAATAATAAAAAAAGCCGCCTTAAAACAAAAGTTTGCCCCAGCCCTGCTGGTCATACCATCTCATTACTTCAGGCATTGAGCCCATGCAGGTATGCTTTGGCGCAAACCCGTATTTCTTCAGCTTATCATTGCTCATGGTCAAATCGCCGGGTATGAACATGAAGTCAACTTCCCCTGGCTCCAGCATTGCGCCGGGCTTCTTTTTCAGGACTCCTGCCTTCATAAGATTCTTCACAGCATAAGCGCAAAGATTTGCAATCGGCTCCATTATGGGCCTTGTCACGTGTATGTCAGGCATATGCCCTTGCAACAGATTTGCAAGCCCTGTCTTCTTGATATTAACATCAGCCATCTCTGCAATGTCTTTAGGGGAAACAGCATCATCCGCATTTATGTTGAATGCCATGTCAGCCGGGTTCCTGCTGTTGGTAAAAAGCCCATTCTCATAGATATGCAGTGCCGCTCCAATAACATCATCAACGTGCACGTAAGGCCCCTTGAATGTTCCTTCGCCTGGCAAAAGTTTTGTTCCCAGCAGTTTTGCAGTCAAAGCCTGCGTCATGAAGATTCTTGCAGCGCTGTACAGGCTTCCTGTCCCGAATATGACAGCCGGCCTCAGGATGGAAATCAAAAAATTATCTTCCCCGTTATAATTTGAAGCAACAATCTCCCCCAATACTTTGCTTTCCGCATAGGGATCAATCGGGTCAACAAGGCTGTTCTCGTCGCAATTATTGCCCGCCTTGTATATTGAGCCTGAGCTGAACCTTACCATTCTTTTTACCTTGTTTTCAATTGCCGAATCGCAAATATTCCTTGTGCCTTCAACATTCACAGCATACAGCTTTTCCCACGGCGCAAAGAAGTCAAACAGGTCAGCAACGTGAATTATTGCATGGCATCCACTTACAGCATCATCAAGGCTTTTCCTGTCAGTAACGTTTGATTTTACAAACTTAACACCCTCAGGTAGGGATTTTGGGGCAAACAAGTCAGTCGCCCTGATGTCAGTATATCCCCTGTCCTTCATCTCCTGGACCAGGTGGCTGCCTACAAACCCTGCAGCGCCTGTCACAAGGACTTTTTTGTTTTTAACTGCATCTTCGCAGCCGCATCCTTCGTAATTTGTGCAGCCTTTGCAATCATGCCTGCGTCCATCTTCTGTTGTTGTTGTAGCCATTTGTAATCACCAATGGCAGTAATCTTCTATGTATTTAAAAGCCTTGTGGAAAAAGTAAGATAATGTAAGAAAAAGGCGCCTAAAACGCCTTGAAGTTCCTGAATATGGTCTGGCTCCTTTCAGGGCCGACTGATATGATTGAGACAGGCGCGCCTGTTGACTTCTCCATCAATTCAACAAACTGCTTTGCGCCAGAAGGCAAGTCATCATAATTCCTTATGCCTGTGATGTCCCCAAAGCAGGGAATCTCAGCATACAGCGGCTTTGCCCTTGTCAATGCATCCAGGTCCCATGCAGGATACTTGTCTGTAACTTTCCCGTCAATCATGTATGCAACGCAAACCTTGATAGGATTTATGTCAGACAGCAGGTCAAACCTTGTCAATGCCAAATCCGTAAAGCCGTTCAGGTTATTTGAATATTTCAGTATTACCATGTCAGGCCAGCCCACTCTTCTTGCCCTTCCTGTTGTTGCCCCTTTTTCCTGCCCTCTTTCTCTTATTATTTTTGCAACAGGGTCTGAAAAAGACTCATCAACAGGCCATTTCTGGCAATCCAAACAGGTAACAACAGGGCCAGATCCCACTTTTGTCGGGTATGCCTTTACAATTCCAACAACCTTCATTGGAAAAGCAGGTATTCCCACTGCAGTATAAACAGCAGGCGCCCGCACTTCTGAGCTTGTGACTTTAGGGTAATTTCCAAAGCCAATGTCTAACAATGTTCCCTGCGCACCCTGGAAAACAATCTTTTTTCCTTCCTTGTAAGCTGTCAAAACCTCATCTGCAACATCTGCCATGTATCTTTTAAGCTTTTTTCCTGACTCTACAGCAAGCTCCTCGCACTGCTCAAGCGAAAGAGGCACATCCTCAATTACATACTTGCCTTCAATTATTTTTCTGTCAGGCATTACCATCTCAAGCCCAAGCTGCCTTATTATTCCCTGCACATACTCATAATTTGCTTTTACTTTCTGCCTGAGCTTTGCTTCATCGCCGCACAATTCAAAGAACCTGATTCCTGCCCTGCTCTTCTGCTGCTCATATGTCGGACCGATTCCTGAAAGGGTTGTCCCTATTGCCCCGCCGCTTGTCTTGTTGTCCCCCTTTGCCTTCAAATCAGCTGCCTTTTCCCTTGCATAGTCCAATGCCAGGTGATAATGAAGGGTCATGTGCAGCCTGGGGTCAATTCCAAGATTAAGATTGTCAAACTCTTCAATTTCCTTGCAAAGCTGGTCAGGCCTTGCCACCATTCCTTGCGCAAGAAGCGATCTTTTCCCTCTCAATACTCCTGAAGGCAGAAGATGAAGAATGACTTTTTTGTCTCCAATGACATAAGTCGTCCCTGCGTTTCCGCCGCCGTTAGCCTTGACTATCACGTCAGCTTCCTCGTTTATTGCGTCAACCACTTTTCCCTTACCCTCGTCGCCCCAAAGGGCGCCCACAATTGTTGTTAATGGCATATTTGTTTCCTCCTTTTTGAATATCCAAGCCAAGCAAGTGGATAAATTGTCTGTTTATATAGTTTGCGGGTTTTGCTTTTATATCACAGCAATCTTTTTAAACTGCCAGTTTCTCCAGACTCTTGGATGAAAAAAGTAATGATAATCGGAGCAGGCCCTGCCGGCTTGTTTGCGGCATATAAGCTGGCTGGCAAGTGCGATGTTACAATACTTGACAAGGGGTTTCCTGTTGAGAAAAGGCATTGCCCCAGCCCTGAGAATTGCAATAGGAAATGCGCCCTTTGCGCAAAGCTTTACGGCGAAGGCGGCGCGGGAACTTTCTCAGACGGAAAAGTCATATTCAGCACTGAAATTGGAAGCACATTGAATGATGTTGAGGGAGTTGGACTGAAAAAGAACCACGGACTTGTGGATGAAGTTGAAAAAATTTTCGAAAAATACAATGTGCATGCAGGTAATGTCACAAAAGACATGCAGAGAAAGATAAAGAAACTTGAGGAAAAGTGCACAAAGGCAGGAATGCGGTTTGTGCATACAAGCCTTGCGCATGTGGGCACTGACAGGCTTGTTGAGCTTATAACCTCTTTCAGGGACGGCCTGAAATCAAGAGGCGTTGGGTTTGTTTCAAGGGCTGATGTCAGGGACATAAGAAAGCTTGAAAATGGCATGTTTTTGGCTGAAACTGAAAAAGAATCCTACATGGCAGACAAGGTGATTGTTGCACCTGGAAGAGTAGGGGCAAAATGGCTTGAAGGCATTGTGAAGGAAACAGGCATGGATTTTACCTACAACCCAATGGATCTGGGGGTAAGGGTTGAGGTCAAAAGGTGCATTACAGACAAGGTTACTGCGCTGACAAGGGACATGAAATTTATAATCCAGACTCCCACGTACAAGGACTATGTAAGGACATTCTGCACCTGCCCCGGCGGGAAGGTTGCAAGGGAAACCCATGACGGCTATAACCTTGTGAACGGGCATTCTGAAAAAGGAGACCCTTACGAGAATACAAATTTTGCATTTCTTGTCACAATCCCTTTCACAAAGCCAATGGCAAACGGAAACGAGTATGCAAGGCAGATTGCAAGGGAAATAAGGGAGCTTGCAGGAGACAAGCCGATATTGCAAAGATTAGGCGACCTGAGGGGCGGACACAGGAGCAAGAAAGAGCACGTATCCGGGTATGTTGTAAAGCCCTCATTGGAAGACGTGACTTTCGGCGACATAGGGCTTGCGCTGCCTTACAGAATTTTGACTGATATTATCGAAGGATTGCAGAAGCTAAACAGGATAATGCCTGGCGTGAACAATGATGATACTTTATTATATGCGCCTGAGGCAAAGTTCCACGCATTGAGAATAAAGAATTCTGACGGCTATCTTCAAACCAGCATTCAGGGGATCTATGTTGCAGGCGATGGAGCTGGCTTGTCAAGGGGAATAGTGGGCGCTGCCGCTTGCGGTATATTGGCTGCTGAAGGCATTTTGAAAGAATTGGAGTAAAAAATGGAAAAGCTAAAACTTCGCGGGAAGATTGCAAAGTTTATTGCAGAGCTTTCGACCCCGCTTCCAAAGCCGGATTGGGCAACAAAGCATAAATCTTCTTTATCTTTGGACAACTGCAATCTGCTTGATTTCTCCCAAAACAAATCCGATAAACCAGTATTCATAATTCCCCCGCAGGCAGGGCACCATTCGTGCATTGCTGATTATGATGCAAACCAGAGCCTTGTTGAGGCGTCATTAAAGGCGGGAAAGAAAACCTATGCAGCTGAATGGAAAAGCGCAACATTCAAGCAGAGAGGCAGCACGATTGATGACTGCATAATATCAATGAAAAAGTGCATTGAAAAAATAGGATCAAAAGTCAGCTTAATCGGGCTTTGCCAGGGCGGATGGCAGTCTGCAATATACGCATCATTGTATCCTGAAGATGTTTCTTCACTGGTTCTTGCGGCAGCGCCTATTGACTTTCACGCAGGCAACGGCATGATAACAAAGTGCGCTCTTTCAGCGCCAATGGCATTCTATGAATCAATGGTAATGGCCGGCAATGGCGTGCTTGACGGCAAATTCATGGTGATGGGCTTTAAGATGATGAACCCTGAAGACAGATTTTTCAATGATTACAGGGATTTGTTTGAGCACATTGATGATGAAAATTTCATGAAAAGGGCAAGAAAGTTCAGGGCTTGGTACGAATACACCCAGAATCTTCCGGGCAAATTCTACCTGCAGGTTGTGAAGGAGCTTTTCAAGGAAAACAAATTAATAAAAGGAAAGCTTGAAATTCTTGGAAGAAAAGTGAATATGAAAAATATTTCCTGCCCTCTTTACCTGATTGGCGGGGAAAAGGACGATATCACGCTTCCTGAGCAGGTGTTTGCAGCTGAAAAATACGTTTCTTCAAAAGATATCACAAAGCTCACAGTGCCTGCAGGGCACATTGGAGTTTTCATGGGAACAAAGATAGTAAGGGATTACTGGCCGGGCATATTCAGCAGCCTTTAAAATAATCAGGGTTAACAAGCTCTGAAGCCGGCTTCTTAAGCCTAAGCTCAAAATCAACCTGCTTTTGTATGTCCTTCCCAACATCAACGCCGGGCGCAATCTCTGTAAGCTCAATTCCATTCTCACCCAATTCAAACATGCACCTTTCAGTGACATACTTCACGTTCTGCCCTGTTTTTCTTGCATATTTTCCGCTAAAGGTTACCTGCTCGACTTTTCTTGCAAACTTCCTGTGGCTTCCTTCCCTTAATATCCTCAGCTTTCCGCTTTCTATTGCTATTTCCAGTCCGCCTGATGTCATTGTGCCTACAAATACTATGTTTTTTGTATTCTGCGAGATGTCAATGAAGCCGCCGCAGCCTGCAAGCACTTTTCCGAACTTGCTTACATTTATATTGCCTTCCGCGTCTGTTTCAGCCATTCCAAGCGCGCTAAAATCCAGCCCGCTTCCCTGATAGAAATCAAACTGGCTGTTCTGAGGTATTATGGATGAAGGGCTGTACATTGCCCCGAAGTTAAGCCCGCCTGCCGCAATTCCGCCGTTTGGGCCCACTTCCACGCTCAGCACAATCCTGCCGAGCATTCCCTGCTCTGCTGCGCACACTGAAACAGCTTCCGGCATTCCTATTCCGAGGTTGCATATCGGTCTTCCATTTCGCCCGCTAATCTGCCTTAATTCTTCAAGCACTCTTGCGCCGATTATGCGCCTTTCAATTGAAAGCTTCTTGCTTGCCGCTTCCATATTTCTCTCTCCGCTGCAAAACAATGGCTCGTATTTTTCTGCAAATGTCTGCATGCAGAACTCTTCAGGCGCCATTATTACCCCTGAAACAAGAAAACCTGGTATTATGCCCATCGGATGCTCTGTCCTGCTAAGCAGTTCTTCAGAAATCTCCTCAACCTGCACAAACACCTTTCCTCCGCTGTTATAAACAGCCTGCGCTATTGCTAAAGTGTCAGGGCTGAACGGCTCTCTTTTTAATGAAACATTTCCTTCATAATCAGCAATTGTGCCTTTAAGAAGCGCAATGTGCAGGGGCCGCATGAAATACCTGAGCAGGTCTGTCTTCCCCGCTCCAACCCTTGATTTTATGTGATGCACTACATCTCTCTTGTCGTATTTTCTTGTCATCTCATTGATCATGCCGCCTTCAAGGTAAGGGTCAACAAATGTTTCAAGCCCCACGTGCGTGTCAACATAAAGCTCATGGCTTGCTATTGAGCGGAATGATTTTGAGATAACTCCCTGCGGGATATTGTAAGCTATAATCCTGTTTTCCAAGGCCATTTCCCCAAGCTTTGGCGCAAGCCCCCAGTGCCCGCCTATTGCGCCAATCGTAAGCCCATCGTGCGCAAGATGGTTTATTCCCCTATTCTTTTTATCACCCTGGCCCGCTGCATAGTAAAGGAAGAGGTTTCTTATGGGGGTTCCTTTCAAAAATGCGCTTTCAATTGAATGAGTGAGATATTCAGGGTGCCCGCCGCTCACAAACCCCCCTATTGCAGTATATACTCTGGGAAGAGAAATGCATGGTTCTGAAAGCGCAGAAAGAAATTCGCTTATTGAAATTATTTTTGTTGCCATCCTGGCATAAGAATTCATTCAGGGCTTTTAAGTTTTGCTGCCGCCTTTATTAACCGCCATCTGAATGTATTCTTCTCCTGCATCCAGTCTTTTAATCTGCTTTCTCCAACAAAGCATATTTCTTCAAGCTCTTCAATGCCTGCTCTTCCAACAATGGCTTTTGCAGCATTATTTCCATATGCTTTTTTTAAAGTTTTTCTTGCGTTAAAGAAAACATCAATCTCCTTTTCCATGCTTGAGAATGCTGTCTGCAGCTCATTCATGCCGCTCATTGCAGCCATTGCGCTGAACCACCAGAGAAATGGGTTAAATGTCATTGCACCGGCAGCCATTCCCCACCGTCCGAAGAGTGTTTTCATTATATTCGGAGAGTTATAGCCCATATTAAGCAGGAAAGGCAGATTGCTGCACGCTGTTTCCAACGGGTATTCTTTTGCTTCTGTGCAACAGCCTATTATCTTTTCAATCTCAGGGAGCGACGCATTGCCTGCAATAGCAGTTCTCAGCTTTCTTCTTTGCATTTGGCTTATGACTCTTCCATTTAGCAGGGAATCTGCAACCATTCCATTGATTCCCACAATGAACGCATACACTTCTGCCTTGAAAAAAGGTATCTGCTCCAAAGGCTGCTTTTCTGCGTAAAAATCATTGTGCTTGAGCATTGTAGGAGTCCTGCAGACGTGAATCAATTCATGGGCAAGTGTGTCATTCATTCTTTTTTCATTTTCCTTGTTTGGAAGAATGCATATCAGGGGCTGCCATGAGCCATTGAAGGGCACATAAGCCATAAATCCGGAAGCATGCTCAATTTCTTCCTTTCTTCTTGTTTTGCTTTTTTTCATTGTCTCAAATCTCTTGTGCATGGCTTTTTTAGTGTCAAGCATCAGCGCAGGATACTTGCTTGGGAAATATGAGAAATAATCACTTACAAGGCTGCAGGATTCTCTCCTGTCCGGAATAAATGAAATGCCGCTCAAATCACCTTCAAAATACTGCAGAAGCTCCCTGCTCTTCCCGTTTGCCATTGCCTGCAAATGCCTGTAAAACTCATCTGTTTCATTCGCCCTTTTCAAGTAAAGCTCTTCATTGTCATCATTTACATTCAGAAAGCCCTGCAAGTCCCTTTTTAATATCTCTTTTTGCATCGATAGTAGTAATGTTGCATGAGTATTAAATGCTTTCGCCTAAATGTTCGTTATGCATAAACAACTATGCATGAATAAAAGAATAAGAAAATAAAAAAGAAGCGCCTTACTTCTTCTTGTCAGCTGCTTTCGCAGCTGCTGCCGGCGCCGCCGCCTTTGCACCTGCTGCAGGAGCTGCTGATCCCGCTGCCGGCACTGCTCCGCCTGCTGCTGCGGCTGCCGCTGTCTTTGCAGCTTCCTTGGCTTCCTTGTCAGCCTTTATCTTTGCAAGGTCTTTTTCAAAGCGTTTCCTTGCAGCTTCGAGCTGCTCCTTAAGCAAAGCCTTTTTGTCAGCGCTTAATTCTGTTTTCTCGGAATTTATCAATGAATCATATTTTCCCGCATCAATGTCAGCATTGACTTCAACAGCTGATTTTCCCTCAACAAGAACGCCGAGCGAGTTGCAGCTTCCAACAACTGTCTTCACAGCCGCTTTCATTGTCTTTGCAAGCAGGGAGTCCTTTTTCATCTGCGCTATCTTGATTGCCTGCTCAATCGCAAGGTTCCCCACCTTGTCCTTGTGCGGAATCCCGGCGCCTGTCTCAATGCCAAGCTCTTTTTTGATTAATGCAGAAGTTGGCGGAGTTCCGATTTCAATCTCAAACTCCTTTGTTGATGAGTCTATGACAACTGTTACAGGCACTTTCATGCCCTTGTATGCGGCTGTCTTTTCGTTAATCTTGCTTATAACCTGCCCTATGTTAACACCCATCGGGCCCAAAGCAGGCCCTAGCGGCGGCGCGGCTGATGCCTTCCCGCCTTCAATCATTGCCTTGACTTTTTCTTTCTTTCCCATTTTATTGTCTCCTTATTCAGAAGCTTATTTTTGCAATCCTTCAAAACGCCGCGCGTTTTGGAGGTGCCGAAAATCCCTTATTTTCGAGCACCTTGAGTGAAATGATAGCTATACCTTTATAAACCTTGCTGTTTTTTTGAAATCTTATGAAAGATTATATATTCATACTTGGCAGGGACCCTGAGCTCTCTCTTTTGGAGCTTGCAAGCTATTTTAATGCAAGAAAAGTCCAGTATAAGATTAAAGTGCATTCTGCAACAGCAGCCATCCTTTCCTTGCCTGGCATGGATTTTGCCAAAGTAATCAAGGAATTAGGCGGCACTGTCAAGATTGCAAGAGTGATAGACAATTTGGACAATGAAGAGCTTTATGCAGGCACATCAAACAAAATCAAGTATGCTGTCAGTGTTTATGATGACTCGGATGTTGAAGAATTGAAAGAATACATTAAGGCAAGGATGAGGCAGGAAAAGCTGAAAGCAGCGTACAAGCGCTCCTCAAGGCAGGAGCAGTTTCTTATGCCAAATGATGTGATAAGGCATGAATTGATGAGCGAGGGATTTGAGCTTGTTGTTTATGATGACATTGTTGCAAGGACAATAGCTGTATTCAACCCGTTTGATTACGAGAAAAGGGACAGGGAAAGGCCGAAGCAGAGGGAATTGCACATGCTTTCAATAAGGCTCGCTAAGATTTTGATTAATCTCTCAATGGCAAAAGAAGGGGATGATTTGCTTGACCCGTTCTGCGGGTACGGGATTTTGCTTCAGGAAGCGATGCTTATGGGAATCAACACTCTCGGTTTTGATATAAGCAGGGAATGCGCAGAAGCTTCAAAAGTAAATCTTGCATGGGTGGTTAAAAAATATCATCTGAATGCAAACTACAAGATATTCAATGCAGACAGCAGGCGGATTTCAAGATTCATTGAAAAGGCTGATTCAGCTGCCACAGAGCCTTACATGGGGCCTTTATTGAACAAGATTCCAATGAAGCCGGAAGCATTGAAGTCAATACAGCAGCTTGAGCCGCTTTACAGGGATGTTTTAAGGGAGCTTTCAAAGGTTGTGAAAGGCAATATAGCCATTATTGTGCCTCGTTTCAGGCTTTATTCAGGGGAAAGAATCAAGTTTAATTTTGAGAGAATGCTGTCTTCTTTCGGGTTTAAGCCATATTCTGCGCTGCCTGAAGTGAAATTGCCCATAATATATACTGCTTCTGACTCAAAGATAGAGCGCGAGATATGGGTTATACGAAAAATATAGTCCATTACATAAATGCTTATAAATCTTGAATGTGTTATAATCAATATGAAAAAAGAGGCAAATCCCGGGCAGAGCGCACTTACTGAATTTTCAGTTAAGCGAAGCCCGAAGAAAAAGGCACATGTAAAGGAAGACATTGCATTGAATATATCTGCAATCACAAACAAGATTGCTGCAAAGCTAGTGAGGGAAAAGCTGTTCAGGAACAAGAAAGAGGCCTTGGAAGTTGCAGTGGGATTTTTTCTTGTCTGGTACACTAATCCTGCTGAATTTGAAAAGCTGAACGCGAAAAGAAACAATGCGCCTCCTGAGGCAATTAAGACAGTGCAGGACATAACTTCTGACATACTTAGGGGTTTGCCGACGAAAAGTCTTGAAGAGCTTAAAGGCACCAAGATGGATGAGAATCCGCAATAAATTTAATGCTCTTTTTTTGCAAATAAGGCAAGCATCCTGCTGCTAACACCAATTGGCATGCCATTGGTGTCGATTACTGCCTTTTTGCCGTTAAACTCTGCATAACACTTTTGGTATGCCTTTTCCCTGATTTCAATCAATTGCGGGTTTTCAATTAATGCCTGGTGGTGCACTGAAGGCCTTTGCTTAAGCCTTTTAATCCTCTCATCATCTGATACTGAAAAATAAGCAAGCATAATCTTTTGCTCTATGTCTGCGTAAAAAACAATGATGAGCTGCACGAGACAATAAGCTCATTAAGGGCGTATCTGCCGAACGACATCAGGAGCTATGAGCCTTTGATTGCTTATGAGGAATTTCATTACACTTATTTCCCGGAATACGCCGGAAAGTAAAAACCTTCACTCGCAGTCACAGTCCAGCACAGCGCCCTGCGTTTCTCCATGGTCTGTTGTAGAGTCGTACAAGTCGTCTGCCGTGTTATAGTCGCTGTCCACTGCATCGTACGCATCGCCTGCTTTCTGCTCAAGGTCGGTTAATGCGTCATCGCATGCCTTCTGCATGGACTCTGTGGAACACACATCACTTTCAAGCCCTGTCAAGGCGGTTTTAAGCCTGCCTGCGTAATCCATGCACAAGTCAACATGCCCCTGCTCATGCGCTGTAAGCGCTTCAATAAACCTGTCCCAGCATTTGTCGTTTCCATCCCATTGAGGAAGGTAAACTGTTCCCTCGCAGACCGCAACAAGCGGGTCTATGACTGCCTTGCAGCAAAACTCTTTTGGATTGGCTGAGTCCTGCGGTATCGGCTTGTAGCCTGTTCCCACATACGAAAGCCCGACATCTGCCTTGCCCGCCCTCCTTTTTCCGCCTTCCATGAAACCCTTGCCGTTCTCTTCGTCAAAAATATCATTTTTTGCTTCCTCGCAGTCGCTTCCATTTACTGTATAATACTCAACATTTGGTTTCGTTATCTGCGGCGCGGTTTCTTCGCCTTCGCATCCGTAAGTCATGCCAAGCGCCAAAGGCGCCATTGCCAAAATGTGTTTTAGATTCATTTTTGCCTCCATAATTATTGTTTATCATGCATAAACAGCAAGGCGTTTATAAGCGTTATGCTGGATTTGCGGCTATTCAAAAAGCAGTCATTGCAAAAATTAAAGGAGGCCTTTGCTTACTCTGCTTTCTTAACGAATTTCGGATAAATCCCTGGCTCCATGAACACTTTCCAGTTCTTTACAGCAAGCCCTTTCTCATTCTTCTCAATCTCTTTAGAATCCATTACTGCATTCCCGATGCAGACAAGCTCATCCTTCAATGTCATCACGGCAACAATGTCATCTTTTTGTATCCCTGTATGCAATTTTGCAATGCCCGGCACTGACAATGAAGCGCCATGGCAAAGGGTGTCAACAGTAGTGTCCAAAACCCACACCTTTGGCAGGTGCTCAACCGCTTTTTCCATCGGCTGTATGCATTTTTTTATGCAGTCTTTTCTTCCGGATTCTTTCCATAATGTGTAAGCGTCTTTCAAGTCATGCAGCGAAACCATGCCCCTGTCTGTAAAGCCCGCAACCCTTGTCCTTATCAATTCAGCCATGTGCGCGCCAATACCAAGCTTTAATCCAAAGTCATGCACGAACTTCCTTACATAAGTGCCTGCCTGGCACCCCATCCTGAAAAGCACATCCTGGCCGTCAATTTCAATAACTTCAAGATAATATATGTTCCTCTTTCTTAACTGCCGTTTAACAGCTGACTTCACAGGCGGCAATTGAGTTATTTCTCCGATAAAGCCGTCCATTGTCTTTCTTATTACACTTTCTTCAGCGGGCTTGTGCAGGTACATTATGCAGACATACTCTTTTCCTGCTGTCAGCAACCCCTGCACAATTCTTGTCGCGTTTCCTGTTGCAATAGGCAAAACGCCTGTAACTCCCGGGTCCAATGTGCCTGAATGCCCTGCCTTGTCAATATGTAAAATCTTTTTCACATAGTCAGAAATCTGGTGAGAAGTGGGCCCGGCTGGCTTGTTTAAGTTTATAATCCCGTAATTAATCAGCTCTTCAACATCCCTTTCTTCCGGGCGGCAGCTTATTCTTGGGTCTGTGGTTGCCTCTTTCTTAACTATTACATCCCTTTCCACTTCATAAGGCAGTTTCATGGACTAGAAGAATCTTAGCTGGTTATTAAACCTTATTCTTTAATCTGCAGTAATATCCTACATTGCAGTATCCTACATAGGAAGATTTTTAAGATACAAAAATACTATATAAGCAATGGACATACTTACAATTCTCATTATTATCTGCGGAATCTTTGTAGGATGGGCAATCGGCACAAATGACGCAGCAAACTGCATGGGCACTGCAGTAGGCGCGGGATTAACAAGCTACAGGAAAGCTGCGTGGATTGTTGCATTCATGGCGCTTTTGGGCGCGGTGATAAGCGGAAGGGCTGTTGCAAAGACAATAGGCAAAGGCATTGTTGATTCTTCTGCAATCCCTTTAATCAGCATCCTTGCTGTCTTAATTGCAGCCGGGCTTTATGTTACAATAATGACCTTCTTGAGCCTCCCTGTTTCAACAACACAGGCCTGTATCGGCGGCATATCCGGCGTCGGGCTTTTGCTTGGCGCAGGCGTGAAATGGTTTACTCTTACAAAGATATTCCTCCTGGGGTTTGTGACTCCGGTAATTGCGCTTGTTTGCAGCTATCTTATATACAAGCTTTATGCCCGCATCGCGGCTTTGAAGCCATTCCTTTTCATAGAAAAGTTTCTTGGCTGGGCTGTTTTGCTGAGCGGCGCTTTCCTTGCATACAGCATGGGCGCAAACAACCTTGGGAATTCAATGGGGCTTGTGATAGGCAGCAATCTGCTGGGAATGTTTACAGCGGGTATTGTTGGAGGGGCTGCAATGGGGCTTGGCAGCGTCACTTTGGGCACAAGAGTGATGAAGACAATAAGCTCAAGAATTACTGAATTAAGCGCGCACAGCGCATTCGCGGCGCAGGCAGGCTCTGCGCTTGCAATATATGCCCTTACCTATTTCGGTGTGCCCACGTCAACATCATTCAGCATTGTCGGGGGAGTGGCGGGAGTGGGGCTTGTGAAGGGGGTTGGTACCCTGCAGAAAGACACTTTGAAGAGAATCCTTGCAGGGTGGGTTCTTACGCCTGTTGCAACTGCAATTATTGCAATAATCTTGTTCAAGATATTGGAGGTGTTTGTATGAACGGAATCTTTAAATACGCAAAAGCATTAAAAGGAGGCAGGGAAAATGAGATTTAAATGGCTTAGGATTCTGCCAATATTCGGCAGGAACATGGAAAAAGAGACAGTGGAGCTTTTCAAGCAGATGCTGAAGGAGATTGTTGATGCGAGGGCTCCTTTTAAAGAGGTTGGGAAAGCTCTTAAGAAAGGTGACTTCAAGAATGTGGCTGAATTCTCAGGGAAAATAAGGGAGCAGGAGCACAAGTGCGACAAGCTGAGAAGGCAGATTTCGCAGAACCTATATATAGGCGCATTCATGCCTGCGATGAGGACAAGATTGTATGATCTGACTGATTCAATTGATTCTGTGATTGACAGTGTGCAGGACTCTGTTGACAGGATGGTATATTTGGAGCACAAGAAAGTGCCTCCAAAGGTGCTTGATATTTACATTAAGATGATTGATGAGGCTTGCAGAGGCATGGCATTTCTTTCAATTATAATAGATAATCTTTTTTCAGGCAGCCCTGATTTGATGGCAAACATAAAAAAGGCAAATCTTGTTGAGCATAATCTTGACAAGCTTAAGAAGGATGTGCTTGACATTATCTTGTTTGACAAAAAGATGCACCCTGTCTGTGTATTGGTTTGCTGGAAAGTCTCAAAGTTCCTTGAAGAAATAGGGGATTCAATTGAAAGGTGCTGCGATGATGTGGCTATCTTGAGGCTAATGAGGCAGCCGTAGTAGCAGGTGGACTGCAGGCGGCGGCTGGTGGCGTGCAGCTATAGCAGGTTGAGTCGTCAATATCCCGCAAGCAGCCTACCCAAAGTTCCACAATCAACTCAACCCACTATATTATCTTGCGGGCATGGCTTCTTAATGGTTAATATCGGTATCGGCTTAATTTGAGGAAAACCGATACTTATGAAGGCAGCATAGACTTCTGTATATTTTACTCTTCTATTAGTAGCAACAAAACCTGCAGTGTTGCATAACGAACTTATTTCAAACACATATACACCCCTGCCTTTGACTGAATTTATCCTTCGCGACCCGAAAACAAGAAAAATCTCAGTAAGCAATTTCAGGGACAGGGTTGTGCACCATGCAATCTGCAATATTCTTGAGCCAATTTTTGAAAACCATTTCATTTATGACAGCTATGCCAATAGGAAAGGCAAGGGCAATCTGAAAGCTATAGAAAGATTTGATTATTTCAAGCGAAAAGTGTCCTGCAACGGAAGAAAACTAAGGGGAGTGCAGGATGACAATTATGTAAGTGGGCATGCGCTCAAGGCAGACATTAAGCACTATTTTGATACAGTTTCCCATGAAACACTAATGAAGATTATCAACAGGAAAATAGCCGATAAAAATGTGCTGGAATTGATATGGAAAATACTCCGTAACCACAGCACAAAATCCAAAGGCAAAGGCTTGCCTCTGGGTAACCTTACAAGCCAGTTCTTTGCAAATATTTACCTTAATGAGCTTGACCAATTCATCAAGCACAAGCTAAAAGCAAAATATTACCTCCGCTATGTGGATGACTTTGTGATATTGCATGGCTCAATGGCGCAGCTTGAACTCTGGAAAACAAAAATAAGCTCATTTCTTAAAAATGAGCTTCTGCTTGAGTTGCACCCAGACAAGTCAAAAATTGTGCCGCTCAGCAGGGGTGTTGATTTGCCTGGCTTCAAGTGCTTTTATTATTTCCGCATATTGAGGAAAAGAAACTTAAGGGAAATGCAAAGAAAGATTGAAGTATTCGAAGAATTATGCAAAAGTGATAAAGATAACATTCCTGGTTTGCTTGAATTTCTGCAAGGATGGAACGCCTATGCAGTGCACGCAAACACACATAAGTTAAGGAAGAGAATTACTAATAAATCAATAGAAATAATTAAATTCTAGCGGCCTTTTTATCCTATACCTAATGACATTTATTTTTATACAATTCCATTAGGTATATCTGAAAGACATAACACTATTCAGTGTATAATTACTTATGTCTTTCACTATAAATAACTTCCTTTTTCATCAATTCCTTTGCTTCAAAGAATATTCTAGGATACTTCACAGCAGCCCTGCCAATCATCGCGGCGTCAGCTATCTTCAGCATTTCAATCGCATCTTTTGCTTTCTTTATGTCTCCGTTGCCTATTACCGGAATCTTGAGCTCTTTCTTCACTTCCCTGATTAAATTCCAGTCAGCTTTTCCTGAATAGCCGTCTTTTACATATCTCGCGTGCAGCGCGATTGCAGAAGCCCCTGCGTCCTGTATTATTAATGCATTCCTTAAGCAGTTGTCAGCCCTTATTTTTACAGTAACAGGCTTGTTGACTGCTGCAACTATTGCCTCGACCATTTCCTTTATTTTTGCAGGCTTTGCCAGTAGCGCGGAGCAGGCTCCTATCTTGATTGAGTTTTTTGCAGGGCATCCCATGTTGATGTCAATGATGTCTGCCTTTTCCTCAAGCATCTTTGCTGCTTTCACCATGATGTCTGTCTTTCCTCCGAATATCTGCATTGCCATGGGGCGTTCTGCTTCGGACATTTCCATTGTCTTCATTGCAGATTTGTTTCCTCTTACGATTGCGTAAGAATTGATTCTCTCGGAATACACTAAATCAGCGCCGTAGTGCCTGCATAATAGCCTGAATCTCACATCAGTGTAGCCCTCCATGGGCGCCATCACGAGCTTTATCTTGCTCCAGTCGAATGCCATAGAAATAGAAATACCTTCACGAATTTATAAACATATGTCAAGAACCTCTGCGCTAAAGCGCAATGGGTTCTTGAGCATGCCAGAAATTTCGTATTCGAAATTTCTAAGCATGTCAAAAATTAACCTTTTCCAAAACCGAAATTCTTAAAAAGGAGTTCGCACAAAAAATAGTAATGGTATTTGTTCCGAAGAAACTATTCTTTACAAAAGGTGTTGGCGTCCATAAGGACAAGCTTGCTTCTTTTGAGCTTGCATTGAGGGATGCTGGTATTGAGAAATGCAACCTTGTCATGGTTTCAAGCATCCTGCCTTCCGGCTGCGAGATAATACCCAAGGCACAGGGCATTGCTTTGCTCAAGCCCGGTGAGATTACATTCTGCGTAATGGCAAGGAACGATACAAACGAGGCGAACAGGCTGATGTCTGCTGCAATAGGCGTTGCCGTTCCGACAGACAGGGAAAAGAATTACGGCTATCTCTCGGAGCACCACACGTTTGGCGAGAAAGGGGAAATAGCAGGCGAGTATGCAGAGGACCTTGCAGCGACAATGCTTGCAACCACTTTAGGCATACCTTTTGACCCTGAGACAGCGTGGGACGAGAGGGAGCAGATATACAAGGCATCGCAGCTTATATTCAAGACAACGCACACAGTGCAGTCCGCGGAAGGCGACAAGCGCGGGCTTTGGACTTCTGTTGTGGCAGCGGCTGTTTTCCTAGAGTAAAGGCTTATATTTGCGCAATGCTTATAAGCATGCATGAAATTTGTTTTCTTTGCATTAATGCTTGCGGCATTATGGAGCATACCATCAATGGCAACACAAATAAGCTTTTTTGAGGAATTCCCGAATTCAACGACTTTTGAAAAGGTTGATTTAATTGATTTTGACACAAAGATATATCTTGCTGCAAAAAATCTCTCTGAATTTGAAACTTACGAGACCTGGCTGAAGGTTGCCAATCCGCGCGTCAGGGATGTTGTTTACTGGCCTGTTTTGGAAAAAGAGGAGGGATATTGGATTTCGCCGTGGGCAGCTTCTGAAGGATTGGAAAGGGTTTTAGGTGAGATAGAAAGCAGGCCCGGCAAAAGGCAGATAAGCGTGATGCTGGATTTGGAGCCTTCCCTAAAGCGCTCGAGGCTTCTGCATTTTAAGGATTTCAAAAGGAATAAGGATTATGTTTCGAAGTTTGTGAAAGATGCGCCTTCAATGAACATCAATGTTTATACTGTTGAGAAATCATACGTGCCTGAATTCATTCTTGAGCCGCTGGGGCTTTCATATAATCCTGAAGAATACGGAAATAAAAAAATGAAAATGTTTTATTCAAGCTTCAGGAGGGCTGTAATGCCTGACTTTATTGTCAACAGCCTCTTTGAAAGAAAGGCAAGGCAATACAAGGAAAAAAATATCATAATGGGGCTTGGCTGCATCATAGGCGGGATTCACGGGACAGAGCCTGTAAACAACCCTGAAATCCTTAAGTATGAGCTTGAAATAGCGAATTCTCTTGGCTTGGAAGAGGTTGTAATATTCCGTCTTAACGGCTTGAATAACGAATACCTGGAAGCCTTATCTAAATCTTTATAAATCTCATAACCAGCTAATATACTATGAAAACAATCGTAGTCTCTGTCGGCGGCTCTATAATCGTTCCTGACAAGGTTGACTATGCTTTCTTGTTGTCATTGAGAAAAGCGGTTGAGGCAATTGCCAAGAAATATAAAATAGTAATCTGCACAGGCGGGGGGCGTACTGCAAGGGAATACATCTCTGCTTTAAGAAAAGCAGGGGCTGGCAACCATACGCAGGACATTGTGGGAATAGACGCAACAAGATTAAACGCAAGGCTCGTTGCCTCGTTTTTGTCTGCCGGAAAAAAAGTTAAGGCAAATGCTGAAATACCAAAATCACTGGGAGACATAAAAGAGCTTTTACAAGTAAATAACTGCGTTGTCTGCGGCGGATTAGGGCCTGGAAAGACTTCTGACGGAACAACTGCGGAAATAGCTGAATATTTGGGCGCTGATACTATATATAATATGACTAACGTTAAAGGGCTTTACACAAAAGACCCGAGAAAGCACAGGGATGCAAAATTCTTGCCACTTATTTCACATGAAGGCTTCCACGACATGATGGCAAAGGTCAAGGAAAAGCCGGGGCAGCATTTTGTATTGGATTCTGAGGCAGAGAGGATAACAAGGGAAAAGAATATGGAAGTCATAATCCTGAAAGGCGCCTGCAATCTCCAGAAAGCGGTTGAAGGAAAGAAGTTTGAAGGCACTGTTATAGAGTAAGCCCGCCTGCCGGCATTAAGAGTTTGTTTTCTTTGCTTGTGCGCTGTTTTTATGGTTTAAATGCGCAGAAGCTAATTTTATAAATGCATAACCATTCTAGATTTGTATGATAAATAAATTGAGAAAATTACTTGCACCATTCTCAATAAGATTAATAGGGCAATAATTATTAGCAGGGAGTTAAAGCCATGAGGAAACTTACAAAAAGGCAAATATTAAGGACATTGGAAATCAACAGGAACGAGATAAAGGGATTTGGGGTAAAGAAAATCGGATTGTTCGGCTCTTACTTAAAAGGAAGGCCGCGCAGCAAAAGCGATGTTGATATTCTTGTCAGGTTTGGAAAACCCACTTTTGACGGCTACATGGGGCTTAAGTTTATGCTGGAAAGAAAGCTCCGCAGGAAAGTGGATTTAGTTTCAGAAGACAGCCTCAAGCCTGCATTAAAGTATGTGAAAGAGGACGCGGCGTATGTCAAAAGATTGTAAGTCACGTTATATTTCTCAAATGAATGTGCTATAGTGTGCAAACGCTTTTAAACTTAGATATTCCACATTAGCCCTATGAGGCTTATACTGACACTTGAACCCTTAACCAACTCTGCATATGATATGCAATATTACAATAAATTGCAGGGCTTCCTGTATAATCTTATACGCAATACAGAATTTGATGTTTTACATGAAAAGGAAGGCTATAAATTCTTTTGCTTTTCAAACATATTCCCATTTGGAGAAAATAAGCCAGGGAAACTGAAAAAACTGGTTATTTCCTCGCCAAGCAGCGCATTTATATCTTTTATTGGAGAAAGGCTAAGATTGCTTATGGAAGACAAGAAAGAGATAAGAATTGGGGAAACGCTGTTTAAGATGGACAAAATACAGCGCATTTCTCCGAAAGTGCAAGATGGCTGCACAATAAGCGCCTCAACGCCAATCACATTGAG
>JASEIA010000099.1 GCA_030018575.1 Nanobdellota archaeon | reverse complement strand
GCGTGCTCTTTCTTTGTGCCAAAAGGGGGGTTTTGAAGAACAGTGTCAAACCTGCCTTTTACTTTTGATATGTCCTTGTTTTCAAGCAATGCATTGAGCTTCCCGCCTGCCTCCTTTGCTGCTTTTTTCACATTTTCTTTTGCAGCTTCAATTGAATTTTTGTCAATGTCAACAAGAACCGCCTTTTTTGCGCCTAACAATAAAGCTCCAATTCCCAAAATACCGTTTCCGCAGCCAAAGTCAGCAATCGCTTTATCTTCAATGTCTCCAAGCATAAAGGCATTCCAAAGGGCTTCTCCTGCTATTTCAGAATCAGTCTGGTACTGCTCAAGCTTAACTTGCTTGTCTTTGGAAAAATCCAGCTTAGACAGAATTATTGCAAGCTCTCGTTTGTTCATAAGACACCAACTACATGTCCAGCTGTTCAAGCTCGGCAGTATCTATGTCCATTTCAAGAGGCTCTTCATCCTCAAGAGCGGACATGTCTCGTGTAAGCTCTGTCGGCTCTCCTGCAGGAACAGCTGCCTCTCCAGCCGGCATATCTTCCGGCGCAACAACCTGAATCCCCTGCTTTTGGCATCCTGCAACAAGAAGCAATGCCAAAAGCAAAACTAATGCTATGTCTTTCATAAATAAGAAGTGTGGTTTATGGTATATAAGCATTGCTGTGCGAGCGGCGCCATGTGCTTCCATCGCCCCATTTTGTTGTCCACATATGCTCATTTATATTTTGTGTTGTCCACAAAGGAAGGCGCCTTAGAACCAGCTATTGGAAAAAAGAAAACAGCTTATGCTTCTTCCATAAATTTTGCGTCCCTAACGGAATGAGAGCTGATATACCTGAACAATACCTTGCCATTTTCCCCTAAAACTTCCAAGCCGTCTATCTCAATAGGCCCGCCGCAGCCAGTGCATTTGCGTTTAAAGCCCTGCGAAGCATACAACCGAACTTTTTCACCCACATCAATCCTTAAATTAAATGCAGTGGGCACCACTACCGGCGCCTCAAAGCTGTCAATCTTCAGCTCAAGGCTGAATTGCCCGTATCTCCAATGGTGCAGAACACTGCCTTCTGATGATTCCACAATTCCTTCTGTGAAAGGAACAGCCTCATATTTATTTTCCATTTACCCCCTACTGCTCAAGCCAATTCAAAAACCCCAATCTCAGCCACTGCCAAAGGTGAAATCTTCCTGAGCTCTGCCTTCACTGCCTTCTGCATCTCTCCGGAACAAACAGCAATTACCGCCTCTGAAAGATTGATTTTCTTGAGCTCCTCAGATAAGTACTGCCTTGCCCTCATCCTGATTGCAGTAAAAACAGAATTGTGCGCAAAACCCCTTGCAACATAGAAAGGCTTTATCTTAACCATTACCCCGTCCTTTGTCTGGGCTGTAAATGAATCCTCTGCCTTGTCCCTTTCCTTTTTCACAAGCCTCTTGACAAGCATTGGGGCAAGCTCATATCTTTTGAAAGCAGTCACTGCGTTTGAGCCCTGCACTCCCTTAATCCTGAAAGTTACCATTGCGCTCTGCCTTCTCATCTCATTTGCTAGGTAGCCGAGGTTTACCTGCACTGTCCTTCCTGCAACCTGCTCAGCCTCATATGCAGAAGTCTCTCCGATAATCTGCTCCCTGAACTCAGGGGGAGCTAAAACAGTAAACCATTTCTTCTTTCCTTTCAAAAGCTTCTTTGATGTTGCCATGTGATTATCCTACCAGCAGCTTGGCCTTTGCCTTGTCGTAATGCCAGTTATCAGCCAAAAGTCCCTTTCTCTTGTAATACTTTGCCAGCTTGTTGATTTTTGACTGTATGATTAGCTCTCCCCTTTTTCCTGTCTCATCATGCTTGTTTTCTTCAAGGTGCTTCATCAGCTTGATGTGCCTTTTTATCAAAGAAGACATTGATTCAGGCAATGCAGGGGCTGACTTGTTTTCCTTTAGAATCTGTATAATCTTTTTCTCAGTAAGCGCCTTGACGCTCGGAACCCCGTAAGTGTCCCTCAATGCAAGCCCTATCTGGCTTGGCGTAAGCTCTGTCTTTGAAAGCTTTACAACTAATTGCTCAATCTCCTTCGGCTTATACGGAACCCAGACAGGCTTCATAGGCTCTGAAGGTTTGTGGCTTCCTGCCTTTCCTCTCGCTCGAGAATACATTCTTGCCATTGTTTTTGCACCAGTATAGGAAAGCTTTTCGCAATCCTATCTTCTCGCATACAGAAAGAGGGGTTGTTTATAAGCTTTTTCTTTTTCTTCCTGGTACTGGCTCAGTTTTTTGTTCCGATACTTTTCCTCTTTTGCGAGGTTCATCCTTTTCATCCACAAGATAACCTGCTCTTCCCTGCTTTCAATATACGCGCTGCCTATTATTCCAAAAGCCGCAAGATTTCCGGCAAGTATTGTAAAAGCCATTAGTCCTGTCGGAAAAAAGAGGCTAAAACCTATATTCTCCATAAGAATTTCCAAGGTTGCCATAAGGGGCTTTTGCTTCCCATCGTCAAGCTGGTTCCTAGTTTGCATAACAAGCTTTAATAACAAAAGCTTTCTCTAAACTTGTATGAAACTGAAGCAGCTTCCCGAGGATTTCGTCGTAAAGGAGATAGCAGACATAAAATTAAGTGAGAATGGAAAGTATGCCTGCTTTATCCTGAAGAAAAAGAACTGGGCAACAACGAATGCGATTGAGAAGATTGCAATGTTTCTTGGAAAGAACCTGAGGATATTCAATAATTCAGGGATGAAAGACAAGAATGCAGTCACAGAGCAGTATGTATCTGCTTATGAATTAAAAAAAGAAGACATCCAGAGAGTGAAAATCAAGGACATCAAGCTGAAGTTTGTTGGATTCCTTGAAAAGCCGATTGGCTTGGCTTCGCACACTGCAAACAGCTTTGAAATAACAGCAAGAGACCTGGAAAAGCCGCTTAAGAGAATCAAATACTTCTCAAACTATTATGGCGAGCAGAGGTTTGGGGGAATACGCCCGAACATGGCTGCTGTCGGAAAGCTAATCATCAAAGGAAAGCTTGAGGATGCAATGAAGGCTTATCTCCTTTATCCTTTTGAGCAGGAGACAGAGGAGCACAAGCGGTTCAGGAAAGAGATGGAAGCAAACTGGAGAAACCTGAAGGCAGGCATGGTGCCGGGTTATCTTATTGAAAAAAAGGCGGTTGAATGGCTTGAGAGGAATCCGGGAGATTACAAAGGGGCTTTCATGGCACTGCCAAGGCAGGTTTCCACATTGTTTATCCACGCTTACCAGTCAAAGCTGTTCAATGAGATTCTTGCAGCGTATATCAAGGAGAATTGCGAGTATTTTGAAATACACCACTGCTTCGGGAAAATCCCAATGAGCATCCAGAATATAAAATTGCAGGTTCCATTGATTGGATATGATTATGAAGATTTCAAGCTTGAAAAGGCAATCAGGAAATACGCCGATGAATTGCTCCAAAAAGAATTCATAAAGCCTGAGATGTTTCACGTAAGGCAGATTCCGTTCATGGAATCAAGGACTGTGATGAGGGATGCTTCTGCAGAGCTGCAAAGCCTGATGTTTTCAAAAGACGAGAGGGACGAGCTGAACAATGGCAGGAAAAAGCAGAAAGCCGTGTTTATTCTGAAGAAGGGCTCTTTTGCTACAATGGCTTTGAAGGCAATGGCTGCATTCAAAGAATCCTGTCTGGATTACTGCTGCTTTTATCCCGACTAACAAGTCCCTGCCAACTTCAGTCTCGGCTATCTGCTCAAGCCCTACGCCTCCGCATTCGCAGAGAAACAATTCTTCCTGCTTTTGTTCCATTTTGCATACCCCTTAAGTATAGTCCCGCCTGGATTCGAACCAGGGTCACGAGGTCCAGAGCCTCGTATGATTGGCCGCTACACTACGGGACTGAATTGCTATGAAAATGTATTTGACAGCTGATTTATATAGTTATTCCTGCTTTGAACCACAGGCAAAACCTGAAAAAAGAAGGCAGCAGCACTGCAAAGCAAGGCAGGGAATATGCTGAAAGCAATCCTTAGCTTGATTTGGTCTCCAGAGGAAGCCAAGGGGTCCTAAAAATGCCAATTTGGCTTTAAACAGGCTATAACCCTTAAAAATAGCGTTTAAATGGCTTTTACTATTGGGCAGTTAAGACACAACCGAAAGGTTTATATAGATGTTATGTTTTCCTATAGCTATCACCTCTTTTTCCCCAGCAAGAAACCAAGGGCACACTCTTTGAAGCGCCGGCGGTTTCTTGCCAGGGTTTACACCTTCAGATGGATTTCTAGGAAATTAGAAAAAAGAGAGAAAGTGTCACGAATTGCATCTGGTTTTGGCACGCTTATTTTTGCGAAAGAAGCTGAAAGAAGTAAAGTTTATATAGCTCCTATTATTGCTAAGTGATGAATAGTTGGGGGTAAAATGGATTCAAAAGCAAAAAATGATTTGGGAATGACGCTTATCGGCTTTGCACTTCTTTCAGCAGGCGCTGGCCTTGGGCTTAGTGTTTCAGGCTACACAGAAGCCGAAAGATGGAGCAGCAGAATCCAGGAAGTTTGCCCTGCGGAAAGAACGCTTTCTGGCAGGATTAATAATGTTGAGACAAGCGAGGCATGCCTTGAGGCAGAAGAAGGGCTTGACAGCGGCGTGCAAAAGGTATTGTATGCTTTTATCCCGCTGTTTTTTGGCGTTCCAATGTATGCAAAAGGCTATTCGCTTGAAAAGAAAAGCAAGGAGGAAGAAAAAAATGAATAAATGGACAGAAGCATTGGCACTAAGCGGGCTTGTGGCTCTTATTGGGGCTGCAAGCTGCAGCAAGCCGCAGATATATGAAGTGAAAAAGGGCGAAGAAGGATGCGTGAAGGTTGAAGGCTGCGGAAGGCTGTGCTATGAAGGATTTATAGACGGCGGCGGATTTTCAATAACAATGAATGGCGAAAAATTCATGTATTCAACAGCACAGGAAGACATGTATCCCTGCGGATGCCATCTTGAAAGAGGCGCGATAAGCGATGATTTGCTTGTTGTTGTGCAGAACATAAAGCCGTTTGACTTTCCTTGAGGTAAAAGTAAACAATAACATGGCAAAGGCTATCCCAATCACAGCAAGCTGCGGGGC
>JASEIA010000098.1 GCA_030018575.1 Nanobdellota archaeon | reverse complement strand
ATTCTTCAATTATCTTTTCTTCCATCTTCTTCCTCTTTATGTTTTTCTATTCCTTTTTCAATCAGATAATTCGCAAAACCCGAAAAGGTTGTTCCTGGATGCTCTTTAATCCATTCTTTAATGTATTCAATAATACTTATTTCCATAGATATTGATGTGGATATTGATTTAATCACTTTTCACCTTCTTGCCTTCTAATATTTCATTCATTTTCTAGCCTCTTCTATCAACCATCTTATTTCGTTCCACGTGAGAAGCTTTTTGATGATGCCTTTTACAACAACCAGATTTTCTTGAAGCGAAACGTGAAATTTTAATCCCGCATACTTTGCAAAAGCGTGCGGGTAAATATTTTTTCAGCTTACAATTTGCACATAATCCATGCTTGTTTCTATGTTCTATAATTTTTCCACAGCTTTCACATTTTATCATTTCAATCCTGAACAGTTTTATCCTTTCGCTTATTGCCTTTTTCGCTTTTCATAAGAAATAGTAATACTAATAAGTATATAAAGATTTATATTCTTAATAATATATATTAGAATATATATATTTATAAAATATGGTTATTATATATAAGAAAAATGTTCCCAGCGAGAGAGGGGGGTATAATATTATAATATAGGTATATAATAATAATAATAATAATATATAGATATTACCGTGGTTACTCTTTCTATCAGGTATATTTCATATATATTATAACCAAAAAAGCGGTTAGTATTGTCGTTTTTTACATATGGTTAGTGTTGTAGTACAACTAATCATATATATTATAACCAAAAATCTATATACTATAGAATACAAATCTTTATATATAAGTTTACCCCTTATAATCTTATAAAAATGGAGGAAACAAAATGAAAATAGAAAAAGTAACAGAAAATTTAGATAAACTAAAAGCCGCCTTACAAGACACTAAGGTGCTAACGTTTCCATTAGCAACATCAATAATTGGAGAAAGAAGAGATAATATTTTAAGGCTATTTTATCTAATGGAAAATGAAAACCTAATGTTTTTACCCGGCAAGGCACCTGTTCCTTCCGTGCTTTTTAAGGTTGATGAAGTTGAGAAACAATTTTGCGAATTATTAAAGGACAATCTTGACTCCGTTGATTCCTTTGGTCAAATCAATGATTTAATACCAAAGTTAATAGAACGTTCAGAGGCAAAGGGGCTTTCCTTAACCAAAGAAGAGATAGCTTTATTAACTAGAAAGTTTTTAAGAAAATATCGTATAGATGCAAAAATAGTTCCATTCCTTTAATTTTTATTTTTTATGGGATAAAAGAAGAGGTGTGAATTGGAAGAAGTAAATAACATAGAACTCTTTGAGAATTTCTTTCAAGATTTTTATATAGACAAAATTCAAAAGGCAGTAACTTACGGTAAAAAGAGCATTTATATAAAATTTTCAGATTTAAGCATTTTCAATTCAGAATTGGCAAATAACCTATTAGATTCTCCTGACATAATATTAAATTGCGCTCTCGACGCTTTATCTAACCTTAAATTTAACTTAATACCTCGAATAACAGGTTTAACTACTAATATCTACAAGGTAAAAGAGCTCAGGGCTAAAATGACTGATAAGCTTGTCCAAATCAAAGGCATAATCAAAAAAACAACAAAAGTTAAGCAAGAAACTCTAAAAACTAACTTTGAGTGCCCGTCTTGCGGTAATACTTGGTCCATACACCAGAAAGGTAATTTAAAAAAGGAACCACGTCTATGCTCTTGCGGCAGGAAAGGGCATTTTACGGTAACATCTGAAGAGATAGGAGATTATCAGAACATTAATATTGAAGAATTATCAGAAGAAATAGAAACAACAGAACAGCCACAACAGGTTAAATGCCTATTGAAAGGCGATTTGTGTAGTTCTAATCTTGATTCTCATAAATCACCAGGCACTAAGGTCAATGTTGTCGGCTTTTATAGAACCGAGGAAAAAAGTGCCAAGAATAATGCCAAACTATTAAGAAGGGACAGCTTTTTTGACATTCTTTCAATAGAACCCATAGGCTCTTTAGAGCTTAATGAGAATATATCAGATGAAGATATGCTTAAAATAAGAGAGTTTTCTTCCTTGCCTTTTAATGATTTAATTGTCAACCTATCCATTAGCGTGGTTCCTTCTGTTTACGGGCATGACATGATTAAGTTAGCCTTGCTTTTACAGCAAATAGGAGGGGTAAGGAGAACTGGTGTTGATGGCACTAATATGCGTGGTTCGTTGCATATTCTATTAGTGGGGGACACAGGAACCGCAAAAAGTCAGCTTGGCAGGGCTATTAAACATCTAATGCCTAAAGCCCGGTATGTTAGTGGTAAAGGCGCATCTGGCGTGGGCATTACGGCTTCGTTAGTTAGGGATGATGATGGCAGTTTTGCATTGGAAGCTGGCGCTATGGTATTGGCAAATGGCAGTACTCTTATTATGGATGAAATAGACAAACTAAAGGAAGATGAAGCATCGCATATGAACGAAGGCATGGAAGACCAGATTATATCTATATCAAAATCAGGAATTAATGCCACTCTTATGGCAAGAACGTCAATATTAGCCATAGCCAATCCAATATTCTCAAGATTTGATTTGAGCAAAGACATACCTTCTCAGATAAACATACACCCCACTATAATTTCAAGATGCGACTTGGTTTTGCCTGTATTCTATAATTACGATTCAAACATATCTGATTTTATATTAAATAATAGGACTTACAAGGCAAATGAGCCTCTAAAATTAATACCTTTTGATATATTAAGAAAATACATAATATTTGCACAATCAATACAACCAGTAAGGTCAGATGAAATAAACTCAAAATTGAGAGATTTTCATAAGAAATATGCTCAAAACACAAATAATGGTCAAATAAGGATGGAATACAGGCAATTGGAAGCCCTCATCCGCCTTTCAGAAGCGTCAGCCAAAATGCGCCTTTCTAATATAGTAGAAGAGTGCGACATAAAGATTGCATTTGACTTAATAATGTTCATGTTACAGCAATTAGGCATAGACAACCATGGAAATATAGAGGTTGATAAGATATTTACAGGACACACTCAAAAAAAGAAAGGAAAATACTTTGAAATCATGGAAATTATGCAAAGTCTTATATTGAAATCAGATAAAGGCGGCGTGTCTGCTGATGATTTGTATGAAGTAATATTGAATAGCGGCATGAAAATATCAAAGTTCGAGTTTGGGGTATTATTGGATAACTTAAAAATGAAAGAGAACCTGATTTATGAAACAAAAGGGTTGTTGAGGATACTATGATGGAGCAAACAAGGATAATAATAGACTTTAGAACGTATGATTTAAAGCCTGTAGATATAGAAAAAGAGGCATTGGGAATTGTTAACTCTCAAAAATCAGACGTTACAACCGCTTTACATGACTCATTTTTGAACTCCCTATTTAAATATATGCGAAACATGGGTGCGTTTGAAGATAACCTAATAAATGATTTAAAACTGCCTAATGTAAAATGTTTTGATGATTTAGGCAAAGTTAATGTGTTCTTGTTTAAATCTAACGGAAACAAAGACGAAAAGTTCAAAAAGATTGCTAAAATCAGTTACAAAATCCCAAAGGCAGGTGATTATTAATGCCTTTATCATACTCACCAGACACCTCGTTTTCCCAAAAAAATGTGCGGGCAGAATCTGGTGAGAGGGTTATCCCTGGATTTTCTCTGCCCGCACATTATATTCAAGGGGGTGTTTGTCAATGAACCAGCTTGAATTTAAGCGGTTTGAACTTGAAAATATGAGAAAGTTAGAGTTTACAAGCTCAAGGCACATAAATTGTATTAGGATTAACAGCCATAACACATACGAGCATGAGCATGACAAGTTCCGTGTTTGCCTCCTTTTATCCTCAAGGGGCTTAAAATACATTACAGAAGCAGTTTTCAAAGATAAATATAGGGCTGACGTGTATTGTATATCTAATGATGTCGTGTATGAGATACTTAACAGTGAAACTGAAGAAAAGTTTAAAGAAAAGAAATATCCTGCAAGCGAAATAAGAGCCTTGCGGGTGGGAGAGTGGAAAGATGAAGACTTGGACTAAAAAGGAGGTAAAAAAATGACTTACGAAACAAGGTGCTTACAATGTGGAAAGATATGGGCAAAGAACCATAAATGTAAGAAAGACGAACTGACGGAAGCAGATTACGAGGAAGAACAGGGAGCCAAGGCACAATGGGAATCAGAGCAAACCTCCTTTGATTGTGAGGGTGGTGAAGAGCCATGACTCTAAATAAGGAAGCTTTGAACGGAGTGAAAATGCAGTCAAACGAAATCATAGCCTATTACTCAAGAAGGGACATACAAAGAGCAATATGGGAATCTGCAAAAGACAGGGAAGTGGCTGTAAGGGTGAATGAGTATTTTGCAAAGAGACCTGACACGATTGAAATGTCAGGGGATGTTGCAGAATGGGCAAGGAAAGGCGCAACCTCTTTTCACATTTCCGAGGAAAGGTGGGCAAATCCTTTAAACCTTCAGACAGGGCTTGTAAAAAAGCAATTGGATGAATTAAGAATAGGCTGGGACTTAATTATAGACATTGACACGCCGTTCTGGGAATATGCAAAATTAACGGCTTATTATGTGGTTGAAGCATTAAAATTCCATAATATTGAATGCTTTGGCGTTAAATTTAGTGGGAATAAAGGATTTCATATATCTGTTCCATTTGAGGCTTTTCCAGAAGAGGTTGACGGTGTGATAACAAAAGACCTATTCCCTGAAAGCCTGAGAGTGATTGTTGCTTATTTACAAAACATGATTAAAGGGCATCTCTCATCAGCAATTTTAGAGAAAGAGCATATATCGCAAATAGCTGAAAAAGTAGGAAAAACCATCAAGGACATGACAACAAGCGGTGTGTTTGACCCGTTCAAGATTGTTGTTATTGATAATGTATTAATTTCAAGTAGGCATATGTTCAGGGCGCCTTATTCTTTGCATGAAAAGGCAGGTTTAGTGTCTTTGCCGATAAAAGCAGAGGAAATAATGGATTTCCAAAAAGAAAAGGCGAAGCCGTTTGCAGTAAATCCTTTATTGAAATTCATTGATAGGACAATGGTAAAGCCAAATGAGGCTTCTTCATTGATAATGCAGGCATTTGACTGGTATAAGAAATCAAAAAAGG
>JASEIA010000097.1 GCA_030018575.1 Nanobdellota archaeon | reverse complement strand
ATACGGCGAAAAAAGAGCTTTTTCATTTTTTATGCAAATGCTTATTTTGAGGTTTTACAGGCTTAATACCTCAGAATATACTAATAATTATTCACAAAATTTTCCCTAAAATGGGGAAGAGCCTATATTTCTTAATAATTCTTATCAATTTTATCTGGAAATAAAGTCCATAAGATTAATAAATAAATATCCTACTTTATCATACTAATTGCGCTTTAAAAAGCCAATAAAAAAGGAGGGACTTATTATGCCGACAGAGAATTTCAGGGGAAGATACATACCTACATGGAGGCCCATGCCGTTAAGGGACAAGGTTGAAGCAAGGTTTGCGAGAGGCTCAAAAGCTCTTGCAGAGCCGAAAGGAAACGAATACACGATTTCCGCAATAAAGGCAGACACAGGCTCTTACACAGGGCACGTAATGCCGCATCCAAAAATGCTTGAGACAGCAGAAGGATTTTTGGAAAGGGCAATAGAAGATGGAATCCTGATTGACGGAGTTGTGTCAAGGGCAGGCGATGATGTGCATCTTCTTATGACGCACAATTATGGAACAGGCGCAAAGGAAATACACGGGCTTGCATGGGCAATATTCCTTGAGACAACAGGAATTGCAAAGGCAATGCACCTTTACGGCGCAGGGCAGGACATATTAAAGTCAGAGTTTTCAGGCAATGTCCAGGGAATGGGTCCGGGAGTTGCTGAAATGGAAATAAAGGAAAGGGCGACAGAACCGATTATATTTTTCGGAGCTGACAAAACTTCGCCTTTTGCGTGGAACAGGCCGTTGTATGAAATGTTTGCAGACCACACTTCAACAATCGGGTTGGTTGTTGATGACAAGATGGAAGGAGGGTTCTTGTTTGAAGTTAAAGAACTGAAAGAAAACAGGAATGCGCTCTTTTTATCTCCGAAAGATAACAATGAGCTTTTAGCTTATGTGGGAAGCCAGGCAAATGCAATTGAAAGGATATGGAGAGCAAGGGACAAGATGATTTGCGCAGTAACTTCAACATCAAGGCTTTCCTATATTGCAAACAAGTATGTTGGAAAAGACGATCCTGTAATGTGGGTAAGGGTGCAGAGCGGGCTGCCTGCTGTCGGAGAAGCATTGAACCCTTTTGCATTTCCATCATTGGTGCCTGGAGGGATGAGGGGCTCGTGCTGGCGCCCTTTAATGCCTTGCTCTGAGTTTGACTGCGATCCGACTTACAATGACGGGCCTCCAAGAGTTATTGCATTGGGATTCCAGATGTGCAATGGAAGATTTTCAGAGCCGACAGACCATCTTGGAGACATCTCTTTTGACAATGCAAGAAGAAAATGCCTTGAAATAGCTGATTACATGCAAAGGCATGGCGCTTTTGAGCCCGGAAGGCTTCCTGATGAGGATTTGGAATACGGCGGAATACCAAAAATAAGAGAAAGAGTGAAAAATAGGTTTGTAAGCCTAGATGGATTTAAGCATTCCTGCAAACAGTCAGAGCTATTTGACACTCTTGAAGAAAAGCTGAAAGAATAAATTTCTTATTTTTTTTCTTTTTTTACATGAACTCGCTGACTCTCCAGCCCAGCCCAAACTGCAAGCCGACGCCCCAGTCTATGTTCTGGTCCATTGAGCCATAGAGCCTTACCTGCGCAATGTCATTGCCAAAGCCAAGCATCACATTAAGCGAATGCCTGTAATCCCCCAAAAGAGTTCTTTCATTCAGCCTTCCAAAGACAGAGAACTCTGCCCAGTCCAACCTTCTTGCAGCCTCAATCCTGTATTCAGGCGAATTATTCACGTTCAGGAAGTCGGCCCTCACATTAAACCAGTCCATGGGGCTTATTTCCATGCCCACATTAACCCTTAAAGGCTCAATAAAAGGCAGCCCTGCGGGATTTTCAGCATAATACATCTCGCTGTAAGCATTGTCTATTGAAAGCGCTGCAACAGGCCTTATATAAGTTTCCCATCTGCTGAAGTCAGCCATTAATCCTGTATTCATGAACCAGCCATTGCCATTGCTTCTTATTGGCTTGTCTCCCGGATAATGAATGCTGTCTTCTGTTGTCACAATCCGGTCAGAAGTCAGCGAAGCTGCAAAATGCTCCCTGTGCCTGTATCCAAACCCAAGCCATGGCTTTAATATGAAATCGCCAATATGCACAGGAACAACAAAATTCGCGCCTGCAAGCAAGTCAGCAATGCCCCTTCCGATAAAAGCAGTCTGCTCCCTTCCAAAATCAACGCCAAGCATTCCAGTGGCAGGATCCAGGGCTATACTATAATCCTCATTAAGCCCTTTGAACCTGAAGTCAGCTCTTGAATATCCGCCGCCATAAGCATGCAGCTCAAACCATTCTGACAATATGCCGAAGTTAATGATTTCACTGACATTTAGGTTGCCGTTGACGCGCGGAAGCCCATTTATGCCTTCTGCAAAATTCTCAAAGCTCTCAGGGCTTGACAAAATATCGCCTTCAGGCTTTTGAAGGTCAAAAATGCCGACGGCAAGATCGTATGAATCGCCGAACATCTTGACGTTGTTAAAGCTTAGATGAGGTATAAGCGGAAAAGAAAGGTACCATTCTGTTTCGTCATAATTCCTCTGGCCCCATGTCCTTGCAACAGACGGCCTGCCGTCATCGTTCCTTACTGCCTGAGCATTTACGTCTGCAGCATAAAGCCCCAAAGCAGCCGCGCCCGCGGCAAGTCCTGTTATTTTGTTCATTTTTATCCTCCAAGATTAAAGCATTTTAAGGATTTTAGCCTGATTTATATAGTTTTGGGATGGAAAATGCCTTTTTGTATTATCTTGAAATAGCTTCCCCGGCAGGAAGGCGGCTGGAATTCAGTTATTGGTTATATTTTGAGAGCCTGCTTATTTCTTTTGTTGAGAATTCATTGACGAATTTTTGGCTTAATGGCTGGAAAAATTCGCGCAACGACGGCTCGCCCTACGGGCTCGCACTTACCCCACGAACGGCGTCGTTGCCGTAAAGATAATCATTGGCATCGAGGATGAAGCTATTGCTGCCGCAACCGAGCCACACCGCTCTCATATCTTTGCAATTTGCGCCAGGCACCCACACTTTTGCGGTCTTCTTTTTTGGAAACTGGTTTCCAATCTCAACAAGCAATTCAGGCTGCTCAAGCATTGTAAACTGCCTCACAAACTTTTTCATGCTTGCATTATTGCCTTTAAGCACATCTTCCAGGCTCATTGTCTGCAGGCCCTCTCTCTCAAATGAAATTTCATACCTTTTGCCTGCATTAATATTGCTGGTCCCGCCATTTGACGGAAAATCAGAATCATTCGGATGGCTTATTATTACATTCCGCGCCCAATTAATCAAAGTGCCATGGCAGTGCCAGCCGTGGCCTAAGCCATCCTTGTCCTGCGGAGAATAATCAAAATACTGGTGAAGGATTTTCGCTATTTCAGCGTCAGCCCTTTCCCTGTAAAGCTCAACAGCAATCCTGCAGGACAAACCAATCGGAGGCGTAAACAAGCCATTTGCCTGCTGCTGAAAATGCACCGCGCTTTTGTAAGGCGTAACTTTCAAAAAGCTTCCGTCCGGATTCCGCTCAATATCCTTTTTCACATAAAGCTTAGGATACTGCTCCCTTACATTTCCATCCGCATCCCTGCATACGATATTCTCAAGCAGGACATACTCCCCGGTAACATCGCCTATTCCAGGAGCAGGATTAATCGGCTCTTCATCAGTAATCCCCATCAGCCTTCTCATTTCCTCGACTTCTTCACGCGTGTATTGCATTTTATCCTCTCCTATACATTGAATGCATTGCCTGCAACAATGAAGCAGGCAAGTCATCAATGCCATTAACAGGATAAGCTGCTTTCCCAGCATTTTTCAAGGCAGTATAAACCTCTGTTTCAGAGCCAACCTGAAACCATACTAACGGGCCGATATGCGCAAGCAGCGCAGCTATAGCCTCAGAATCATTGTCCATCATGCCGTCACTTATCCCTACAATAGCGCAGCCGTTCCTGTCCGCCATTCTAAGCAAATCAGCAGGAAAATGAGTTGTCCCGCCAAACTTGCGGCTTTTTATTGTTTCATAAAACGCCCTTTCTATCTCTTCAAATCCCTTGTGCCAGCCTGTCCATGACTGGCAAGCAGCATCACTAAACTGAATCATCCCATATTCAAGCAGGTGCGCCTTTCTTTCTGCCTTAATCCCTTCAAACAAAGCATACGCAGACGAAACCAATGTTTCATAAGGGCTGCCTGCCATGCTGCCTGAATTATCGCAAACCAGTAAAATATCCGCCAATGAGCCATTGCTGTTCCTTGCTTTCGGAGGCAATGTAAGAGGCATTGCTTTTCTCTTAAACTGCAGCCCGTTCTGCTTGGCTCTTGTCTTTCCAAAAGAAGCGCCAAGAGGCAAACTTGTTTTTCTTGAAGACAGGTAAGCATACGGCAATGCGGGCTTTTCAGGTCCCTTATCCCCTGCTGCAAAAATGTCGTGCCTTATTGTTTTTCCAGATGCCCTGAATTGCTCCCTGAAAACCTCAAACGACTCCATGTAAAGCCATGGCTCGTGCCCTTTCTGCAAAGCAATCTGTATAAGCTGCGCCCTTGCATCAGGCTCATTCTGCAGCCTTGAAAGGAAAGGCGTCATCGGCTCTTCGGTTACTTGTTCCAAATTCGCTGTAAGCTTTGCATATTCATATGCCAATTTATCCCAGTTTTCAAACTTTTTCAAGTGATTTGCAAGCTTTGTAATCTCTTCTTCGGTTAAAGCGCCTTTAACAGCAGAAGGCCCTAGCTGAAGCTCCTTGCCGAAAGCCATTAGGACTTCCTCAAGCACAGGCTTTGCCTTTTTATCATAATCCTTGCAGTAATCTTTTGCAAAATCTGCGTTTGGGTTGAATATTCTCATCTGCACATCCGCAAAAACAGCATATCCTGCCGGCAGGCTGGGCTTATTCTCATCCTTGGCAAAAGCTTCCCGCAGGTATTTCATACTTCTGCCTTTTCTTGTATCCGGATGCTCAACAGCCAGCACACAGTTGTCAACAATGTCCTCAAACTCATTTGCCTTGCTG
This sequence comes from Nanobdellota archaeon, assembly GCA_030018575.1. Lineage (GTDB taxonomy): Archaea > Nanobdellota > Nanobdellia > SCGC-AAA011-G17 > GW2011-AR17 > UBA9640. The sequence goes on along the minus strand of JASEIA010000097.1, from coordinate 121 downwards.
TAAACCCTTTGCTTTATTTCATCTTCTTTAACGCCTGCGTCCTTCAGGCCTTTTGCAGTTGCGTTAAGTATTGCCTCAAAATGCTCCATGTCAAATGGGCAGTATGCCCAATGCCCGTGCT
>JASEIA010000096.1 GCA_030018575.1 Nanobdellota archaeon | reverse complement strand
CTGCAAACACAGCATATAAGTATTTGCAGGTGAAATAAGTGAAACAGACATACTGGTTGCTCTGGATTCTAAGCTTTCTTGTCCTGGCGCTTGTTTGCTTTGTATTATACCCTGCAACAGCAATAGCAACAGGGTTCATAGTCGGATTTGCATACATCTACAGGGGATTGGAGCCCGCGGCAGGCACTTTGATAATGCAGTGGAGCAAAGTCACATGGATGTACTGGGAATCATTTGCTGCAATTATTGTAATTATCACAACAATCTTCACTGTAGTGACAAAAGCAGTGCAAAGGTCAAGCAGGTTCAGGAAGCTAAAGCCGATAAGGGAAGATACTGCAAAGAAAGATAAGTAATGTTTTTAAACAGGCTATTTCTCTAGACAGCTATGAATAAAGAAGACATAATCTCAATGCAGGAAAAGCAAAGAGAGATTCTAAGCAAGAGGCTTTCTGAATTTGAGCAAACTTATCAAAAAGGCAACAGGGAAATCTTCAGGGAATTATGCTTCTGCATCCTGACAGCAAATGCCTCTGCAAGGGGAGGGATGAAGGCCATTGATGCATTGGGGGATTTGCTATTCACTGGCTCTGAAAAGCAGATAAGCAATGCATTGAAAAAATGCGGCTACCGCTTCTGGAGGAAGCGGGCAAATTATATTGTTGAGACAAGAAAAGCAATGAAAAACAAGTGTGGTATGAAGCTAAAGGCAGAAATTGAGAAAAGGAAGGAAAACACTGAAAAATTAAGGGCCTTTTTTGCTGAAAACGCGAAAGGAATAGGAATGAAAGAGGCAAGCCATTTCCTGAGAAATATAGGATTTAAGAATTACGCAATCCTTGACAAGCATATTGTTAATTGTTTGTATGAAGCCAAAGTCTTTGAAAACAATGAAAAACCTAAAAATAAGAAGCAATACTTTGAAATGGAAACTAAAATGAAGGATTACAGCAAGAAGATAAACGTGCCAATGGCTGAATTGGATTTAATTCTATGGAGCAGCAAGACAGACGAAATTTTGAAGTGAAAAGTTTATATTGCCTTTGCACCGCTATTATAGCATGTTCAGGCTCAGGCACAAGTTCCCCAGGCACTCAGGGATAGTATTCCTGATATCAATGCTGTACACTCTTGTGTTTGCAGTGGTCAGCCCTATTTTTCCCCTGTTTATTAAATCGCTTGTAATAGAAGACACTTATGTGGGGCTTGTGGTTGCATTATCCTCTGTTGAATGGATTATATTCACAATTATGATGAGCTATCTGCTGAAAAAGATCAAGAAAGTCCCGCTCACAAAGATAGCTCTTGGAGGGTTTGCATTGTGCTATGCAATAATCCCGCACGTAACAAGCATTTGGCAGTTCCTTTTAGTTGACTTGTTCAGGTCATTTTTTGCAGCATCCGCAACAGTCACATTGGGCCTTTTCATAAGGGACATTGCGGGAAAAAAGAACATAGGAAAGGTGGAAGGATTCTACTTCACGCTTTTTAACATAGCGTGGCTTACAGGCCCGCTTGCCGGCGGGTTTGTTGCAGTAATGTTTTCCCGGGAAGCAACATTTTCCCTTGCTGCAATAATCGCCGCAACTGCATTATGCATACTGATGGTGGGAAAAGTAAGGGAGAAAACAAGCGCTGTCGAGGACACAGAAAGGTTTTTCACAAAAATCAAGGCTTATTTCAGGGTAAGCAACCTTACTATTATCTACCTCATAGGCATAGGGCTTGCCGCCTGGTGGGTTGTGCTTTACACCTATGTGCCATTGTTTGTTTCAGAGCACGGATTCACTGAAAAAACAATAGGCATTACCCTGGCGCTGTTCACAATACCGCTAATACTGCTTGATTTCATTGCAGGGTGGCTTGCAGACAGGTACGGCTACAGGAGATTCCTGTCGACAGCATTCCTCATAATGTCAATACTCATAATGCTTGCCGCATTCACGCAGAATGTTTATCTTTTCATAGGGCTTATTGTGGCAGGATGCATAGGCGCGGCCTTTATCGAGCCCCTGCACGAGGCATATTTCTTCAAGGCAGTCTCAAAAAAAGAGGAAACAAGGTTCTATCCTGTATTCAGGACAGGCTATGAAGCGGGGTATCTTTTTGCCCCTTTAATATTTTCAGGCATAATGTTTGTCTCGAACGGAAGCTTCCATGCATTGTTCCTTGTCGCATCTATAATGATGCTTTTCTTCTGCATAATGGCTGTAATGCTCAAGAAGATTAAGAAGAAAGGGGCGGGGGAAGTCATAGTAGAAGGCGGCTCTGAAAAAGAGGTAGGCTGATTCATCGCAGAAAAGCTTTAATAGGCACATAATATTTGAATATGATATGGAAATAGAAGGCCTGAATATCAAATGGCTGGGGCATGCCTCCTTTCTTATAGAAGGGGACAAGACAGTTTACATAGACCCTTATGTTTTGCCTGCATCTCCAAAGAAAGCAGACATTATTCTTGTAACTCACGAGCACTTTGACCATTTTGACAGGGCAAAGATTAAGGAATTGCTAAAGCAGGGGACAGAAGTTATCATACCCCCTGGCTGCGCATCAGGGCTTGACTGCAAATTCAAAATAATAAGAAGCGGTGAGACAATAGAGCTTGGCGCTGTAAAAGTGACTGCTGTTCCTGCATACAATGTCAACAAGTTCAGGATGGGAAACATCCCTTTTCATTCAAAAGACGAGGGCTTTGGCTATGTGCTTGAAATGAACGGCATTAAATTGTACCATGCAGGGGACACTGATTTCGTGCCTGAAATGAAAAAGCTGAAAGTTGACATTGCATTATTGCCGATAGGGGGCACTTATACAATGGATGCAAAAGAGGCGGCAGAGGCTGCAAATGAAATCAGGCCAAAGGTTGTCATCCCCATGCATTACAACACGCTTAAAGACACAGCAGCAGACCCTGAAGAGTTTGCAAAGCGCGTCAATAAAAGCATTAAAGTCGTGATAAGCCCCCAGTGATTCTATAGCGTGAAGGGATGCCCGTGCTCCTTTATATTGTCCACAATCTGCCTTGCCCTTGACAATGTGGCTCCTGACTTAACCAGCTTTTCCCTCTGCTTTAATATCTGCAGGTCAGCGCAGTATGGGCATTCCTGCTCATGCATTCCGCACAATGTGCAGAAAAAGAATAATTTTTCATTCATTTCCCTGTTAAGAAGCATTCCTTTTGCCCTTGGAGAAGCAGTTTCCTTCATGGTAGCCCTGAAAACAGGGCACTTTGTCCTGCAAAGGCCGCATTCAACGCATTTCATTCTCACTCCGCCCCGGCTTCATTCGAAGATCCACTTCGCTGCTGCTCGCAGATCATATTAATTTCCCCCTTGAAAATAAATTCTTAGGGTCATAATGCGCCTTAAGCTCCAAAACCCGTCTTGCCTTTTCCTCAGGAACAGTGTGCTTTCTCCTTCCGTGCCCGTATTTTACGCCCAGCTTTGCGCCAAACTGCCTGTACAATCCCCTGAACCTGCCTGCCAAAGAATTATCATCCCTATAAACAGGATACACAATGCCCAATCCGATTGGCCCGTAGCAAGGCACATTGTCCTTTCGAAGCACATGAAGGAATTTTGGGATTGACTCCAACGGCAAGAGAAGGTCGTCTGCAGCAAGATGCTTCCTCTGCCCGAGCAGGAAAGGAAGCTGCTCGCGTGCAGACCATACTTCTCTCGCTTCTGCCTCTTTGAGATTTCCTTTTGAGCCTTCATATTCAACAATCAGGTGTAGCTTTGGCGCAAAGCCAAGCATTTCAGAGCAGATGTCGTCAAGAAATTCAATGTTCCTTGCCAAAGTGTCTGCCCTCAGCTCTAACAGCTTTTCCTGCATTGCAGTCAGGGTGTTAAAGCCCAGCATTGTAATGCTTTTCTTGCCCTCTTTTTCCAAAAGCTTAAGCTTTGCAGAAACAATTATTCCTGTTGAGCCTTCCATCCCGATTACATGCTTCAGGGCGTCTCCTTTTAATTTCAGGCACAACCCGTTTCCGTCAACAATAGTCGCTTCCTCAACCCAGTTTGCCATCCTTCCGAATTCAAGAGCCTTCACTCCAATTGCATTTGACGCAATCATCCCGCCGATTGTGCAGGCTTTCCTGCTTTCAGGCTGGACAGGAAAAAACTGTGACCCTATTGCCTTATTTAGGTCCTGCAGCGCAGCACCTGCCTCTGCCTCAACAAATCCCTTTTCAACATTAAGAACCCTGTTCAGCTTTGAGACATCAACAACAACATCGTTGTTTGGGATTGAATTTCCCATGCCTGTCCCTGCCCCGCGGGGCATTATCGCAACATTTGCCCTTCTTGCCATCATCACGACTTTATGAATCTGCTCAACGCTTGAAGGCCATACAATTAATTGCGCAACGCCTTTCTGCCTGGAGGCGTCTGTTGAATAAACCATCCTGTCAATCTGCCCTTCAGAGACATTCACATCGCCCACAATACCCTTGAATGACTCAATTAATGACATTAGATAAGCACCTCTGAAAACTCAAGCACTTCAATGCCTGTATTCTCCGCATTCTGCTTGAGGTGCATGTAGCAAAGAGGGCAGGTTGTTATGACCTTCCTTGCCTTTGCCTGCTTTAATCTTAATAGCGCAATCCTGTCAGCAGCCCTTGGCGAGTTTGCTTTTAACAATCCGCCTGCTCCGCAGCACATCGCATTCTCCTTGCTTTCATCAAACTCAATCACTTCAAACCCTATGCGCTTCAGTATCTCTCTTGGCTCGTCATAAATGCCAAGCTTTCTTCCAAGCTCGCAGGGATCATGATAACAAATCTTTTCTCCCTGATAGTCCTTTTTTATCTTCCTCATGTTGTCGTGTATAACCTGTGAAACGTGCAATGCCTTGATTCCATAATGCTCGCTGAACATCCTTGCGCAGGAAGGGCAGGCTGTTATTATGCGCCTTACATTATTCTTCTTTAATGCTTCCATTACCTTTTCCTGGTGCTCATTAAAGTCATCCTTGTACCCTGCGTAAAGCATCGGGGCTCCGCAGCAGGCAACATCCCTTGAAGTTATGAAATTAATCCCGAACTGCCTGAGCAAAAGCTCATAGTTGGCACTGAGCTTTTCCAGCTTGTGCTGCAGTATGCAGCCCGGGTAAAACAACGTGTTTCCTAGGAAAGGCACCATCTTTTCTCGCTTGTGGTGATGAATTGGGAGTATTTAAGGGTTTCTGAAAAATGGTTCTCTTCAAACTTCGGCATATCCTACTTTTGGCGGTTCTTGCGCTTGGCGCT
>JASEIA010000095.1 GCA_030018575.1 Nanobdellota archaeon | reverse complement strand
CTTCTTTTTCAGCAATTGATTCTGCAAGAGCCATTGTAAGGATTGTATCATCTGTCCACTGCCCTGCTTTTGAACCGAGATTATAGCATTTCAGCTTTCCAAACTCGTCTTCTCTGACTATATTGCCTTTAGCATCTCTCACAGCAACCGCATCTATCGGCTTTGTGATTTTGCCTATGTATTTCCTTATCTGCTCTTTCTTCCACGACTCAACAGGCATTCCGAGAGTGTCGCCTATTGCGCAGCCCAAGAGCACTGCTTCATATTTTTCCATTTTCCAACCTCCTTATTCTTTCATCTATTTTATTTTTTACAAGAAAAGAATAAACTTCCTCAGGCACGAATTGCTTCCACTCCTTTCCTTCCACTATTGCTTTCCTTATGTCTGTTGCGCGTATCCTTACAGCAGAAGGCACGCCTTTTACCTCACAGCCCGCTGCCTTAAACAGCTCTGCAATTATTTCATTTCCTGTATATACGACGCTAAAAGAAGGCACCATGCTCTTTATATGGGCTGCATACTTTGGGTAGCAGTTTATGTCCTCGACAGGGATTATGCAGAAAGGCCTTTGTATCTCCTTCCTTAACACTGAACTTATCGCTTCAATCCTTTCCCCTCCTGTCAACGGGTTTTCCATGCAAAAGCCGTACTGCGCGCTGCCTATTGCTATTATTATTTCATCGCATTCCTTTTCCATCTGCTTTACCACAGACAAATGCCCCAGGTGGAACGGCTGGAACCTGCCGATGAAAAGGCCGCTTGGTGTTTTTTGTTTTTTCATTGTTTTTCCCCTAAAGCAATGCAAACGGCTCGGGCTTTGCCTTGAACTCGTTTGCCCTTACCCTTGCGATTATTGCTTCTATTGTCTGCCTTGTTATTTCCGGCTTGTTGTTTGCCTTCACTATGTCTTCATTCTTTATGCCAAGCAAGAATCCAGTCATTATTTTGTCAATGTCCTCGTAAGCCATTCCAATTTCGCCCTCATCTGTCTGGTTTTCCCACAATCCTGCGGTGGGCGCCTTTCTGATTACCTGCTCAGGAATTCCTATGTATCTTGCATACATTCTTTCAGATGTCTTGGGCAATCTTTGTATCGGCTCAATGTCAACTCCCTTGAAGCCGTCTCCCGCTATTGTCGCATACCCAAGCCATGCTTCTGTCAAGTTGGTTGTTCCCAATACAAGATACCCGAGGCTTGCGGCTTTTCCTCTCAATATCTTCATTCTTTCCCTTGCGTGGTTGTTTCCGAGCAAGAGCTTGTAATTCAGGTGCTCTTTTGTGATTTCTGTCATCAGCATTGTGAGCTCAATGGCTTCGTCAAAATGCTTTTTCACATGAGCAGGGTCGTTTGTCTTTATCCCTAACTTACTTGCAACCTCAAATGCGTGCTCCTCGTGCTCTTTTGCAGTGTACCTTGATGACAAAAGCATCCCATAGACATTTTCATTTCCAACTGCCTTTGCCGCCAGCGCAGCTGAAACAGCAGAGTCTATTCCGCCGCTCAATCCTATGACATACCCTTTTGTTTTGCTTTCAGCTGTGTACGCCTTCAGGAATTCAACAATGCTTGCTGTTATTCTTTCAGCATCCTTCTCATCCACTTCAAGCAAAGACATTGGGTTTTTCATGTACTGCATTCTTGCTGCGTTAAGCTCCTTTTCAGAAGCCGCACCGAAGTTTATGTAATACAATCTATTCATATTGCCCTCCTTTTGTTCAGAATTGCCATTCTTGCCATGTTGTGGTATTTCCCTTCAACAAAATACTCGTCTTGCAGAATGCCCTCTTCCTGAAACCCGCATTGCCTGTAAAGCCCCCTTGCCTTCGTGTTTTCTTCAAAGACAATCAGCCATACCTTGTGCAGTTTCATCTCATTGAAAGCAATTTCAAGCAGCCTTCTTATTGCGCTTTTCCCGTAGCTCTTGCCTCTTTCTTTCTTGGCAGCTATGAGTATGGACATTCTTGCTTTCCCTGCCTGCGTGTCTATTTCGTGCAGGCTTATGTTGCCAAGATATTTTCCTTCTTCTGTTTCCATCACAAAGCATTTGTCTGTCTTGCTTGCCATCATTTGCTTTATATGGCTTATTTCCTGCTGCCTTGTAACCCCGCAATTGAACTTTGCAAACTTGCCTGTGATTTCAGGGTTGTTCACCCAGCCCATCATATCATCCAGGTAGCCCGGGGAAAGCGGCTTCAGGACGGCGTTTGGCATTTTATTCCCTCCATCCACCGCATCCGCCGTCGTAAAGAGGCTCTCTTTCTGAAAATTGGAGATAATCCCCGTCACGCTGGTCTGAGTGGTAAGTTACACGCCATCCATTGCCTGTATAGATATCTATTATCTGCCGTTTTACCTTCTCATTCAAAAGGAGCTCAACTGCAAATGTCCTTCCGCCCTCGAGTAAGATTGCGTCTATCTTTTCCTCAAGCCTTTTCACTTCAGTTTCATCCCTTGCCGTAAGCGCCTTTGCTTCTTTTGGTCCGATTGCCATTGTTACCTCCACATCTCCTGCAGTATCTGCTCAACCTTGCCTTCAAGCACGTCTTTGGTTTTGATGAATTTCGCGCCTGCTGACTTCATTTCTTCAACAGCCTTTGCTTCTCCTTCAGGCGTTATTCCTTTTATTGCATCTTCAACAACAAGCACATCAATACCCCTCTTCCTCATTCCAAGCACAGCTGCCTTCACGCAGTATTCTGTTGCAACGCCGTAAACAACAGCCGCGTCAAACCTCGTGAGAAGATTGGCATTTGCGTTTGAAAACACGCTAACGTCCTGCTTTTCAAAGTAAACAGCAGTGGCAGACATCTTTGCTTTCAGTTCATTTGCAGAGTATGCCCTGTTTTCTATGTAAGCCTTGGTGCCTCCGCATGTTGTTTCCTGTATCTTTTTCTGCCCTTCTGCTCCATCCATGCAGTGAGGCGGGAATGTCTTTAATTCCTCATCGCCTTTGTAATGCCTGTCCACTGAGCCAAACAAAGGGTAAGGCGTAATCCCATAGATGGGATCAACGCCGCAATAACGCCTTCCTGACTCGGGGTCTGTGTAATCGTAAGGCAGGGCGGCTGCATGCCTTCTTAGCACATCAAGCCTTGGCTTTATCCCTTCAGCGCCCGGCACATACAATGCGCCTTTCTCGTCCATAAAGTCGTGCTGCGTGTCCACGTCGTAAAAACAGATGTTTTCCATTTTAGTTCGTCCTCCTGTGTTTTTCTTTTAAGTCTTCGATTAGTGTTTGTAATCCCTTGCTTACCTCTACCTTATAAGGCACATTCCTCTCAGCAAGCACGTCCATGTCTTTCCAGCCGTAGCTCAAATCTGCAAGCTTCATGTGCGCATACTGGTTGTCTCTTCTCACTTCAGCCGGGATTCTTGCAACCTGCTCAATGCAGTAAGCTCTTGTTTCGCTCAAAGAAGGAAGCGGCCTGCAAAGCTTTCCATCCTCCATCACTTTCTGCAAAAGCGCCTCTCCCTGCACTTCTTCTCCTTCAAGCGCAATCACATCCTTTACCATCTTTCCATTCGCATCATAAATCCTGTAAACCTGCTTTCTTCCCGGCAAAGTGTCTTTTCCCTCAGACATTTTCATCTTTGGAACCAGCTTTCCCTCAAGAGTGTCCTCGTTAAGCTTGTACACGCCGCTGATTGCAGGCGCGTCCTTTGAAGTAATCATCTCTGTTCCAACTCCAAACCCATCTATCTTTGCCCCGTTCAGAAGCATCTCGCGAATCTTGTACTCGTTCAGGTCATCGCTTGCCATTATCTTAACGTAAGAAAGCCCATCTGAATCCAGAATCTGCCTTACCTTCCTGCTTAAGTCTGTTAAATTCCCCGAGTCAAGCCTTACTCCTTTCAGCTTTTTTCCATTTGCTTCCATCTCTTTTGCAACAAGAGCTGCTTTCTTTGCGCCTTCAATTGTGTCATAGGTGTCAATGAGGAAAACAGACTTGTCGCCAAAGGTTTCTGCGTATGCCCTGAATGCATCTGTTTCATTTTCAAAAGACATGACATAAGCGTGCGCCATTGTGCCACTGATTGGAATCCCAAACTCTTTTCCAGCCAATACATTTGATGTTGACGCGCATCCTGCAATGTAGCAGGCTCTTGAGCCTTTCAACCCGGCATCTGCGCCGTGCGCCCTTCTTAACCCAAACTCTGCAACAGCCCTTCCGCCTGCAGCCTCGACAACCCTTGAAGCTTTTGAGGCAACCATTGTCTGGAAGTTCATTGCATTAAGCAGGTATGTTTCAACAAGCTGAACCTCCATCTTCGGGCCTGTAATCTGCAGTATCGGCTCGTTTGGAAAAACAGGCGTCCCTTCCTTTACAGCGTATACTTCACCTGTGAATTTGAAGTCCCTGAGCTTTGCAAGAAACTCTTCAGGAAAAAGCTCCTGGCTCCTGAGGTATTCCACATCATCTTCTGTGAAATGCATGTTCTCAAGGTATTGCAATGCCTGCTCAAGCCCCGCCGCAATCATGTAATGCCTGTTCTCAGGCAGCTTCCTTACAAAGAGGTCAAATGTTGCATTATCTGTCTTCTTGTGCTGCTGGTAGCTTGCATCCATTGTAAGCTGGTACAAGTCCGTGAGCATTGCCATATTGTCTTCAGTCACAAAGCCCTTGTTTGCCTTTGTTTCGAGATTTGTCATTGTTTTTCCCCTGTTAGTGTTTGTCTTACACTAACCATATTGTATAGAATACGCTAACTAGTATATAAACCTTGCGGTGGCTTTTTTTCCGAGGGATGGGCGAGGGGAAAATAGAGAAAAACGGATAGAAGGAGGCAAGGGGAGCGCCCCTTAAAACCCAATGGCTTTAACGGGCGGTCATAATCTGTCTTATTTCTTAGCCGTTTTCCAGAGCAAATCAAAATATTCTATCTGTGCTTCTCTGAAATATTTGTTCTCTATTCTTATTGCAAAATAAGGCTCAATCCAAATGAAAAAAACGAATGTGTTACCATAAAATAACTGCCGAAGGCAGGCTATATGTTGCGAAGCAACGGGGGAGGGAGCGTGTTTTTGGTTCTTTTTCTGAATTGCACATAACATCGGAATTAACAGAAGTTTTGACCCCTCGAAAAAATTCTCCTCGTGAGGTTTTGAGGCAACCCACAAAACCGAAACAGAGCTGAGAATTTTTTCAGAGATGGGGCAAAATTTGGGAAACCGAAGTGCAACGAGGTTTCCGTTAAATTCCTGTTAGCCGACCCGAGCGAAGCGAGAGTGCAACGGGGTCGAGGAGGGCGAAGCCCGACGAAGAAGTTTTCTTACTGCCGAAAATCCAGTTAGTGCCGTAGTTTTTACTTACTTTAATATCAATTACTGCGAAGCAGACAATATGTCCGTTAGGACGAGAGAGGGGGCTGTTTTTGGTTCTTT
>JASEIA010000094.1 GCA_030018575.1 Nanobdellota archaeon | reverse complement strand
TGAAATTCATCACTGGGCTAAAGCCCCGAGGTTTCTTTCAAAGGCTCGCCCTAAATCAACATTTATCGTGCCGCAAAAAAATGCCATAGCTATCTTCTCATACATTAAAGCACGGAATGGTAAGTTGAGCTCATGGGAGATAATAATCCCGAACAGGTATTTTAAAAATAGCGGACAACGTGCCGTGCGACATGTTCAAAAAGAAACAAAAGTGGTTCAAAAATGAATAAATAGAAAAATAGCATCTTACAGGCTATAACTGCTAAATTTCTGGTTTTAAGCCGTTTGGGGTGTGCAAGAAACGCAAAAGTTTAGTAACGATTATAGCTTAAGCTCTTTTTTCACATCTTCCTCTTCCCATCCTTTTGAAACGAGGTTTTTGAGAATTTTGTCTTTTGATATCCCCCTTGACAATGCTGTCTTTATGTATTCCTGCAATGGATTGAGGTTTTCAGACGGCTTTTCAACGCTTTTTTCCTTCTTTTCCCATTCCATTTCCGCGAATGCAAACTTTACCTGCTCTTCCTTCCACCCTTTCTCTGCAAGCCGACTTTTTGTGACAGGGTCATCCATTCCCTTTTCCCTTGAAGTGCGTATGAAGGACTTAACTGACTCGAGCTCATCAGGGCTTGAAAACGGCTTTTTCTTCTTTGTAAGGTTCCAGAAGCTGTACTTGCCCCTGTAAAACAAGAGATATCCGCCAAGCCCGAGGGCTGCTGCTATAATTATTATTATCAATGCCCACGGCGTTTTTGAGCCGCAGTCGCCAGGGCAGGTTGTTTCATCCTCAAGTATCAAAGTGCATACCCCATCCCCGCAAACCGCTTCCTCTGCGCCGCAGCCTTCCTCTCCTGCAGCGCATTCAGACGCTTCAGCGCCCTCAGAAGGTACTATTATTGTCCTGACTTTTTCAATAGGAACATCAAATTCAGTCTTTATGACATATCTCTGCTCTTTCTTTGCGCCTATTCCAAGCCCTTCACCAACAAACCATTTTACAATGGGGTCTTCCTTGACAACTGATGTAGGCGCTGTCTCAAACACAATGTCCGAGCTTGAGTCTGCAACGCTCTTGTCTATCGCCTCATATATGTCAAATTTTCCAAGCTTCTCCTTTGCAGTTATCTCTTTCCTTACAAGCGCATATTTCTTAATTGCGCCTGAAAATAGCTTGATTGAAACAGTTGTGATTGAAGCCTTTACCTGCACTTTTTCCTGCGCAAGGTAAATTTGGCCTTTTTTGTCAGCAGGCGCAATGTCCCCTGTAATGTCATTCGGCTCAATAATCTGGAAGTCCTTTACAGAGCTTCCGAGTGTCACTTCCTTTGGAAGGCTTTGCCTGAAGCTTTCTATTTCCGCCCTTAATGCAGGCGTGTCGGCAGAAGCCCTTGCAGATATGTTGCCTAATTCTGTTATTGCCGCCTCTATGTCCTTGTCAATGCCGAGTATCTTTAATGCGGCCTGCGCATCGCCTGTCATTGCGTTTATTGCATTAAGCGCCGCCCTTGTCTCCTCAACCATTCCTGGCGCTGAAGAAGGGCTTACAGATGCCCCGCCGGCACCTATTGTAATAGTTGCATTGGCAAACATGTCTCCGAATCTTGCCTCCACAACGCCTGAATTTGCAGTTGCAATAACAGGCAGGGGAGCCTTAAGCTGGAAAACCTCAAGGGGAATTTCAATTGTCGCGTTTGCAGGCAGCGTGACATTATCCCCTGCTTTTGAAATCCTGCCAATGGATGCTTCTGACGTCTCGATGTCAAAAAATTCGGTTGCCTTTGATGTTGCGCCCCCGCTTTTGTACCTGAAGTCAAGGTTGCTTAATTCAATCGTGCCTGAGTTGTTTGCAATGAACTTAAACTCTATTGTGCAAGCGAGGTCATTGCATATGCCTGTAGGCGCGGGGCCTGTTATCCCATTGATTGCATTCTTCACAGCCTCTGCCTCATAGTTCCATTCAGTGAATTCAACGCTTGACTTCAGCTCTTTATTGTATGTGCCCTGCTTAATTTTTATCTGCGGATTCCTTGTAGTAACCTGTCTGCATTGGCTGTCTTCACCGCCTGCAAGGGGGCAGGTGTAAGCTGTTGTTGAAGGCCCTGCCGCTGCTTTCACATCATATAAATCTGTATCTGTCCCGTTTTTTGAGTAAATGCATACTGCATAACTGCCGTGAAGCCCATACTCTGTGCCTGCAACAGCGCAGGAGCCCCAACTGTAATCAGCATTTTCAGGAAGGTCGCACTCAAGGCTGTAAGGAGAGATGGATATGGGGGCTTCTTCAGAGCTTAATGAAATTATTGCCGCTGTACTATTTCCCGCGCGGTTTAATGTTTTGTACCATGCAAATACCTGGAAGTCTTTTGCAAAAGGCAGGTCAATTACCTGGCATATCATCGTGAGATTGTCTGTAATAAGCGTTGACTGCCCGCCGCTGTCTCCAATTCCTTCAGGCTTTGTGAATTCAGATGCCCAGCTTCCTGTTTTCGTGCCGAGGTAATACCAGTCTATAATGCCGTCATTGCCAATGTCTATCTTGACATTGTTTAATGTATTTGAGCCTGGGCCTGACATATCCATATCAAGAGACACGAACTCAGAATAGGGGTCTGCCTTTATCGCAATGCTTTTTTCTCCGCCATTTGAAAAGCTTAGCGTTTTTGTTGCGGAAGGATTTGTCGTATTCCTCACAGGGTCTGCCTGGCTGAATGTGAAAGAACCGTTTGTAAGCGCGGATGCAAGGGTTTTCCTGGCTGTAATGCGCTTCATCGACAGCTGAATTCTTAGCTCAATTTCGCTTTCTGCATCCAGCGCGGCATCCAATGGGATTCTTAATACGCCTGATATCGTCTCATTGACTGCAAACGAGGATTTTGAAAGCTGCACTTCAAATGTGGCGTTTGTTACATTCTTGTTTATCGGCGCTGCAATTGCATTTGAAAGAAAGAATGCGGTTAAAACAATCAGGACTGCTGCCAATATATAATGGATTTTCATGGATATACCTCTTTTCTTCTTAATAATGTGGGTTAGGGGATATTTAAAATTAACCCTGTTGCCTAATCCCACTTCCACAAGCTATTTAAACCGCTTTTTCAAGATTCTTTAGCATGAAGCTATTGCTTACAGGCGGAGCAGGATACATAGGCTCGCATATTGTGCATTTGCTGCATAAAAAGCATGACATTACTGTATTTGACTCATTGGTTAACGGGCATGAGAAAAGCCTTCCTGATGTTCATTTTGTCAAAGGCTGCCTCTCTGACACTGCCTTGTTGGACAGGGTGTTTTCTGAGGGGAAGTTTGATGCTGTAATGCACTTTGCCGGATTTATAGAGGCAGGCGAGTCAATGCAGAAGCCTGAGAAGTATTTCCAGAACAATACAGTGAATGGGCTTAATCTGTTGAATGCAATGATAAGGCACAATGTGAAGAAGATTGTTTACGCTTCAACAGCAGCTGTTTACGGGCAGCCAAAGGAAGTGCCAATCACAGAAGAAGCTGAAAAAATTCCTACAAATTATTACGGCTTAAGCAAGCTGATGTTTGAAAATATGCTTGATGCAATGAAAGTGCATGGCCTGAAAAGCGTTTCACTGAGGTTTTTTAATGCATCAGGGGCTGCTTTTGGAATAGGGGAGCACCACGAGCCTGAAACGCATTTGGTGCCATTGGTATTGCAGGCTGCATTAGGCAAGAGGGAATGCATAAAGCTATTCGGGAATGACTACCCGACACCTGACGGAACCTGCGTAAGGGATTATGTCCATGTATTGGATATTGCAAGAGCGCACGAGCTTGCCTTGAATGCCCTTGAGCAGGGGAAGGAAGGAAATTACAATCTTGGAACTGGAAAAGGGCATTCTGTGAAGGAGGTAATTGAAGCTGCAAGGGAAGTTACGAGACATGCGATACCTATAAAGGAGGAGCCCAGACGTTCCGGAGACCCTCCTTTTTTGATAGCCTCAAATGAAAAAGCAGTGAAAGAGCTTGGTTGGAAGCCTGAATATTCCCTTAAGGAAATTGTAAAGCACGCGTGGGAATGGCACAGCAAGAATCCTGACGGCTTTAAATCGGGGGTTTATAGGATATGATGCCAAAAGTATCAGTAATAATCCCTGCGTGGAACCGGAAGTCTGACTTAAACAGAACCCTCAAAAGCGTTTTTTCTCAAAGCTATAGCAATTTTGAAGTATTTGTTGTCGACAATGGAAGCACTGATGGGAGTGTTGAAATGGTAAAAACTAGCTTTAAGAAAGTTCATCTTATTGAAAACAGAACTAATTTAGGCACTTCTGTTGCAAAGAACCAGGGAATAAAGGCAAGCTTTGGAAAATATGTGCTTTTTTGCGATTCAGATATTGAATTTGTGCATGATAATTGTATTATGCAAATGGTCAATTTGCTTGAGCAACATCCGGATGTAGGGGCCATTGGCGGAGAAGCCTATAAGATTAATGGGAATGTTGAGACAAAAAAAAAGCTTATTACAATGAACTGTGAAACTTCAACCATTATAATGGACTCTGGCGATTATGAGCTTGAAGATGCAGGCTATGTTGCAACATGCAACTGCATGATGCCGCGAGGAATTGTTGAGCAGTGCGGGGGATTTGATTCTTCAATTATTTATGCTGGAGAGGACAAGGAGATGGGGATTAAGGTAAAAAAGAGGGGCTTGAGAAATGTGGTTGACTCCAGGTGCCTTGCATACCATTATATCTCGCAGTCAACCGGCCACAGAAATTTTTTCGGCTTTAATAAAAATAGGATAAGGATTGTAATAAAAAACTATGGGTTTGCCCATATATTTTTGCTGCCTTTGCTTGATATTATATGCGCAGTTGACAGGAAAAAATTTTCCGATATGAAAGGCAAGAAGGTGGATATTATGAAATGGGCAGGCAAGGGGAATATGGTCAGTATAGGGGCGAAGTATGCTGCCTCTTTAATTGCAGCTTATGCCTGGAATATCGCGCATTTGCCGCAAACATTAATCATAAGAGCAAAAAAGATAAATTATCTTAAGGAATAAAATGGGCGTTGTCGCAAAAATAGAGGAGAAGGCATTTAAGGCAATCCAGAAACTGCCCCCTTTTGCCCTTAAGCCTGCTGTTAAAATAGTCAATTTTGCAAGAAAAAAGAAAGCCTTCTCATTAAAAACACCTATAAATCTTACTCTTTATGTCACGAATAAATGCAATGCAAATTGCCGGCACTGTTTTTATAAAAGCGAGCTTAACATTGAAAAGGAAGAAATTTCACTAAGCCAAATTGAAAAAATCGCAAAAACATTAAAGCATCCGCTTGCAACGCTAATGCTTTCAGGAGGCGAGCCGTTCTTAAGAAATGATATCGTTGAGGTTTGCAAAATCTTTCTTAAGCACAATAAAACAAGGCGCATCACAATTAGCACAAATGGAATG
>JASEIA010000093.1 GCA_030018575.1 Nanobdellota archaeon | reverse complement strand
CAATAATACATCTTATATTACCATGTACGCAAACGGCACACCAACTGCGCCGGAAATATATAGTGTATGCCACAGCCGATACGGCTGCCTCAGAAAAACAGATGAAGGACATGAAGCTGCCTTTGCAGGAGCAAGGGAAAAATGGAATGAGTACTGCGCAAAATGGGACTGCAAAGGGCTTGAGGCAAGGCAGAGAGAGCTTATAAAACAGGAGCAGGAAGAGCTTGAAAAATGGCAGAGAAGGGAATTGTTTTAAGTTTTATCTTTTTCCTCTTTTTCTTTTTATCTGTTTCTCAATATTTTCTCAAAACCCACCTAAAGCTTTATAAATCCCTGCCCAATTACTATGCACGAA
This sequence comes from Nanobdellota archaeon, assembly GCA_030018575.1. Taxonomy (GTDB): domain Archaea; phylum Nanobdellota; class Nanobdellia; order SCGC-AAA011-G17; family GW2011-AR17; genus UBA9640. Next base: position 5,100 of record JASEIA010000093.1, on the reverse strand, counting down.
CCTAAATGAGGCATAAAAAGAAGGGATTAAAAGGGCTTTTGGGAGGGCTTGCTGTGGCTTCTTCAATAGCAATTCCGTCAATTGCAGGCGCGCAAACACAAACAATTGACGACCTCGTAATGCAGCCTGAAACAACACAAATTGACACAACGCCTGTAACAATTGATGAGTTAAAGGCAACAGAAGACATTGAAGACACTTATGCGTTAAGGGTTGCTGACTCCAACTTCTTTAACAGGGAAGAGGTATTGGCGTCAGGCGAAGGCGTGATAGGACAGATGTTCAACCTTTTCTGGAGAAGCTCAGGCAGGACAAGGCTTGTGCAGAACTTGGGCGCAAGGAATTTCGGCCACCGCCGCCCTAACTATGAGGATCTTGACTGGACAAACTATGAGACGCAGCACTTCAGGGTTTACACGTATGATGAAACGCTTCTTGAGGATTTCATAAGCTATTCAGAGCTCTGTTATGATGACTTAAGCAGGCTGTTCGGCAACAGGGCTGCTGACCTTAAGACATGGTCCTATTTATACCATACAAGAAGGGATTTTGAGCAGTCAAGAATCCTGCCATACGTGCCTGAAGGGCTTGGCGGGGTTACAATGGTAACCGAGAACATGAAGTATCGGGTATTGTCCCTTTTTGAAGGCGATTTTTCTGACTGGAAACACGTGTGGAAGCATGAGTACACTCATTGGCATGACATCCAGAAAATGACAAACATAAGCGCAACACAGGATGTTGAAAACCTGAACATCCCTCTCTGGCTCATTGAAGGCACTGCAGAATATGTTTCAACCCCCAATCACTGGGACGCAGAGGCAGACGCATTCATGAGAAATGCATTCATGAACGGCTTTTTCCTGCCGCTGGACAGGCTGTGGATTGCTGACGGCACATGGCTCATGTACAAGGAAGGGCAGTTCATAACAAAGTTCATTGCAGATGAATTCGGGGAAAATGCCATAATCAGGCTGAGGGAAAACATGGGGCTTGAATTTGAAGACAATGTAAAGGCGTCCCTTGGCATAACAATGAATAATCTCCAGGCAAGGCTTGACAGCAAAGTGGAAGAGCTTTACGGCCATCTGCGCGGAAATAAAGACATTGTAAGCAATGCGGTTAAAATGAAGAACGGGGCTGTTCTCGCGGCGCACAACGGCTTTTTCATAACAGGCGCCCCTGATGTTGGGCAGAACTGCCTTTATGCAAAGCATGTTGACGAGCTAAGCAGGGTTTCTGGCACAACAATCGTGTGCGACAGGCTTGACGGAAATGACTCGCTGCACAACTTCAGGAGCGGGGCTGACATTGATGATTCAAAGATAGTCTATGCAATAAGGAACAATGACTCTGACGTGCTGAGGGTTGTGCCTTACGCATACGACAGGGAAGGCAGGGACATTGATTTGGGCGATGAGCAGGAATTCAAGCTTGAGGACATTCTCGTAATCAAAAGCCCGAGGATTGTTGACGAGGAAAGGGTTGCATTCATAGGGCACAAGAACGGGTTTGCGCAGGTATTCATGTTCAACACAAAGACAAAGGAGCTTGAGCAATTAACAGAAGGGCGCTCTGGCTATAATGGGATTGATTGCCATGATGGCAGGTTGGTTATATCAAAGGAAGACAGGAAAGCCGAAGGCTATGTTGACAACCTTTATATTATGGACTTAAGCACTAGGCAGATGCGGGCAATAACAGACGGCAGCTTTAACGCGCTTGCCCCGAGATTCTCGCCTGACGGGAAAAGAATCGCGTTTGTCGGCGATGAAAACCTGCATATAAACATTTACATGTATGACATTGAAAAAGGCATTTACCGCAGAATGCAGGATGCAAACATAGCTGCTTTAAGCCCGCAGTGGCTCTCAAACGATGAAATACTGTTCAACTCGCTGAAAGGGTTTTCAAGGACAATGCACAGGATGCAGGCGCCTTCTGCTGAGCAGTTGCTGAGAAGAGAGCTTTTGGCAAGTGAGGAAACAGCAGAAAGAGCTGAAACAAGGCACGATGCATTCACTGCAAACAAAGACGGGTTGTTTGTCTCTTCAAACGGCATTACATACAAGATAGGCAGGATTGCAGCCAATTTCGGCGCAATCTACATGGAGGCAATGCCTGTTGTTGACAATAATCCTGTCCCTGAAAGGCTTACATTCCTCAGGATGAAAGGCGGGAACCTTGAAAACCTTGTAGAGCCAAGGCGCGCAAGGCAGGAGGAAAGAATCCGGCAGAGGCTTGCAGTTGACTCTGAAACAGAAAGGTTTGCAAGGGGCTTTGAGGAAAGCCACACTGTCCTAAAAAAAGCGATTTCAAAAGACGGAAGGTATCTTGTGTTCGCAGTGAACAACAGGCTGTCATTTAGGGAACAGGAAGAGAGGGCTGAGATCCCGTTTCAGTTCTATATCTATGATTCATTTACAAACACTACAGAAGCAAGAGTGATTCCTGATTTGGACTCCACACACCAATTAAAAGAAATGGCTTTTGTTGACGACGTGCGCATGTACTTTGACATAGGGAGGCAGCTGTTCCTTGAGGCTGACACAAACATTGTGCGAAAGCCATTCTCAGACCGGGGCATTGAGCCTGAAAACACGAGAATCTCCGAAGACGGCACAATGATAGCCGCAATATGCTCAAGCAGGCGTGTTGAGGACATGGCATCAGTCTGCGTGTATGATGCTAAAACAAACAGCACAACAGAGCACGGCGCATTTGATGAATCGCAGCTTGCATCATGGGGCTTTACAACAGAGAACAGGCTTGTTGCTTCATTCAATATTGACGAAGGCTTAAAGATTGTATATGAAAACAACAATGAAACACAAAGCTTTTTCGTGCCTGTGCACATTGCCGAGGATGATTCAGTTGCATCGCTTGACATAAGCAGGGGAAAGGTTATGCTTGAAGTGCTGAGGGCAGGCAATGACGTCGAGTATGAGGAGCTTTATGCAGGCGGGATAAGGAACGGCTATCTTTCGCTTGAGAAAGTGCTTGGGGGCGGAAGAAGGTTTTACACAAAAGGCGCTGGCGGCAATATGCTTGTAAGGGCAAAGTCAATGCACGGCATTTCATCTTATGTTTATGACGGGAAGTTTAATGAGATGATTAAAGTGAATGACGCTGCTGTTGAAGGAAGCATGCTTGTTGTAAGCAATGGCAGCGAAGTGAGAATCATTGATTTGGAGCAGGCTGTGCAGAGGGAGATCAACAGCACGCTCGGGTTTGATGTTAAAGACGGAAAAATTGCCTATGCGCGGTTTAACGGCAATGACTTTGATATTTTTGAAAAGGACCTGAGGACAGGAAGGGTGACAGCAATAGCTGCAACAGAAGCAAACGAGTTCCTGCCTTCATATGGAGAGAATAGCATTGAATTCAAAACAAAGGATGCAAGGATTATAGTGCCTTACATTGAGCGTGTTCCTGACGTGAGGATATCAGGCGAGCCGGAAAGGAGGGAAGCCGAGGAGGTCTCAAGTCTGCCGTTTGAAAGCATGCAAATAGCTGCGATAGGCGCGTACTCAGGCAGTGCAGGGTTCCTCGCAGTGGACCTCCTGACAAGGGACAACCTGTTTGAGAGGATGTTCATGCTCAACTTCATCGGCGATTTCCATAACTGGGGCAGGGGCGCTGTAAGCTATGCAGACATTGATCACGGGTTTATGGCGCAGGCTTATGTTGACCACTATATCTCTGACCTGCACACAGGCGCTTTTTACAGGCAGATGTGGGACTTGAACAGAAGCCTGCACTTTGACTTAACAGGCGGTTACGAGTTCCAGAGGCTGCAGAACAGCCAGTTTGATTTCTGGGGCGACAACCATGTGCTGAAGCTCGGCCTGGGGCTGGGCTATGACAACACATTCAGGAGCAGGGAAGGGCCTATTGGTGGTTACAGGGCTTACCTCAATATAGAGAACGGCTACAGCGTGTCTGAGAACCAGGCAAGCAATATTGACGTTAACGGCGGCATAAGGGCGTACTACACGCCGCACGAACTTGTCACAATAGCAGGGAGGGCTGAAGCAGGGTTCAGCTTTGGCATGGCTCCAACACTTTACTTATTGGGCGGCAACCAGACACTGAGAGGCGTGCCTTTCGGCTCAGAGGCAGGAAACAACTTTTTCCTATCAAGCCTCGAGGTAAGAAGCCCGCTTATTGAGATTGCAGGCGCAATACTGAGCAAGCCTTTAACTCCGGGAAGCGTTTTCTTTGTGGCGCCGGGCGTGGAGCTTGGGGTTTATTGCGACGTGGGCTCTGCATGGTATTACAACCCGTATTATGAGCACAGGGATGAAAGAAACTGGAACATACCGTTTGAGCTCCGCTACGACACAGGAATGCTGATTAACCTCAACACAATCATAGGCAGATTAAGGTTTAACGTGAGCTTCCTCGGCAATGAGTGGGGCTTCTGGTTCGGGGGAAATTGGTAAAGCGCCAGTCAGTCATCCATCGTCGACAAGTCACCGGTAAGAAGCCCAAGCTCACGCGCTTTCTTATGAAGCAAGGCTTATCTTGTGAATTTGTAAATATAAAAAATACCTTCCTTGGGATAGACTATCTTTTCCAGCTGTTTGGCTTTAAACCCTGCCTTCAGCAAATAATCCCGTATGGAATTTAACTCATATTTTTGCTTAATTTCCGGAGTATAATGCTGTTCCAGATAGATGGTTTTAATCCTGTTTAGTATGCTTTTCGGCGTTTGGAGCAAGATATCATATTCCCCCCCTTCGCAGTCCATTTTTAAATATTCAATAGAATGTATTCTATTCCTGTTTATAAGATAGGAAAGCGTTATTGTTTTTACTTTTTGTGCTTGTTTCTTTCCGTCTTTGAAAAAAGAGTGTCCTGCTGTGTTTTCTTCTGAAAAATATAGGCTTGCTTCCCCTTCTTTGCCGGAAACCGCATTAAAATAGGTTTTTACATTGCCTAGCTTATTTAAAGAAATATTATCCTTTAATTGTTTATAATTTCTTAATTCTGGCTCTATGGCTATTACTTTACGGGTGCCAGAACTTTTAGCGACAGCAACAGTAAACTACTGCGGGCTGAAGCCCACAGCGTTTACGGCTGACGTCAAAACTCCGT
>JASEIA010000092.1 GCA_030018575.1 Nanobdellota archaeon | reverse complement strand
AAGCCTATCCTTGTCAACCCACGCATCTGGCGACAGATGGCTGCTTAATCGGTCTTGGCATAGACGCGCTTTGCGGCGGATTTTCTTAAAGCTTCCTGTACACAGCCGGCTTCCACAGCGAGGACTCGCGGGAAGCCGCTTCCGTTGTAAGTGTTTCGTCCTTTGCAAGCTCTTTAGGCCACATGTCAGGCTGATTAAGGCGTATAAATGCGCTCGCATAGGTCCTTGACCTTTCCATCTCGTCATTGTTTGCAATGTAGATAAGCCCTCCTTTTGGCAGCCTGCCTGACAATAGCCTCATAAGCTTGCAGCACTCGGAGTTCATGCAAAATTCGTAATAGCCTATTATGTTTGAAATATAAAATTTGTTAAACTGCTGTATGCCAAGGCATTCTGTAAAGCCGGAGTTAACAAAACCAGCCTTGTCCAGCTTTTCCCTTATTCTCCCAAGCCTTCCTTTTTTTGAAAAGTAATTCTTCATATGCATGAAATCATTTGCTTCTCCCCCGTTATAATCTCTTGGCTGGGAAAAAAATCCGTCAATATTTCCCTGCTTAAGCAATTCAGCCCTTGTTCGCGCATATTCAACCTGCAATTTATTCAAGTCTGCCGCAAGCACGTACGATGCATTTTCCAATAATGCAAATGCTTGGTCTCCTGAGCCGCAAACTGCAAGTATCCTGTCCCCTTCCTTCACATCAAGCCCTGCAACTACTGCCTCAAGCCTTTCATTCGTTACCGGAAAGCGCAAATACTTGCTCATGCCTCCCTCTGCACTCTTGCATCATCCTCATACTTGTCAAGCCCTTCTGCTATTGCATCAAAATTCTCGTTTGTGCACGGGTATGCTATTGTCCTCATTTCCTTCTCCTCAATACAGCAGGGTGCCATACCTGCTCTCTCCTGTTTGCTTTCCCTGTAAGGTTCCAGTCTATTTCAAGCAAATCACTTTTGATGCTTGTGAAGCAGTCGCCGTTTGCAATATAGACAAGCCCGGGCTGCCTCAGCTTTCCGGCTATTCTTTCCAGCTCTTCCTGGGTCCTGCATGCGTTTGAAAGGTATGCTTTTGAGAATTTTTCCTGCTCCCACGGGTAATTGAATATGTCTGCAAGGCAAAATGAAATTTTTCCGGCATTCTTTTTTGCATCTTCAAGCTTTTTCCCGGCAAAGTATATGCCTAAGTTATATTTGTCAAGCCTTGCCCATTCCCCTAAAAAGGCTATAACGCCGTAAAATTCATTCAAAGCCCTTATCCTGCTTACTGCATAATCAAACTGCGCATGGTTTTCATCAACAGCAGTAACAGAATTTACAAGGGGCGCAAATGCCAGAGCCTGCTCTCCTGAGCCGAGTATCGCAAGCACGTCATCGTCTTTTCTCAAGTCCATGCTGCTTACAATGGCTTCCAGTATCTCGTTTGTGTGCGGGAAATCCAGGGAATATTCCATTTATGCCTCCGTAAATGACGCTTTTATGATGAACAGCAGGTTTTTAAGCCTTTCTGTATGTAACCACTGAATAAATAATACAAAATAGCAGAAGAGGCAACGCTTAAATAAGGGGGCTTATACGATGTTTTCATGCTTAAGAAAGACAAGTCGCCGCAGGGCTTTATTGACGAGGATATTAAAGAGCTATTGGATTTAATAAATTCTGTTTCTGAATACGAAACAACAAGCTCCTGCTCAGGCAGGATTACGCTGATGAACAGGCAGGACAAGAAGGAAAGTGAATGGCTGTTCAAGTCGCATAATCCTGTTTCCTTGAATGAATTATGGGATGCTTTGCAGAATACTTCAGACAGGGTTTGGTTTATGCAGGAGCCTGTGATTATTCACGTGAAGTGCTTTTCATTGGAAAAGGCTGAAAAACTGCTTAATATTGCGAGAGAGGTTGGAATGAAGCATTCAGGCTTTGTAACGCTGGGAAACGAGCCCATACTGGAAATAAGAGGCAGCGAGAGAGTAGAAGCTATTTTAGACAAAGAGCTTGTAACCAAGGAATACATTGGAATTCTCATTGAAGAGGCAAACAAAAAGCTTTTGAAGGCAAAGGAAAAGATAAAGCTGCTTGAGAAAGCCGTGAGCTGCCTTTGAGATACATATTTCACCAGCAAAAGCTATATAAATCCTTGTTATTATTTCTCACAACATGGACAAGGTAGAAGGCGGGCGCTGCCCAATGTGCGGGGAAAAGAAGCTTACCCTTATTGAGGATGAGCAGGACATTCCCTATTTTGGGAAAACCTTTCTTTTTTCAATGCAGTGTGCCTCTTGCGGATTCTTCAAGTCAGATGTAGAGGCAGCTGAGCAGAAAGAGCCTTGCAGGATTACTTTTAAGGCTGAGAAGGAAGCTGACTTGAAAGTAAGGCTTGTGAAGTCTTCCGAGGCAAAAGTCACTGTTCCTGAGCTGAAGGCAGAGATGTCTCCTGGCGAGAATTCAATCGGCTTTGTGACAAATGTTGAAGGGCTTATAGACAGGTTTGAAAAAGTCATACAGGACGAGAAGAAAGCTGCTGAAGAGGAAGATGATGCTGCTGTGAAGACGAAAGCCAAGAATCTTCTTAAGAAGATATGGAATTTCAAGTGCGGTGAGGCTGCCTTGACAATTATTATTGAGGACCCTTCAGGGAATTCAGCAATTGTTTCTGAGAAGGCTGTTGTTGAGGCTTTGAAAGGCAAGAAAGCAAAAGATGGAAAAAAAGCTAAAACAGAAAAGGCGCTTTAGAATGAAGATTAAGCCATTCATTTTCTATTGGCTTCCCGTGATTATGTATGCAGGGATTATTTTTTACTTGTCTTCTTTGGCGCAGCCATTGCCTGCTGGCGGCTTGGAGTTTGACAAGAAGGATTTATTGTTGCATGCAATGGAGTATTTTGTTTTATCAGCCTTATTCTTAAGGGCTTTCTTGTATTCTTGTGTAAAAAGACCTTATTTGTATTCTGTTGTTTTAAGTGTTTTATACGGCATATCAGATGAAGTGCATCAATTGTTTGTAATTGGAAGGGTATTTAGTGGTTATGATATGCTTGCAAATGGTGTTGGCAGCTGCTTGATATTATTGTTTTTATTGCATGAGAAAAAGATTAAGAAAAAAAGATAAGTTCTTATGCATACAATGAGCCTGTACTTAATTCAAGCGTCATTGGCGTGTTTACAGTTTGATAGAGCTGTACTTGCTCTGTGTTGCCTGCTGTTATGTAGAATCCGCCTCCAAAGAATTCTGCAACAGGCTGTCTTTGGATTCTTGCAGGAGCTTCTCTTGGCAGACTTTCTTTCCTCATCCTTTCAATCTGCCGCAGGCATGCAAAAATCTTTAAAACAAGAGAGGCTGAAGTATAGCTATGAAAACGCTGTTCACAGAGAAAGCAAAAGGCTTAAATATTAGTGATAACATATTGTTATCAATTGACAACAAAATGTAGGCATTAAAATGGAAACAAAGTTGAGGATAATTGATTTGCTTGAAAAGCACGCAGAAGGCATGCATATGCGGGGGCTTTCAAGGCAGCTTGGCACTGGATTAATGAATGTCTCAAGGCATATTGCTGTTCTGCAAAAGGAAGGCGTCATTAAAAGGCAGAAAGTGGCAAACACAGTAAATCTCACGCTCAGGGAAGGCCAGCGCACAATCGCTTACCTGAAGCAGGCAAACAGCGAGCGCTTTCTTGCGCTGCCGAAAAATGTGCAGGCAGCTGCCATGGATTTTCTTGGCGAGCTGGAATCAAAGCCGCTTATAGCCCTTATCTTTGGCTCTTATGCAAGGAATAATTTCACCAAAGATTCGGATATAGACATACTGCTTGTTTTCCAAAAAATTGAGGACAGAGAAAGCATAGAGAATACAGCAAAAAGAATAAGCCTGAGGGCAAACACAAGAATAAGCCCTGTTTACACTGATTTCAAAAGCTTTGAAAAGAACTTCCTTGACAGGGAGCATGATTTCTCAAGGGAAATAAGGCATGCTTCAATAATCCTTTCAGGCACAGAGCTTTATTACCCCCTTGTATGGAGGCTTAACAGATGAAAGTGAGCCTGCAAAAGCTTGTTGCAGACATAAAATATGCAGAACGCATCAGGATGGAAGAATTCAGGGGGCTGGTTAAATTCATGTCTGATTATGGGCTAAAGAATGGGCTTGTGATAACTAAAGAACATGAAGCCGAAGAAACAATCGAAGGGTTCAAGATTAGGCTTGTGCCATTATGGAAATGGCTGCTTGAGGATCTCGAGAATTATGAATTCTTGGCTCCCAAAAACAAAGTTTCTAAGGAGATGGAATGAAAACGCTTTTCATAGAGGCAAGAAGCAAGCAGGGCATTGACGGGCTTTTGGAGAAAGTTGATTTTGAGGGAAGAATGGGCCTGATTGCAACTGTCCAGCACCTGCATTTATTGCCTATTGTTCATAAGAAGCTGAAAGGCTCTGTGATTGGCGGGCAGGTTCTTGGCTGCGATGTTTCAAACGCCCTGAAGATTGGCAAAAGAGTTGACGGCTACCTGTTTGTCGGCTCAGGCAATTTCCACCCTGTGCAGATTGCGATGAAAACAGGAAAGATGGTTATTATGCTTGACCCGATTGCGCAAAGCGTTTCAGAGGTGACTCCTCTAGATGTTGAAATAAGGAAAAAAAGGATAACTGCGGGCTATGCCCATTTCCTTAATGCAAACAGGATTGGGATTCTTGTTTCCTCAAAGCCGGGGCAGAATATGATAAAGGCAGCCGAGCAACTGAAGAAGAAGCTGAACAAGGAAGGGAAAAAGGCTTACATATTTGCGTTTGACACTCTGGACTTTTCACAGCTTGAGAATTTCCCTGACATTGAGTGCTGGGTGAATACTGCCTGCTATCGCATTGCAATTGAGGATTACGGGAAGTTTCCGAGAAGCGTAGTGAATATTTCTGACATTGCCGAGCGAGTAGAATGTAGGCAGAAAGGCGAGCCTGCCGGCATTCATTCCTTGTTTGCTATTAATCTGCAACAAGATGTTAACTTTAGTTTACATATGTTAACTTAAGTTAATATCTTGCTTATCCACTGCAAATATTGAACATATGCTTAAAGAAAGCTTTTGCATTTTCAGCGCTTTCCACCGCAGGCTCCCTGTTTGCCTGCGGCAGCCTCCTGTATGTAAACCTGCCCCGCTTTTCCTTTTCCCATTCAAATATGTGCAGCAGGAAGTCCGCCTTTACAATCATTTCCCTGTATATTTTCACAAGGTCAATGTCAATTATTCCTTTTTCAGCAAGCTGCGAGAACTCCTCAAATGTTTTCCTGTGCTCTTCCGGCGCTTTTGTCTTAATGCCTTTTGTCAATAAATATGCCTTGGCAGCATGAATTAGCAGCCTGATGGCTGCATGACCAACTCTAACTATACCCCTGCAACCAATTTATTCTTATCTGGCGGAGGCTTTCTCCTTGTAAAACATACCTTTTCCATTATGGAACCACATTTTGGGCATCTTATTCAAATTAACGCCTAAGACCCAGCTTTAGCTTCTGTTTTAACTGTGGGATA
>JASEIA010000091.1 GCA_030018575.1 Nanobdellota archaeon | reverse complement strand
CCTTAACAATATTGTCGAGGGATCTTTTCTGCTTAACCTTCCGGACAGGCCAAGGCAGGAGATTGCCAAGGGGATGATACACCACTATCGTTTCATGCAAAGGGCAAAGGGCAATGACACAAAGCTGATTGTTCTTTTGCCAGATGCTGATACAGGAAGGTATGACTCCCCTGTCGCAGCTGACGCAGGCAAGGTGTATTATGATGAATTCCCCGAGAATATTGACAGGGCAATAATTTACTGCATTGAAAGGAACGTGTTTGACTCCATTTACGGCAAGGCGCTGGTAAAGGCGCCTGAGAAAGAGATTGCTTTTGCCTAGGATGTGGGATTTTCTAGAAAGGTATATATACCTCTTTTGCTTTACCTCTTTTTATGGCATACGGACTAATTGATTTAAAAAATCTCGTTGAAAGGCTAGTTGAAGAGACAAATGAAAGCAAAAAGACAAGGATGAACAGCGTTGACTTCATTACTTCTGAGAACCCAAAAAAAGAAGGCACGCTTTACTTTTCAATAACTGACCTTGACTTGGCTGAAGCTGTAAAAAAACATATCAGGACCTATTTGTTCAGGGAGGAATTCCTTAACAGAAGAAAGATAGTTCCTGTTTCAGAGGTTCGCATTGAAGTGTGCGGGAACACCATGACAACAAGGTCCAGGGGGCTGCCTTCTGCAGGCCTTGACGATGTTTACGTTGACTTCTACGTGAAGAAGTAAGAACGTTAAGAGTTTGCTGACTTTAAATGGCTGCTTAGTTTATTCTGCAATCCTGCAGTCTTTTGCTTCGCATAGCCTGCTGGTGCAATCAATGTCCATTACTCCTTCAAAGCGCCCGTCTTTTTGCGGCGTGTCTCCTGTTCTTGCAACAGAAATGCTTCATGTTCGGGCGTGCAGCCGACTACTGCAAGGAGTAAGATGCCTAAGATTATTGCAATATGTGCCTTCATATAGCTTCTAAGAGGGTATTGGATTATAAGCTTTTCGTGGAGTTGGTTCTCTTCAAACTTCGGCATATCCTACTTTTGGAGGTTCTTGCGCTTGGTGCTATTCCACGGGGCATTTACGCCCAAACCGCAAAAATCGTTTAAGAAAGGCACCATCTGCCGATGTTTGAACAATATCCATTTATAGAAAGGTTTTTATACATCTCTTTTAGTTTTATGCTTATGGAAGTAATATTTATTAGGCATGCTGAAACAAAGAATAATATAGATGGAATTATTCAAGGCCCAGATCACGGGGATATAAATGAAAAGGGTCAGAAAGAGATAGAAAAAGCAAGTGAATTATTAAAGAACGAAAAAATTGATGTTTTTTTCTCAAGTGATATACCCAGATGTAAAACAACTTCAGAGGGGATTAATAGATTCCATAATCTTCCAATAAAATATACTGGAATGATAAGGGAGAAATATAACGGGGATTGGACAGGAAAAAACTATAAGGAAGTAAATTGGGATCAACTTGAAGGAACTTTTGAAGCTAGAAAAGTAAATAATGGTGAAAGCCTGATGGATGTAAGGGTTCGTGCTAGAAAATTTATTAATGAATTAATAACACAATATGGGGATACAGACAAAAAGATTCTTGTAGTATGCCATGGGGCATTTCTTAAAATATTAATTGGAGACTTATTGAATATGGACATAAAAAGCTCTATTTTTAATCTGAGAATAAGCCATTGTTCTCCTATCAGGGTATACTTTAATGATATAGTGTTTGAGAATCGGAATCATAAAAATGTCTCTGTTGTTTCTTTGTAAGCAAAAAAATATACATAAGGCTTATAAATGCGGCTTTTTAACTAGCCACTATGGAGTTATATCAAAATAGAAGGATAATATGCTTAGAAGGGATAGTTGGGGCTGGAAAAACTACCCAGATAGAAAGAATTTTTGCATATTTCTCTCCTAATTGTTATTTAATCCCGGAATTAAATGATATTTCCCCCATGAAAGAAATAAGGGATGAATTAAGGAAGACAAATAGGATATCAAATATGTCTGAAGATGATGTTATCAGGCTTGCCGAAGCCAGAGGGCAAATACACCAAAGATTATTGAATGGAACTGATAAGTCCATTATACTGATGGATAGGGGAATTTATACCGGGATGGTTTATGAATCTGGGCCATTATCTATGTGGGAAGTTGAGAATATTAGCAAGAGGAAAGGAGTTGTAATTCCTGATATTTGCTTTCTTTTATATTGTTCTGCACAAAAAGCCCTCGAAAGAATTGATGAAAGAAGAATAAGGACTGGAAAATATGCTCACAGGGCATTTCATGAAAATGAAGATTATATCAATAAAACCAAAGAAAAATATCTTGAAATCGCTAAATATAGGCATGTAATTTTAATCGATACTTCCGGAAAGGTAGAAGAAATCCAGGATAAACTAATCGGAGAAATTAATAATGATAGGGGTTTATAGCAAAAGAGAATTATGGGGGCTTCCTAGAGTCTATAAAGAAACAATTAAGTTTGATAAAATTATTTCAGATGTATTTGCCGAAGCAAAAGCGCCCGAAGGAGAACCCCCCATGGCAATATTTGCATATGGCTCTCCCGGAAGATTTGAGTTTACTGGGGGAGATTCTGATGCAGATATATTCATAGCAGAACCTTCAATAAGCGTTGCTGGAGATAGATTTAAAAAAACTTTAAAACAGAGGTGGGGCGCCTTTGACTTTTCAAAAGTGGATATTCCTCCTTGCAGCACTTATGATGAGATAGATACTTTTTTGAATTGCAGTCTTGTTGAAGGAAATCAAATTTTAGAAACAAGGTTTATATGCGGAGATGAAATTATCAGGAGGAATGTGGAAGAGAGGAAAAAAAGATTCGATTCTCCCTATAGGGAATTAACAAACATAATTTTCAATAGGCTTTATTTTGACCAGTATTTTAAACAAAGAGTTAGAGATGGTGCAAGGAACATTAAATATTGTAATGGCGGAACCAGGGATTTTTTAGTTTTCTATTGGTATGACCGATTATGCAAAAAGATTGATGGAAAGGACACTTCTCTTTCACTATTAACTCAGCCCCAAATAAAAGAAGGTTTAGAAAGGCTTATGATGGAGGGTTCCATAACAGGAGAACAATTCGGAAAAACAATCGAAGCTGTCAATGGGCTGATAGAGCTGAGAACTGATGCTTTGATCGCTAATAGGACTACAGAAGATAGGGGATTATCAATATTGGATGGGAATTTAATTAGAAGATTGCAAAGAACATTTGGATATCCAGACAGAGATAAAATAAAAGGTTTTTTTGATTATGTAACTGCCGTGATAGATGATTCAGTTAAGGCAGCATGGAAGAGAACATTAGAAATTGGCTCCAGTTTTTATGGGCAGGGGTGGGGAGAAAACATTGAATTGGCACGGGCAAAAGATACTCCTCAGGGGATCAGAATGCAAATTCCAGATAATGGGGCTCCAACAAGGATAGCATTATTATGGGGAACTACCAATTCGGGTGATAAAGATGGTTTTGAAATGCTAACTAAAAGATATAAGGAGACTGTTGAATGGGGGACTTTAGCTTCTATTGTTTGTAGTCCATTATGCAGCCCGGAAGTATTACATGATATTGGTACCGGAATAGCGAAAGAGAAGGGATATGGCTACATATTAAGAGTTGTTGGCAGGAATAAAAATACAAGCAAAGAAACCTTAAAAAATATTGCGGATGACTCTAAATTAGATGAAAGATATAGCGGAGTAGCAAAAACAGCATTAGAACTAGGAAGTAAAGGCGCTAATAATCTAATTTAAATAAAAAAAGCTAATTAGTACTCAGGCATTCCGCCCATGCCCGGAGGCATGCCCTGCGGCATTCCATGGGGTTTTGCGCCGCCTGCAATCACGTCGTCTATTCTCAATATGAGCTCAGCGACTTCTGACGCGGACTTCACAGCCTGTGTCTTGATTTTCAAAGGCTCTATGACGCCTGACTTCCAGGCATCCATTACCTTGCCCTTGAAGACATCCAGGCCGGCCCACTTGTTGCCTTTGTCATGCTCTGATTTCAATTCAGTCAGCATGTCAATGGGGTCCAAGCCTGCATTTTCAGCCAAAGTGCGGGGAACAATTTCCATTGCGTCTGCAAAAGCCTGCACAGCAAGCTGCTCCCTTCCTGACAATGAAGTTGCGTACTTTCTTAACTTCTTTGCAACTTCTATCTCAGGAGCTCCTGCGCCTGCAACAACCTTGCCGACAGACAATGATGCAATCAAGTCTCCAACAGCATCCCTGACAGCCCGTTCCACTTCATCAACAACATGCTGTGTCCCTCCCCTCAGGAGCAGTGTGACTGCCTTCGGGTTCTTGCATTCCCTCACGAATGTCAGCTCCTCATCGCCGTACTTGACTTCCTCTACAAGCCCTGCGAATCCCAAGTCCTTGGATGAAGCATCGCCCGGCTTTGTGAGGATTGCTGCGCCTGTCGCCCTTGCGAGCATTTCCATGTCAGACTTCTTAACCCTTCTTGCGGCATAAATGCCTGCCTTTGAAAGGAAGTACTGCGCAATGTCATCAATGCCTTTCTGGCAGAACACGACATTCGCGCCTGACTTTATGATTTTGTCAACCATGTCTTTCAGGATTTTCTCTTCCTGGTCAACAAAGCCCTGCAATTGGGACGGGTCTGTAATCTGGATTTTCGCGTCAATTTCAGTGTTCTTTACTTCAATTGCAGAGTCAAGCAAAAGGACTTTTGCATTCTTTACCTGCCTTGGCATGCTTGAATGAACCTTTTCCTTGTCAAGCACAAGTCCCTGTATCAGCTCGGAATCATCTATTCCTCCGCCGACTTTCTTTTCAATCTTGATGTCTGACATTGCAACCAGGTTTCCCTCTGCAACTTCCACAACCGCCTTTACAATGATTTCTGCCAATTTATCCTTTGAGGATTCAGCGCCCTTGCCTGTCATTGCAGTTATCACTATTTTCTTCAGGGTTGCCTTGTCATCCTTTGTAAGCCCTTCAGCCATCTCATTCAAAGCTTCCTGGGCTTTCTCAGCAGCATGCCTGTATCCCTTCACAATCATTGTCGGGTGTATTTCCTGGTCCAATAATCGCTCTGCATTCTTCAATAGCTCTCCTGCTATGATTACTGCTGTTGTTGTTCCGTCTCCTACTTGAGCTTCCTGCGTTTTTGCAACCTCCACAAGCATCTTTGCTGTCGGGTGCTCTATCTGCATTTCATTCAGAATTGTGACTCCGTCGTTTGTGACTGTGATGTCCCCAAGGCTGTCGACAATCATCTTGTCCATTCCCTTTGGGCCTAAAGTGGTTCTGACTGTCTCTGCGACTAATCTTGCCGCCATTATGTTGTTTCTCTGCGCGTCCCTGCCCATTGTCCTCATCGTGTTCTCAGGCAGGATGTATATCGGCTGTTGGTTTTGTGCCATTTTGATGTCCTCCGTGAATTTTAGTGTTTAATGCTCTTAAAACTCCCTACACTATTGTAAAAACAGAGTTTATAAGCGTTGCGGAATTTTGCTCTTAGAACCCACATTCGACACTTTGCGGGCAAAAGTTATGATTTTAATCAAAAATATTGATT
>JASEIA010000090.1 GCA_030018575.1 Nanobdellota archaeon | reverse complement strand
AATGCTATCTCAACCATTACCCTGTAAATCATGTTCCTGATAAATTTAACATTGTGGGGCATATACACAGCTTGTGGAAAGTAAAGCCAAATATGGTGAATGTAGGGGCGGACGCTTGGCATTTCAGGCCTGTATCAGAAGCAGAGATATTATTTGTCCATAATGCAATAGCAAAAGGGTATTATGATGCGAATGTCTTTGTTTGCTGTGAGGGCAGAAAATGACTAATGCAATATATGCCCCAAACTATCTTGAAAATATTGATTCTCCTGTCATTTTTCTTGCAGGGCCCATACAGGGAGTTCATCCGTGGCAGGAAGAAGCAATAAAGTTAATACAGGCGCTTGACCCCAAAATCACCATTGCAAACCCGAGGAGAAACATTGAAAAAAAGGGCGATTTTACAACAGACATGTACAATGAGCAGGTTGACTGGGAAACATTCCACCTGAGAAAAGCAGGGGAAAACGGCTGTGTCCTGTTCTGGCTGGCAAAAGAATCATCTCACGACTGCTCAAGGGCATATGCACAGACAAGCAGGTTTGAGATTGCCGAATGGAAAATGAGGCACGAGTTTAACAAGGCAAACATTGTCATCGGCATTGAGGACGGATTTACAGGCGCAAAATACATAAGAAGAAGGTTCATGCAGGACTGCCCTGAGGTCCCTATTTGCAATTCCCTTGAAGAAACCTGCGAGCAGGCGGTAAGGCTTGCGTATGTGAGGCATTGAATTTTACGCAAACTTTATATAGGACGAGAAAATAACAGCTTTGCCTCGGAAAGAGGCTAAATACAGGGGGTAAACAAATGAAGAAAATACTAGCATTGGTTTTAGTATTGTTAATCGCGCTGCCTATGGCATTGGCTTTGACAAAGGCAGATTTGATGAATTTTGGAAAAGTATCAAGAGTATCGCCTCTTGCAACCAGTTCAGGTTTTTCTGCAGACATCGGGCAGAAGCTGTTTGCAGACAGGTTCAGGGAAGCTTTGGGTCCTAGAGTGCGCATTCCTCCCGGCGAGCTTGAATGCGTGAAGCAGGCAACGCCTGAGACTTTTGACAGGCTTGTGCTTGAGAGCAGAATGCCTGTTGTTGTTGGCTTCTGGGCGCCGTGGTGCGGGTACTGCACAAGGTTCAAGCCGGTGTTTGACCATGCCTGCGAAGAATACAGGGGCAGGATGAAGTTTGTTGCGTTCAACACTGACCATGATGACGGCATCTGGGAAAGGTTTGGCATGAGAGGCATTCCGACGCAGATATTCTTCTATCAGGGAGAGGAAGTGCACAGGAATGTTGGCGCAACAACAATAGAAAGGTTCAGGGGCATTCTGGACAGTGTATTGAGGAACCTGTAATGGTTTCTTTTTTCTGTTTCCATAATATCTGCAGGAGCAAACCAAAATGGCATTAGAAAATATTTTCAGCGGCTTTCAAAAGCCATATGATGTTCAGGAGTTTCTGGAGAGCATTAGCTATAACCCTGAGTCAGAATGCAAAAGCCCTATTATGGTTGCAAGGAAAAAGAAAGCGCACTGCCTTGAAGGGGCAATATTCGCAGCTGCTGCATTAAGGCATATCGGCTTTGAGCCAATGCTGCTTGACCTGAGGGCTGTAAATGATGATGACCATGTTATAGCGCCTTTTAAGGAAAAAAAGCAATGGGGCGCTGTTGCAAAATCAAATTTCTCTACGCTCCGCTTCAGGGAGCCTGTTTACCGCACATTAAGAGAGCTTGTAATGTCGTATTTTGATTTTTACTTCAATACAAAAGGAGAGAAGACGCTGCGGGAATACTCCCTGCCTCTTAACCTGTCTGTGTTTGACTCAAGGGGATGGGAAACAAGCGAAGATGACATTGGCTATATCGGGGAGAGGCTTGATGAGATAAGGCACTTTCCTCTTTTGACAAAAGCCATGATTAAATCGCTTCAGAAGGTTGATGAACGGCTGATGAAAGCTGGTCTGTACGGAAGCGTGAGGAAGGGGCTTTACAGGCCGCGGTGAAGGCTTATTTCTTATTTTTTTTGCCTTCATGGATTTTTTCCACTTGATTTTGTTCCCTTCATGGATTTTTTCCACTTGATTTTGTCATAAATGGAATAAATAAACACTGCAATCACAATGACAGCCACAACCAGCAGATAATTGGAGAAAGTGCCGCTTATCTTATTCAGCCACTGGTTATTGTAATAAAAGGATAATAATTGGCGGAAGGATGCGGAAAAGCGGCCTGCCAGCATTAAGATTTCCCCTGCGATAATTACCGAATAGGCAACAAGCACATAATTGAGAATCCCATTTTCCGCTTCTTTTAGTGTTTTGTATCTCTTTTCATGGCTGATTGCATATTTTGCGGTTAGCGTGACAACAAGCCATAGCGCAAATATTGCCAGCGGAATAAGGGCAAAGACAGAAGCCGCGCCGAATGTGTTTAGCAGATACCCTGTAAATGGGTTTGGCTCGCGGATGGTTTTTCCAAAGAATATCGCAGGATAATGGCACGATATGCCGTCAAAAGCCACCATTGCAGCCAAGATTGCCCATTTTTTGTTTAAGTTTTTCCAGAATTCTTTTTGCATTTTGCCCTCTTCTTTATCCTTAATAATGCCTTATCTTCTTTTTAAAGCTTCCTGCAATTTTCAAAATCGTTTTATACATTTTATCAATCCTGGAAAACTGAATACTTTTCAGGACAAAGAATTAAATATAAGTCCTGCAAATAAAGCTCCAAATGCAAAAGGGGTATAAGGATGAGCCTTTATTCAAAGAAAAATTGGATTTCATAAAAAGTCTTCAGAATTGTTACGCTGTTGCACCCACGGATGAGGAATATGTATTGGCAAGGGACTTTGAAACTGTATCAAAATATGCAATCAGCTTCTATGACTGCCTTCATATGGCAATTTGCCTTAAAAGAAGATTTATATTGGTTACAAGAGACAAGAAATTATTGGTTTTTGCAAAGAAGTACTTAATTGCTGAAAAGCCCGAGAACCTACATATAATTGCCTATACAATAATTGTTATGATAATAATTTCATAATTTCAGCTGCTTTCTATTCAGCCCTTAGCAATAAGTTGATATTCTTCAGGAATTTCTCTGCATTTGAAATGCTCTCAATTGCAGGCTCTATGTTTGCCTGTGGCAGCTTCCTGTATGTAAATTTCCCCCTCTTTGATTTTTCCCACTTGAAAATGCCGAGCAGTTCATCCGCTCTGACAACGAGCGACTCGTAGATATTCAGCAGCTCAACGTCAATCTCCCCTGAAAGGACAAATTTTTCAAACTCAGCATATGTTTTTTGATGCTCTTCAGGAGGCTCTGTGATAATTCCTTTGGAACAGAGGAATGCTTTCGCACAATAGAATATGCAATAATATGCATTGCTTATTGCATCGCTGAAAAAAGTTGCGTCTTCCTTTAATTCAAGCAAAAGCTTGATTTCCGGCTTTGTGGAAACCTTGAAAATTGCCCCCGCAAGGTCAAGCTCATTTTTTGCCCTCTCCAGATAAAGCAATGCCTTTGAATCCATGCTCATGCGCCTCCCTTACAAGCCGGTAGTAAATGTCTGCATTAAGAAACAGCTTGTGCTTTATTAAGATTTGCTTTGCAAGATTCTCTTCATGCCTTAGCAGCATCTTTACAAAATCCTCAAATGTAATATAATGCTCGTCTATATGCGCTGTCGTATTTAGCTTGACGTCATTAAAGTATGGCTTGATCTTTTTTTCCTGAATATCATTTTCCACAAGGAAGCATATGTCAAGGTCAGAATCTTTCTTCTGCCTGCCTTCTGCATAGCTTCCGAACACAAGAAGGCAGTAGTTTCTTTCAGGGATTGCCTTTATTGCTTCAGTTATTATATGCATAAGCGGAAATCCAAGGCTTTCCTGCGCTTCAAGATATTGCATCATTTGCCATAGACAGGGATTATCTATGTTTAATCTGTATATGTCCAGATTGCCTTTCCTTTCCGAGAGCAGGAGCTCTTTTTTAACAAGCAGCTTTAAAGCATTAAAAACCCACGGCTTTGAGTTTTTCTTTGCAATAGCCATTATCTCAGATATACTCAATCCTTCGAATAACCTGTCTTTCCATATGCTTAACAAGCCCGTCTTTTCATTTGAAATCATAGGATAAGGTAATCGTTACTTATTTAAATAACTATCGTTACTTGATGGAGTAATGATACAAAAGCACGTACTGCGGATTCGTATAGGAAGCAGTTTGAAATATTATGGAAAGTGGCTAAGCATAAGCTCCAAAAAGCTTTTAATTACACT
This sequence comes from Nanobdellota archaeon, assembly GCA_030018575.1. Taxonomy (GTDB): domain Archaea; phylum Nanobdellota; class Nanobdellia; order SCGC-AAA011-G17; family GW2011-AR17; genus UBA9640. The sequence continues at coordinate 1,314 of JASEIA010000090.1, read as the reverse complement.
TGTTTCTCTCTTTCCCTATGCGCGCAATCCAAAAAACGCCATACAAGTCCTATGCAATAGGGGAATTGCCGAAAGGCTGCCAGCTTTGTGTTAAGGGTTTAAAGGAGGTTGTGTTTGTCACTGGCATATGCCCTAAAAAGCCATCATGCTATTTTTGCCCGATATCTGAATTAAAGTTTGGGAAGGATATTGTTTATGCAAATGAGATGCCTGTTTCTGAACTGAAGCAGATTATAGAAGAAGCGAAGCTCTGCGAAAGCAAGGGGGCTGGCTTGACAGGAGGGGACCCTTTGGCTAGAATCGACAGGACAATCAAGATAATTAAGACATTGAAGAAAGCTTTTGGGAAGGGCTTTCATGTGCATCTTTATACTCCTTTGGATCTTGTGAATGAAAAAGTAATTCAAAGGCTTGAGAAAGCAGGCCTGGATGAGATAAGGTTTCATCCTTCTTTGGATGATAAAAGATTATGGGATAGATTGAAGGTGCATACTACAATGAGGAAAGGTGTTGAGATACCGGTTATTCCCGGGAAAGAGAAAGAAACAATGCAGTTAATCGACTTGCTTGCTGGGAAAGTGCATTTTCTTAACTTGAATGAATTAGAGATATCAGACACTAATGTGAATAAATTGTATGAGCATAAGTTTGAGGCAAAAAATGACATTTCATACGCTGTTAAAGGCAGCGAGGAAATGGCTCTTTCATTGCTTGATTACTGCTCAAAGAACACTAATCTTGATGCGCATTACTGCACTGTTTCTCTGAAGGATACTGTGCAATTGCCTAAGAGAATTGCCCGCAGGGCGAAGAATGTTCGGCAGAAGTTTGATTTGCTGACAAAAGAAAATACTCTTATTCGCGGCGCTGCCTTTTTCATTGAGCCTTCCTTTGGGTATAATGACAAGGTAAGGAACATGGCAAAAGAGGAAAAGGATAAGATAATTGCAAAGCTTAATGGGATTATGGAAGAGCTGGTTGCAAAGCACAAGGTTAATGCTGACGTGATTGCTGTTGATGAAGTTAAATTAAGGCTTTTAATGTCAAGGACTGCTGTGCAGAACCTGAAGAAAGATTTAAAAGCTAAAGGGCTTTATCCTGCTGTTGTTGAGGAGCTTCCGACTTACGACGAGTTTGAGATAGAGAGCGAGGAAGTGTAAAAGGCGGTAAGGGGAACATCCCCTTAAAACCCCTACGCCATTGCTATACAAGTCGTTGAATGCTTATTCATAATAAGGATTTATGGGCTCTTTTTGTTATCTATACCTAATGACATTTATTTTTATACAATTCCATTAGGTATATCTGAAAGAC
>JASEIA010000008.1 GCA_030018575.1 Nanobdellota archaeon | reverse complement strand
GTATATAATTTGGGTGTTCCTGGTGACACTACAAAAGAGCTTTTGGAAAGAATTGATGCAGAGGCAAAGGCGCGGGAGCCAAATCTCATAATAATCACAATTGGGAACAATGATTCAATATCTGTAAAGCCAAAAAAGAGGCAGATGGTGCCTTTGGAGCAGTTTCAAAAGAATCTTGAAAAACTAATAAAGAAGGCAAAAAAGTTCACAGGAAAAATTGTACTGCTTGGATGCACAGGAGTTGATGAAGCAAAGACCACGCCAATACCATGGCAAACGGATTTTCATTATACAAATGACAACTTAAAGAAGTATGATGAGAAGATAAAGGAGGCAGCTGTAAAAAGTGGCTGTTATTATTTCGGAATTTTTGATTTGCTGCAGCCTGAGCATCTTGAAGACGGGCTTCACCCAAATGCAAAAGGTCATGAAAAATTGTTTCTTGCAGTAAAGGATTTTCTTGATAGAAATGGGCTGATTTAGCATTGCCAAAAAGCAAAGATTTTTATAGTAGCAAGCCCCCTTTATTCCTGTAAGTGAGCCGGCTCCGTAAAAAGCCTGTGTATGCAGGTTAACCAGCGCTTCACGGCGTGTTAACGGTTGGAAAGGCCATTACTCACTTACATTTTTATTTCATTCCACTTTTCACTTACCTTTCTGAAAGTTATCTTTACAAGGCTCAGTTTTACGCCTATGCCCTGCTTTGTTTCGCTAAGCCCGCGTTTTGCATAGTGTGCCGCAAAATTATCTGCCGGGGACTTTATGCATCTTCCAAGCTCTTTTCTGTATTGAATTATGCTGATTATTGGAAAAGGGCATTTGCCGATAAGCCTTATTAGATATTTCCTTACAAAATAGAAATTTTCGTCGTTGCACACAATAAGCTTTCCTGTATTCTGAAGCTTATCATTTATTAAGTAATAGATGCAAATGGCGTATAATTTAGCTCTCTCCTCCCCTGTACCTTCTTTCATTAAATGCCTGCTAATGCTTTTCTTAAGGTGTGAGCTAAGCGCACATCCGGTGTGACTCCCGCTTTATATCCAGAGGCACGCTATCCCTGTAGTGGCTTTTTTCCAAAACTTGACGCTCAAATCAACATGGCAATACTCTTTCATGCCAAAAAAGGATGCAGCTGCAGTTTAAAAAACCAGCATATAAAAATCAGGCATGAAAACAAATTTATGAAAATCCTTCAGCATTCCCGGAAAAAACAGCAAAAAGTTGAAAATATAGACAAAAATCCGAAAACAGATTACGCTTCCAGCACAGCCTTAATCCTTCTCACGCCTTTTGAAGAGGCTTCCTCTTTCAGGATTTTGAATTTTCCAAGCTCTTTTGTGTTCTGAACATGAGGGCCTGCGCAGATTTCCCTGCTGTAGACATTCTTCGGGTCGCAGATTGTGTAAACAGATATCTTTTCCCCGTACTTGTGCTCAAACACGCCTACTGCGCCCAGCTTTTTTGCGCCATCAACAGTCATTTCCTCTCTTTTTACATCAAGCTGTTTCTTTATATTGTCATTCACAATCTTCTCAACTTCCTTTAACTGCTCAGGAGCCATTTTTGAATCGTGCGAAAAGTCAAACCTCAGCCTTTCAGATGTTATGTTGCTGCCCCTCTGCTCTACATGCGAGCCAAGCACCTGCCTTAATGCAGCATCCAATAAATGCGTTGCAGTGTGCAGCCTTGCTGTTGCCTCTGAATTGTCAGCAAGCCCTGACTTGAACTTGCCTTCAGTCGCTGTCCTGCTTAATTCCTGGTGCATTGCCTGCTCTGTTTCATAGCCCAGGATGTCAACCTCAAGATTGTTTTCCTTTGCAAGCTCCTGCGTCATCTCAATCGGAAAGCCAAAGCTCTGGTACAAAAGGAAAGCTGTCTTCCCGTCAATTACTTTTCCCTTTATGTCCTGCTTAATCCTTTCAAAATACCTTATTCCCTTTTCAAGAACTTCTGAGAACCTTTCTTCCTCTGCTTTTAATTCCTTTAATATAAATTCCCTGTTTTTCTGCACGTGCGCATAATCAGGATAAATCTTAAGCACTTCCTCTGCAATAAGATGAGTGAAGTTTCCTTCAATCCCAAGCATCCTGCCGTGCCTCACTGCCCTTCTTATCAATCGCCTTAATACATAGCCCTGCTCAACGTTTGAAGGCTTTACATTTTCTGCCAAAAGCATGACAGAAGCCCTTATGTGGTCTGCAATTATTCTCATGCTCTTTGCAGTTTCGCCATTGTATTTCTTTGCAGACAATTCCTCTGCTTTTCTTATCAATGGCAATAATGAGTCTGTTTCATAAACAGATTCATTTCCATTCAATGTGGCAACTGTCCTTTCAACGCCCATGCCAGTGTCAATGTTTTTCTGCTTGAGCTCAGCAAAGCTTCCGTCTTCCTTTTTCTCATACTGCATAAACACATTGTTCCAGATTTCAGCCCAGTCTTTCGGGTTAATGCCCGGATTGCCGTGCGGCTTTCCCTTTCCTACCCAGAAAAAGATTTCAGTGTCAGGTCCGCAAGGCCCTGTCTTGCCTGCAGGCCCCCACCAGTTGTCCTCTTTTGGAAGGAAAGCAATCCTGTCTTCCTTTACCCCAAGCTTTTTCCATTTCTCAGCAGCTTCCCTGTCAGCAGGCGCATCCTTGTCGCCCTTGAAGCAGGTGAATGAAAGCATGCCTAAAGATATTCCCAATGATTTTGTGAGGAATTCAAACGAGTATTCAATTGATTCGCTCTTGAAATAATCCCCAAGGCTCCAGTTGCCGAGCATTTCAAAGAAAGTTAAATGCAGCTTGTCTCCGACAGAATCAATGTCAGTTGTCCTTATGCATTTCTGCACATTGCAAAGCCTTTTTCCCAAGGGATGCTTTTGCCCAAGAAGAAAAGGAACCAGCGGGTGCATTCCTGCTGTTGTAAACAAGACAGTAGGGTCATTCTGCGGTATTAAAGCAGAATTCGGAACTTCCTTATGGCTTTTGCTTTTGAAAAAGTCAATGTAAGCTTTTATTAATTCCTGCCTTGTTTTAACTGATTTCATAAGCTAAAGAGAACTTGGAATAGATATAAAAAGTTAACTATTAAAAGAGAAGCCTAGAACAATCCTGACTTGTACTTTGTAGCGCGCCAGTTTTGCCCGAATATCTCATAATCCTTATACTCAGAAGTTGAAGGCCACATTTCCCAGACATTGTCCAGCGTGTAAATGTCAAGCCCGAGATAGTTTGCCTGCTTGTACGCGGCAAGCACTGAATCCCTCCAAGCTTTTCCCTGCAAACATTCTTTTAACCCGGAATGCCCTCCGCCGAAGACAATCGCAATCTTCGGCCTTCTTTCCCTATATTCTTTCAAAAGAGGGACAACAAACTCCTCTGTTTTTCTTGCCGCAACACAGTTCCTGCCTTCGACAAATGGGTTTGGAGGCAGCCTGTGCACAGAAGACGTTGCCGATTCAATATAATTATGGGTTTCGCCTTTGGTAAGGGCTGCTGCGAACATTCCTGAATAGCCATTAAGAAGCCACAACCCGAAAATCCCCTTTGTAAACCCTTTGAGAAACTGCCTCCTGTCTGTCTTTTCATTATCACAAGCCCCCCTTATATCCTGCTTTGCCTGCCCGAATGCCTTCTTCGCCAAAACAAGCGGCGCTGCAAACAATGCAATGCCGGCAGCAAGCCCAAAAGCAGAGACGTCTGCATCAAGAAGGTAAATCAGCTTGCTGTGCTTGTGCGATTGCTTCATTATTGTTTCATAAAACTTAGGCAGAAATCCCAATCCAAGCTGACTGCCGCCTGTAACATGGGGGCCGTGCCCTGCGTTCTCAAGAACAATTGCATCAAGAGAGGTTATATTCTCATCATTAAAAACAGCGTCGTCAGCATCCCTCAAATGTGCTGCATATACAAGAAGATAATCCGCATTGTATGTTGAGAAATTCACCCACCCCATCAATGGGAGTTATGTATGGCTTGTTTAAATATCTTTGCCAAGGTAAGGCATTATTTCTGCCTTGTTTTGCTGCAGGACATAATCAAGCTCTTGAAGCTCAACCTTTTTTAATTCATCCCTTACAGGTGCTAATTCATCTGCAACTTTCTGCATATCCTTCAAGTGAGTCTGCTTCTTGACCCTGTGCTTTGCAATTGTAATGCCGGCAAACAATGCCAAGCAGCCCAAGCCCAAAGCGCCCACATAAGGGTTTAAAGGCATTGCAGCCGCCAATAATGAGCCTATTGCTGAAGCCTTCTGGCTGTATCCTACTTTTGCCATGAATTCCTTGTTTATTATGCCTTCAACCTGAATGTCGTTCAATGAAACAAGAGTATCCTGTATGCTTCTCAAATAACTTTTTCTTGCAAAATCCGGAGTGTCAGGGGCTAATCTGTAATAATTATCCAATGTTCTCAGGTAATCATTGCTTGCAACTGTATCTACATAGCTAGAGCCTTTCACGCTGTTCACCAGCAAGTCTGTGAGCTCTTTTCTTTCCATTTTTCAGTTACCCCCTCGATAAGCAGGATATTGCTGCCATATATAAATGTTGCTATTAAGCAGGAGAAAAATATGTTTTGCCTATATGGACTGTTATCTTTTCCTTGCCCTCGTCAAGAGTATGCCTCGAGAAATCATTGTTCCCGTATCTAATGCCCTTGAAAGGCGCGTGAAGGCTGACGTAAGAAAAGCCCCTGATTGTTTCCAGCAAATCCCTGTCATACTTAAAGTCAGCCAATTCCTTTATGGTTGCAAAGTTAATCTCGAGCGCATCAGCGCCTATATGCGAATAGAATGAGATTATGTTATCCAGAGTCAAGCTGCTTTTATACATGCATCCTGTTGAAAACCCGAGCGGTGCCATCTTTTACCTGTCAAAATATAAAGTGGGGATACAGGGCATTGTCACTTCGTTCCAGGCCCCATATCCATTTTGTTTGCGTACTAATAATCTTATGTTAATCCTTTCTGAATATTATATGGGGATACAGGGATTTGAACCCTGATCAGCCGGTCTGGAGCCGGCCGCACTGCCGGGTTATGCTATATCCCCAAATGCAAAAATAAGGAACAAAAAGAAGTATATAACCTTAACGCTTTAGCAAAAACTTCTCAACCTTGGCTTTCGCTTTCTCCCTCTCAGCCTGATGCTTCTTCAGAAAAGCATTCACTTTCTCAATTAAAATGGCTTTCAGCTCGCCTGTCAAAAGCTTTCCGCTCTTGTAATCATCGTATATCTTCTGCAGCTTCTTGTCATCAGGCTCGAAAAGCATCCTGAGGTATTGAAAGCTTACGTCAACATCCGGGTTTCCGCCTTTTATCCTGTGCTCTTCAATTGAAGCCTGCCCGCCTGAGAATGCGTACTTGTTAATCTTCTTCCTGACCATCTCAGGAGTGTCTGTGGTAAAAATAGCTTCTTCAGAAGCAGACGAGGCAGACATCTTGCCTTCAACGCCGCTTAAAGGAGGCAGGAACATGCACTGGATTGAAGCAGGCTTGTAATGCCCTAATTTGGGGAGTATATCCCTTGTCAGCCTGAAATGCGGGTCCTGGTCAACTGCGTGCGGTATTAAGCAGGGCATTTCTTTTCCGGCAATAACAGACGGCAAAAACGCAGGCACTGCCTGCATTGAAGTGTAAAATATTGAGCCGATATTATTTTCATTGGACAACCCGAAAGTTGACTTTACCATTGAAAACGTGATTTTCTTTGCAACCTTGCACGCCTCCTTGTACATCAAATCAGCATCCCTTGTGTCAATAATGAAATGCGTTTTCTTCGGGTCAAAGCCAAGAGCAATCACGTCAAGCATGTTGTCATTCAAATAGCCCTGCACTTTTTCAAAGTCAAGCTCCTGCTTGAACAAAAACTTCTCCTCGTCAGGAAACTGGAACCAAAGCTCAACATCAAAGGAATCCTGAAGCCATTTTGTGAATATCCAAGGCATTAGGTGTCCCAAATGCACAGGACCAGATGGCGCCCTTCCTGTATACAAAAAGAACTTATTTCCCTTCTCGTACTCATCCAGAAGGAATTTCATGTCGCGATGAGCAAAGAACACTTTCCTGCGGAGCATGAAATGCAAATCATGAGTATGCTTCTTTATCCTTTCAAGCATTGCATCGCTCAGCTTTTCAACGCCAAACTCAGCTATAAGCTTGTCATAGTCAATGTCGCCTGATACTTCCCACGGCGTTACCTTGAAATCTGCCATCATATCATACTCCTTTACTTTTGTTTATTAATCTTTCCCTGATTCGCCTTTGCGCTTTCTTCAAGCTTCCAGAGCGCCTCGTATGCTTTCAGCAAATGCTTCTTTTCAACATACAATGTAAGCTCGGGCGTGCATGTGATAAGCTCGATAAGATTAATGCCTTCCATTGCGAGCTGTGATGCAATATAAGACAATACTCCTTTTGCTTCCATAGCCTCTTTGGGAAAGAGGATGTTTATTTCTGCAAGATTCTTCATTATGCTGATAATGTCTTTATCATCAAATATTTCCTTTATGGCTTTCAGGTTAGATTCATCAATGAAAATTTTCAGGGACAATGCGCCCTGCACAATTTTAAGTATTTCTCCCTTGCTATAGTCAATGCAGGAAATCACTTTTGCCAGCTTTTCTATTGCCCTTGGCGATTTTTTCAGGGTAAGTATAACTATATTTTCCTTTGTTGAGATTGTAACTTCCGCAAGAAGCTTGTTAAACTGCTCTTCATCCTTTGCTTTTTCAGTGTCAAACCTTCTTAATACGGAAATCAGGGCATCTATTGTCGTGTGCTCCAAATGCTCTGCTTTGACTATGTATCTTGCCAGAGCCCTCCTGTTCACAAGCCCTTTCTTCCTTGCCTGCCTTATGTCCGGGTGCTTGTTGAAAAAGTCCCTTACCAATAGCTCTATTTGTGCCATATATAACATAAAAGTGTAACTAGTATATAAATATTGCTATTTATGACACAAAATATAAATACAGCCCTCCAGAGATAATACGTAACAAGCCGAGCGGGCTTAAATCGCAGGGGTAACTGAAATGAGAACATCAAGACAATTAATCGAGATAGCAGAGATAAATCGGAAGGCAACTAAAGAGCTTAATGGTTTCTTGAGTCTTTCGGCTCTTATGCGCAAGGAAAAAACAATCGATTGCATTGATGCGCCCGGCAAATATTTTTTAGGGCAGGAAAGGGACACGCTTGTATGCAGGCTTGCCGAGATAGCAAGAAACGGCTTTGGCACGAAGATTACCATGGAAGATGTGGAAAATCATGTGATGAACGTTGATACCCTCTATCTTATCAGGCAGGAGAAGAAAATAATCGGGTTTTCTTCATACGATGTGCTGAACCTTGATGAAGCATTTATTCTCTACCTAAGCGGCATAGTGGTGGAACGAGAGTTCCAGAAGCATGGGTTTTTTAATATGGTAAATAAGCTTGCATTATCCTCGGGTAACTTTGATTTTGTTGCAATGAGAACGCAGAACCCTGTTATCTATGCTGCAACGGAAAAGTTAGTTAAAAGGCTTTACCCTAATAAGGAAGGCACGCCAGAGAGCATAAGGCAATTGGCCTCAATAATTGCAAGAGACTATCTTAAGATGGAAAGGTTTTGCGAAGAGACAATGGTAGGAAAGGCTACATACGGAACCTGCCTTTATGATAAAGTGCAAAGGCATCCGCGCGCTGATGATTTTTTCGATAATGTGCTGAACGTCGATTATAATGCAGGGGACTCTGTCTTGCTATTAGGGGGGCTGAAGTAATGCAAAAACTAATCCTTGGCAGCGGGAAACCCCTAATCGGAATTGTAGGATGCCTGCATGGGAATGAGACGATTGGAAGCGAAATAATAGAGATCCTAAAAAATATAAATCCAAGAGCAGGAAGCCTCATTCTAGTTATTGCAAATGAGGAAGCAATGAAACAGGATAAAAGATTCATCGGCACTGACCTGAACAGGTGCTTTCCCGGGAATGAAAACGGAAACCATGAAGAAAGACTGGCTGCAGCAATTTCCAAAGAGCTGGGAAAGTGCGATTATGTCATAGATATCCACTCTACTACAGCAGACACGGAAAGTTTCATAGTGGCTACAAAAAAAGAGGCATTGAAATTGGCGCAGTTGGTGCCCATAAACAAAATAGTGTTTATGGAACCAGTAATTGCAAATGGCAAATCATTAATCGACCATGTGCGATGCGGCATTTCAATTGAATTCAGCAATAATGTGAAAACTGAAACTGCCAAGGAGATAATACTAAAATGCCTTCAGAATATCGGGATACCAGAAAGCTCTGCCCCTCTTGCAGAGAAAGAGATATATTCCGTCTACGACATTCTTAAGAAAGGAAATATCCATCCTGCATTAGCAAATTTTCAGCAAACAACACTGGAGGGGGATACATTTTACCCTGTTCTGTTCGGGGAAAAGGAATACAAAGATATTTTATGCCTCAAGGCAAAGAAAGTTTCTACTCAACCTTCACTTCAATTTCAAAATACTTAGAAACAATTCCCTGAATTCTCTTCAAATTCGTCTTTTCCCTGCCAAACACTTTACCTTTCTCAACAGTATCAGAAGCCTTAATAACAACAACATTATCCTGCCTTTCAACAGCTTTCGGCTTAAGAGGATATAATAAATTCCTCACAAACTCAACAGGCTCAGGGTTGAATTCATAGATTTTTATCTCTTTCTTGAAAACAGAGGAAGCATGCTTTATGTTCGCCCCGCCTTTTCCAATGGCAAGCCCCATCTGCCCTGTATCAATGATGAACACAAGCGAATCCCCTTCTGCAAAGCAGTCCTTGACAGAAGCATGCGTCAGATTCTCAAATATGTTGATGAATCCTATTGTCTTCATATCAAAGCTTACCATCTTTTAACAGCTCAAAACAGAAACGCCGAACGGCCTTTTTGAGAGCAGACCGATTTCCTTGTCAGGCACATCAAGCTCAACAACAACTGCATTTGCAATCTTTGCGTAATGCGCTATTGTATCCTTCACTGACTTCGGGCAGTTTGAAGCCAATAAAACCTTCTTTACCTTCCCAAGCTTCAGCTTCTTGATGGTCTCATTTGTGCCAATCACGATATTCTTTTCTTTCAAAACAGCCTTAAGCTCACTGCTCATCTTTTTCGTCCCCCTTCATTTTAGTTACAAGCCCAGGCAATCCTGTTCCCAACGGGATTGGCTGGTTAATCAATACGTTCTCAACAACTGAATTCAATTTGTCAACTTCGCCCACCATGCTTGCGTTAATCAAATGGACAATCGGCGTCTCGAAAGACGCGCGAGCCAAAACGCTTTCCTTCTCGCCCGTGATTCCGCTTCTTGTAACGCCTTTGACAACACCCGTGGTTGTCATCAAGTCAGACACAAACATTATGTGCCTGTCATCGATCTCAAGCCCCTGGTCATGCAATACCCTTGAAACTTCCCTAATAATCGCGTTTCTTGCAGCTTCTATCCCAAGAACCTTTGCAATCTCAAAGATGTCGTTTGAGAGGGTCCTTGTTCCGTCAACAGCGTCAATCTCCAGAACCTTCTTTAAGTTGGTTCCTGACGATATAAGCAAAACTTCCTCATTTCTCTTTACAGGCAGAACCTGCTTTATGCCTTCAATGCCTTTTATGGGCGCTTCCTTTATCTTCTCCTTTATTGAATAAAGGCTTGGCAGCGTAAGCTCCTTCACTTTTGGCTTCATCACAAGCAAATCATCCTTGTCGATTATGTCAACTGTTTTCAAAGACACGCCAAGCCCCTTGCGCAATGCGTCGGGCGTTATTTCCAGGTCTTTCATTCTCTTCCTGTTAAGCATGACTTCAATCTGCATCTTTGCAATGTTTATTGTGATTGATTCAATGACTTCCGCAAGCTTTATTTCCTTGGTGCTTGCAATTATCTTTTCAAGCTCCCTCTCGTCTTTCGGCTGCTTCTTAAGGAAAATCTCCATTATGGGCGTGCTTATATCCTTTCTTGCGTCAAATATCTCAATCAAGCGGGGCAGCCCAAGCGTGATGTTTGCCTCTGCAACGCCTGCAAAGTGAAATGTCCTTAATGTCATCTGCGTGCCGGGCTCGCCGAATGATTCAGCTGTCACAATGCCTATCGCCTCTCCCGGGTGTATCTTTGATGCAAGATACTTGTGCTCCACCTGCCCGATTGCCTTCTTCTGGTTCGCCTTTGAAAGCCCGACTTCATCGGCATACGCCTTGAATGCCTTCAGCAAAGGCTCGGGAAACCTTCCCTTGTATTCCTTTATTAGCGCATCATCAACTGCCATTTTACTGCGTTCCCTCAATTTCATTTATGATTTTCTTCACGTCAATTGTTCCGCCGTCTGTTTTTGAAACATCAAGCCCGTCGTCCCCGTAAGTGAACTGCACGATTGTGTTGTTCGCGTCCCTTACTGTATAGTCATACTCAATCTTAAGGTCCTGCATTGCATTTGCCAATCTCCTATACAGATAGCCTGATTTCGGGGTTCTTAATGCAGTGTCCATGAGCGAGTCCCTTCCTGTCATTGCATGGAAAAAGAACTCATAGGGATTAAGCCCCTTCTTGTAGCTGTGCCTTACAAAGCCGTGCGCTGCCGGGCTTAGGTCATTCTGCCTGAATATTGAAAGTGTCCTGTTCCTGTACCCCTTGCTTATTCTCTTTCCTCTCAATGCCTGCTGCCCTACCAATGCAGCTGTCTGAGCTAAGTTCAAAATATTTCCCTTTGAGCCTGACTGCGACATTATCAATGAGGAGTTTCCCGGGGCTGCGCTTCGCGCAATCAGCTTTCCTATTTCATTTCTTGCTTCGTTCAGCCTCTGCAGTATCATTCTTTCAAGAGTGTCGCGGACATTCATTGAAACGCCTGCTTTCAGCTTGTCTGCCTTGAAATCAGCAATAAGCTTGTCAACATCTGTTTCAGCCGTTTCCAGAATCTCTTTCACCTTTCCCTGTATTTCAGCCTGTATGTCTGCGTCTGATGTCTTGATTGTAAAGCCGCACTTGTTCAGATACGCAATGCCAAGCCTGAATATCTTGCCAAACAGGTCTACTGAAGTCTTTTCATCGAAAATCCTGTGGATGTCCCTGAGCAAAGTGCCGTTTCCCTCCCCAATTGTGTTGCTGTCAATCACTCCTGAAACAAGATTGCCGTCCTTTATCACTATGAATGCGTCTGTCTCGCATTTCTTGCCTTCGCAAACCTTGTGCTTCTTGCAGTTCTTTGAGAAGCCGACAAAGTTGAAGTCTTTCGGCAGCAAGGCGCTGAATATCTCTTTTCCCGTGACATTTGCCTTGAACTTGCTGAACTTTTCCGCATTGTCAATGCCTATGCTGATAAGAAGCATTACCGCCTCGTCCTTTGGCATCTCAGCCCGCTTTGTAAGCAGGTAATTACCTGTGACAGCATCCTCAATGCAGCCAATGATGTTCAGCCCGTTTTTGGGGCTCATTATCTGAGTCTGGACTTCCATGAGTATTTCAGCTTCTGCAATCGCTTCCTGAGTCTGCGGAATATGCAGGTTCATTTCATCGCCGTCAAAATCAGCGTTATACGGGTTGCATACGGCAGGGTTAAGGCGGAATGATTTTCCAGGCAGGACCCTTACCTTGTGGCACATGATTGACATCCTGTGCAGCGAAGGCTGCCTGTTAAAGATTGCAACGTCCCCGTCAAGAACATGCCTTTCAACAGCCTGCCCTATGGCAAGCTCATTCATTATCTGCTCCTGTGTTTCAGGGCTTATCTTCTTCCTTTTTCCATCTTCCATTACAACATAATTTGCGCCAGGGTACTGCTTTGGCCCGCGCTTTACATACTCCTTGAGCCAGTTAATATTCCATTCAGTTACAACCTCCGGGACAGTAAGCTCCATCGCAACTTCCATTGGTATGCCGACTTCATTAAGCCCTATCTTCGGGTCGGGGGAAATTACTGTCCTTGCTGCAAAGTTAACCCTCTTTCCTGCAAGATTGTGCCTGAACCTGCCTTCCTTGCTCTTTATCCTTTCGCTGAGGGTTTTCAGCGGCTGCCCGCTCCTGTGCCTTGCAGGCGGAACCTGCGTTACTTCATTGTCAAAATAAGTTGTCACGTGGTACTGCAGCAAGTCCCATAAGTCCTCTATGATAATTTCAGGGGCTCCTGCGTTAATGTTTTCAAACAGTCTCTGGTTTATTCTTACTATATCACTTAACTTGTGCGTCAGGTCATCCTCTGCTCTTTCGCCTGTTTCCAAAGTAATGCTCGGCCTCATTGTAACCGGTGGAATCCCCATTACTGTGAGTATCATCCATTCAGGCCTTGCAAATTCAGACCTTAATCCGAGAAGAAGGCAATCCTCGTCGCTTATCTTCTCCATCCTTGCCCTTATTTCTATCGGGTTGAGCCTTTTTGTATCCTCAAAGAATGTTGTCGGCTTTTCAATCTTGACAGAAAGCTGCTTTGCCTTGCAGTGCGGGCATTTTCTCACTGACCGCGACATTACCCTTGAAAGCTTTGCAGCTTTCCTGAAGCTGTCCACATTGCCTTTCTGCAGGTACTTGTCAATCTTTGAAAGGATGTTCTGCCTCTCTTCTTCAGGTATCATTACCCTTGAGCATTCCCTGCATGTGCACTGGAGGAAGTTGAATATTACCTTTGCATAATTAATGTGCACTATCGGCCTTGCAAGCTCTATGTAGCCAAAGTGCCCGTGGCATTCCTTCAGCTTTCCGCCGCAGGTCTTGCATCTAAGCCCGGGGTCTATGATGCCGAGCCTGATATCCATAAGCCCGCCGTCAACAGGATAGCCTTCCCTGTCATAAAGCTCAGGGGTTACAATCTTTGCAGTCGCCATTTTCTTTATCATCTTTGGCGAAAGCATGCCGAAAGTTATTTTGTCTATCCTTTTGTATGATGTGTACATTTTTTCCTCAATACTTGCTCTTCAGGTGAATCTGCGGGTATATCCCGATTGCCTTAAGCTCGTCAAGCAAAAGCTTGAATGCATAGCTCATCTCCACTGATGAAACTTCAATATTAGCTCCGCACTTTGTGCAGTATGCCTTGCCTTTTCCCTCTTCGTAGACAGCAAGCATGCCGCAGCTTTCGCATACGTGCACAACTGTCCTGTCTGAATCAAACCTTTCCTTAAGCAGCAATGATGCGCCGTGCGCAACAAAGCAGTCCTTTTCCATTTCCCCAAGCCTCAGGCCGCCGCCCTTGCTTCTTCCCTCAATAGGCTGCCTTGTCAAAAGCTGGATTCTTCCTGAAGCCCTTGCGTGCAGCTTGTTTGCAACCATGTGCTTTAATTTCATGTAATACATGCTGCCAACGAATATCTGGGCCGTGAACTCTTCTCCTGTAATTCCGTTATACATTTTTTCAGTGCCGTTTTCCCTGAAACCCATTTCAAGAAGCGTTTTTCTCAGGTCAGCCTCGCTTTCTGCCGCAAATGTGCTGCCGTCAATATACCTTCCTGACAACGCACCCACTTTGCCGCCAATAACCTCAATCAAGTGCGATATTGTCATTCTTGAAGGAAGCGAGTGGGGCGAGAAAATCAGGTCAGGCGCTATTCCTGACGCAGTGAAAGGCATGTCAGCCTGCGGAACAATCCTTCCTATAACACCTTTCTGCCCGTGCCTTGATGCAAACTTGTCCCCGATTTCCGGATTTCTCTGGTCCCTGAGCCTTACTTGAATAAGCTTGTTTCCTTCCTCATTTTCTGTAATCACGACAAAGTCAACTGTGCCGCGCTCTCCCTGTTTTACAGTAAGGGAGCTTTCCCTTCTCATGTTTGCGGCAATGCTGAACTCTTCCAACTCGCCAAGGAATCTTGGGGGCGATGTTTTTCCGATGACAACCTCGTTTTCCAGAAGCTTTGCGCCGGGATAAACAATTCCGTCATCCTCTAGATACCTGTAATCCTCCTCTGACTTGTAGCCTTTTACATCCTTGTCAGGGACAGCTATCTCATCTACAAGCCCTCCCTGGTACCTTAATTCCTCAACAACATAAGGCCTGTAGTAGCTTGATCTTGCAAGCCCCCTTTCAACAGAGCCCTTGTTAAGTATGATTGCATCTTTCATGTTGTATCCGTCAAGGCTCATGACTGCAATTGTTATGTTGTGGCCTGAAGGGTGCTTGTCATATTTGCTTACATCATGGACAAATGATTTTACAATAGGCCTCTGCGGATAATGCAATAAGCTCACATCAGTGTCAATCCTGAGCAGGAAGTTTGACGCATACATTCCAAGGCTCTGCTTCTGGGTTTTTGAGCCCCTGTTAAGCCTTGAAGACTGCCCGAAGTTTGCATAAGGAACAAGCGATGTAACCATGCCCAGTATTGCAATCGGGCTGATTTCAAGATGAGTGTGCTCTTTTGTAAGGTACTTGTCGTTTAATGCAACAAAAGCCTCTTCCTCTTCACCAGCGTCAAGATACTCAATGACTCCTTCCTTGACAAGCCCGTCCCATGACAGCTCGCCTGACTTGAGCTTTTTCAAGTGCTCTTCCTTGAGCCTTGGCTCGCCGTTTTCAACAACAATCAATGGCCTTCTTGCCCTGCCTGTTATTGTGTTTATGACCACCTCATTAAAGTCAGAGTCGTAAGAAACATTAAGCGCAAACGGCAGCTTTCCTGCTCTTCTTTCTGCCTTGACAGACTTTACAAACTCCTTTGCGCTGTCAACAGTTCCAATGAATTTCTCGTCAATGTATACATCTACCATTCTCATTCCACCCTGTTCCCATCGAAACTTTGTTTCGGGGCAATCGAAAACGTCGCACGTTTTCGGTGCGCAGAAAGCCTCGGGCTTTCTACCGTGCCGAAAATCTCGGATTTTCGAGCACCTTCGAGGGTCCACTCACTTCGTTCGCAGACCATTTTAAAATCCCTTCTTCAGATTCAGGCCCAATGCTTCAAGGGACTTCTTGAGCTTGTCTTCCTGAACCTCCTCCTGTGTTATCTCGCAAAGCATCGCCATGTTCTTTCTCAAGCCGATAGGCGTGCCTTCCGGGGTTTCAATCGGGCACAGCCTTCCCCAGTGGGTGCAGTGCAATTCCCTTGCCTCGAAATTTTCCTGGGTTGCTGACAATAATGAAACAACCCTTGTTAAATGTGATTTTGTAGCACTGAAGTTAATCCTGTCAAGGTTCTGGCTTATTCCTTTCCTGCCGCCAACCCATGTTCCTGTTGCCATTGCGCTCTTTATTCTTGAAGTCAGGAGCTTGTCCCTTATGATTGTCTTCACTGACTGGAACTTGCCTCTCTTGACTAATCTCTGGAAGTTGTAAAGTATGTCATTGACAAGCACTTTCATGTTAACCCTCACGAGCTCTGCCATCAAGTCGCCTGATAATTTTAATTTCTTGTTCTTGTAATGGTCCTTGTCAGCAGGCGTTACCCCGTCTTTTGAAATCTGGAGGAACTTCTTGATAATTTTGCAAAGATTGTATGCCTTCAATGCCCTGTCTTTCTGCGTTACGCCAATGTGCGGCAATAAGAACTGGTCAAGCTGCTCAAGCGCCTTGTCTGTCTTGCTTTCCTTTGGCTGGACAGTGATTGCCCCTTTTGCGGCAAGAACATTCAGTGCATCTTCTGATGTCCTTATGTCGCTTAAGTCATGGAGATTAAGATAAACTTCATCGTACATTTTCTCATCGCAGATGAGCTGCATTATGTCCTGGTCCTTCACAAGCCCCAAGGACTTGATGACATACATGACAGGCACCCTCTTGAATCTCGTGAAAGAGATGTAGATTATTCCGTCGCGCATCTGCTCTATCGCATGGGGAATATTGTATGATTCCTTGTGCGAGAAGAGCTTTGCAGTGAACTTGCTCGGCCCGGAGCTTTCCTGCACGAAAAGCTTGTTTGGAACAAGGTCCTCTACTGTGATTAATGCCCTTTCATTTCCGTTAAGTATGAAATATCCGCCCGGGTCGTCAGGGTCCTCGCCGTGCTTGATAAGCTCCTCCCTTGAAAGCCCTGCCAGGTTGCAGTACTTAGACCTGAGCATGACCGGCATTTTTCCGATTGGGGTTGAGAATGCCTCCCTCTGCACCCCGTCAATGTGGACAGTGACATCAAGGTGCATTGGCGCTGAGTATGTAAGCTGCCTGAGCCTTGCTTCCATCGGATAAATGTCTTTTCTTGAGCCGTCTGCTTCCTGTATTTTAGGCTTCTCGATTCTTATGTTGTCAAACCTTATCCTGAAATCATTTACATCAGGGGGGATTACGGTCGGGACAATGTCGCCGACTTCTTTCACTATCTTAGGGATTTCTATTTCAACAAAATGATTGAATGACTTCCTGTTAAAGTCTGTGAGAGCGTGCTCTTCAAAGTACTTTCTTATGAGGAAGTTAGAATCAGGCATTCTCAGTTCACCCTGTTCCTTCGAAGTATTCGAAAACTGCGGTTTTCGGATATCCGAGAATCTTCGATTCTCGAATACTTACCTTCGCTGCGCTCGTTAAGCATTGATTACCACCCTATAAAAATTTACCTTTCCTATTGTCGGGCTTTCCCTTTCAATTTTTATCACGTCGCCCGGCTTTGTCTCAATGTTTTTCAGCGCTGGGTCTGATTTAAGAATTTTTGGCAGCTGCCTTAAGGAAACATTGTACTGCTCAAGAAGCTTTTGCGCCTCATCGTCACTAAGCTTTGTGTGCTTCGGGATAAGCTTATGCTCCTGAATGTCGAATTTTTCAGCCATTTTTATTTTTGTTTCCTTCTGCCGCCCGCCCCGCAGGGCGGAAGGTTTGCCTGTGAATGATGGGCCTTATCTTCCTTGTTCGCGCCATCGCACTACGGATGGCGCTCGGCGGGCTTTATGCCCGCCACGTATTCGAAAGCGTCCGGCTTTCGGATATCCGAGAACCTCTGTTCTCGAATAGGTTGATAAGGGTGTTAAACCCTTATGGACCGGACGGTTTGCATCGCTTTGCGATGCACCATCCGCTCCATGCTTCGCATGGACCGGACGGGATTCGAACCCGCGACCACCTGATATCTTCCAAGCCTGGTAAAAGTGACACCGCAATTGCTCAGGTGCGCTACCAGGCTGCGCTACCGGTCCGTCACGCCCTGACCGATGCAGGGACTTCATCCCATATCGTCCATGGCGTTCGCTTCGCTCACGCCCTGGCCGAGATTTGAACTCGGGTCGCAACCGTGACAGGGTTGCATGATAGGCCGGGCTACACTACCAGGGCCTAAACGAAATATTCCCCTCAAACCGCGTTCTTGATATGCATAGTGCCGACTGAGAGAAATGTTTCTGCCATTTTCAAAAGAGAGATACGAGGTTATTTATAAACCTTTTGGTTTTTTGTTTTTTAGGCTTTTTGCTGACAATACGGATTTTGAGTGATTTTTGATGTTTTGCCAAAATCCCGGATAATTTACTAATACCACTCAGCTTCCATCTCATCAATGCGCCATTTCGGGTTGATTTCAACAGTATCCAAATTCTCTTCCCTCTTGTTAAAATTGTATTCCAGAATGCCCTGCCACGCAATCATCACAGGATTGTCGCCGCAGTATTTCAAAGGGACAGGATGGAACTTGCAGCCCCTGTCCCTGCACATTGAATCAAGCATTTCGCAGAACCTCTTGTTCGCTGCCACCCCTCCTATTAATATGACTTCCTTCTTGTCGCAGTGCGCAACAGCCCTTTCAGTGACCTCCGCAAGCATTGCAAAGCAGGTTTCCTGAAGTGAAAAGCACAAGTCCTCAATTTTTGCGCCTTTCCTGAAAAGCATTTCAGCTTTTGTTATTATGCCTGCGAAGTCAACATCTATTCCTTTTACGACGTAGGGCAATTCAATCAGCTTTCCCGTCTTGGCAAAATCTTCTATCTTCGGTCCTGCCGGGAATCCCAAGCCGACAATCCTTCCGAACTTGTCCAGCGCATTTCCCAATCCAATGCTCAATGTTTCTCCAAAAACCCTGTATTTTCCGCCCTCATGCGCTATAATTTGCGTGTTTGCGCCTGACACGAAAACAAAGACAGGGTCTTTCGTGCCTGTAATCATCCTTCCGATTTCAAGATGCGCGCAGATGTGGTTGACTCCGATTAAAGGAATTTTAAGTTTTTTTGCCAATTCAACTGCAAAGTTCTTTCCGACGTGCAGGCACGGAGCCAATCCTGGACCTTTTGAAAAAGATATTAAGTCAATATCTTCAAGCTCGATATTAGCATCCACCAGCGCCTTTTGCAACAACTTGTCTTTCAGTTCAATGTGATGCCTTGCAACAACAGGCGGGTTCATTCCGCCTTCTATTGTTGTGAATGTGTCAGAAGCTGAAGATAACTCTTTCTTGTCTTTCATTAAAGCTATCCCGAACGTGTGCGCTGTGCTTTCTATTCCAAGGCAAATCATAGCATATGATGAGACAGCCCTCTTTTTTAATTTAATGCTATTTCTAAGGGCAAAATAGTATATAAAGATTGTTATGGCGGGGTTCTCTTCAAACTTCGGCATATCCTACTTTTGGCGGTTCTTGCGCTTGGCTATTCCACGGGGCATTTACGCCCAAACCGCAAAAATCGTTTAAGAAAGGCACCATCTGCCGATATTTGAACAATATCTTATGGCGGAAAAGCCTGCCTCCGGCGTTAAAAAATTGTTTTTAATGATTTGAAAACAAAAGAGGGCTATTCGCCTTTAAGCTCTGTTTCTAATTCGCTGAGGAAATCTTTAAGAAATCTCGTCCTTTTCTTTGCAATCCTTTTGGCAGCCTTTGTGTGCATTCTTTTCCCGACCTTAAGCAGCCTTGCATAA
The DNA here is from genome assembly GCA_030018575.1 of Nanobdellota archaeon. Taxonomy (GTDB): domain Archaea; phylum Nanobdellota; class Nanobdellia; order SCGC-AAA011-G17; family GW2011-AR17; genus UBA9640. Next base: position 6,293 of record JASEIA010000008.1, on the reverse strand, counting down.
AATAAGTCTATTCCAAAGCTTAACGGGCTTGGTTCCCTCGCCCTGCAAAACGGGTCTTTCTGATGATAAAAAGCCTTTTTCATCTGCCCTATTGACGAGAATGTTCTCATTATGGATATTGCGCCTGTCGATTCCAGCCCGTCCGCATCCTGCAGGATTTTTGCTTCCGGAAGCTCAGGCACTATGTTCTTGGCAAACGAGCACTGTGTTATTGCAGTGCATACATCTTCTATTTTGCCTTTTGGGTAGCCTTTAACAGTTTCCAACAGTTTTCTTGCCGCGTCTGCGCTTTCGTCAGGGGCAATGTTTGCCTTGGGGCTGTTTTTTGGGTGATTGACAATGTCGTGGAAAAGCGCAGCCGGTACAATAATATCCATGTCTGCTTTTTCCTCTTTTGCAATCCTCTCTACATTTGCAAGGACTCGCATCGCATGCTCCATGTCATGCGACGGGTCTGAATCAATTATTTTCTGACTTGCGAGCCTGATGAGCCTGTCCCTTAGTTCCCTGTCCATGCTTATTTATCATGTATGCAGGATTTAAATAGTTGGCGGGATTTGTGGCTGCATTCCATAAACCCCCCTTCCCCCTGAATCCCTCAAAAAAGAGGCCATCCTTTTTCTTTTTTCGTTAATCTTATATACATTCTCTGCCATTAAGTGCATATGAAAAACCCTGAAATAGCCTCCATCTTCTTTAAGATGGCTGACATTCTTGAAATGCAGAACGTGCAGTGGAAGCCTGTTGCTTACAGGAAGGCGGCAAGAGCTATTGGCGAGCTTTCTGAGGATGTTGAAGAGATTTACAAGAAGGGCGGCTTGAAGGCGCTTAAGGAAATTCCCGGAGTCGGGATTAATATTGCAAACAAGATTGCTGAATTCATTGAAAATGGAAAAGTCAGGGAATATGAAAAGCTGAAGAAGAGCATTCCTGCGGGATTAAGCTCGCTGCTTGAAGTGCCCGGGCTTGGGCCAAAGAAGGCTATGCTTTTGTATAAGAAGCTGAAGATAAAGAATGTTCAGGATTTGGAGAAAGCTGCTTTAGAGCACAGAATTTCAAAGCTGCCTTTGTTCAGGGAAAAAACAGAGGAAAACATACTCAAAGGGCTTGACATTTACAAGAAGGGGCGGGAAAGAGTCTTGCTTGCTTACGCGATGCCTATTGCTGAAGAGATAAAAACAGCGCTTGAAAAAAAGGCTGAGCGCGTTGAGATTGCAGGCTCATTGAGAAGAATGAGGGATACTGTGAAGGACATTGACATACTTGCTGTTTCATCAAAGCCATTGGAAGTAATTCAGATATTTGTCTCTCTTCCTTTTGTTAAGTCAGTCATTGCAAAGGGAGAAACAAAGTCAAGCGTTTTGCTTTCTAATAGCATGCAGGCTGACTTGAGGGTTGTGCCCTTGAAAAGCTTTGGCGCTGCAATGCAGTATTTCACAGGCAGCAAGGACCATAATATTGAATTAAGGAAAATAGCAATTGCAAAAGGGCTGAAGCTTAGCGAGTACGGATTGTTCAGAAAGGAAAGGCAGGTTGCAGGGAAGACAGAAGAAGAGGTGTATAATGCGCTGGGGCTTTCCTATATTGAGCCTGAGCTTCGGGAAAATACAGGCGAGATAGAGGCTGCTTTGAAAGGAAAATTGCCTTTGCTTGTTTCTGTTGCCGATATCAAAGGAGACTTGCATTGCCATTCAGCATATTCTGATGGAGACAACACAATTGAAGAGATGGCTCTTGCTGCTAAAAAAAGAGGATATGAATATATCTGCATCTCAGACCATTCAAAATCAGAGCATATTGCAAACGGGCTTTCTGAGCAAATGCTTTTTAAGAAGATAGAGGAAGTGAAGCGGGTTAATAAGAAGCTGAAGGGCATAAGGGTCTTGTGCGGCTCTGAAGTTAACATTCTTGAAGACGGCTCTTTGGATTATTCTGATGAGATTTTGAAGAAGTTAGATGTTGTTGTTGCTTCTGTGCATTCAAAGTTCAGGATGCCTAAAGAAGAAATTACTGCAAGGCTTGTAAAGGCAATAAGCAACCCTTATGTTCATATCTTGGGGCATCCGACTTCAAGGCATTTTGGGAAAAGGGAGGAGATGGGCATTGACATGGAAGCATTGATGAATGCGGCGAAGAAATATAATGTTGCATTGGAGATAAATTCAGCTCCTGCAAGAATGGACTTAAGGGATGCTTACGTGAAAAAGGCGGTTGAGAAAGGCGTGAAGATTTCTGTTAACACTGATGCGCATTCAACTGATGAATTGAAGTTCATGGAATACGGAATTGGGGTGGCAAGAAGAGGCTGGTGTTCCAAGAATGATGTGATTAATACGTATTCCCTGAAAGAGTTTATGAAGTTTTTGAAGAAGTAAAAGGCGGCGTAAGCACTTTTCCTTTAGCTTTTTAAGCTACATTATCTACTGGAATATCTATAAGTTTATAAATGTTAAATTCTTTATTCTGGCTATGGCAAACGAGCTAAAATCAGAAAGGAAAAAGTACCATGAAGGCGAGTGCGAGGAGTGCGGCTCATACGGCAGATTGTATGACATTGACGGCAGGCTCCTCTGCGAGGATTGCAAGGACGAGGAGTTCGGGACTTCAGAGGAAGAGGCAGAGGAAAACACTGACTAATGGTCTGCGAACATGCTCAAAAATGCAACATTTTTGGCACCCCGAAAATGCGAAACATTTTCAATGGAAGTGAGTGTGCTCGAAAATCCGAGATTTTCGGCACGGTAGAAAGCCCGAGGCTTTCTGCGCACCGAAAACGTGCGACGTTTTCGATTGCCCCGAAACAAAGTTTCGATGGGACCTTCGAACGAAGCGGAGCGAAGTGAGAATGGGAAAGGAAAGAAAGAATCCGATTAACATATTCAAGAATCTCCTGATTAAGAAAGCGGGAATACTGGACTTTGACGGAATGTTTGCCTTAATCCCGCAGTTTGCTTCGCAGTACAACTATGACTTCATTGAGAAAAAGCACACTGAAAAAGTAGGGCCCACGGGCAATTATATAGAGTCAAACTGGTACATGGAAAGAAAAGTCACTTATTATATCAAGTTCATCATTGAGGTTGAGTTTCTTGTGAGGGACATGAACACTGTCATTGTTGAGCTTCCTGACGGCGCAAAGAAGAAAAGGAACCAGGGAAGGGTTGAGGTTGTGTTCAATGCAAGGATGCAGAAGAATTACCTGAAGAATTTCAGCGAAAAGAAGGGCGAGTTTTCTGATTTCTTGCGCGCTGTTTACGAGAAATACCTTGCAAAGGCAAGGCTCAAGAACTATGAGGACAAGCTGGAAGACGAAGCAAGGGACTTCCTTGACGACCTGAAGGAAAAGCTGGATTAGAAGGCGAGCCTCTGGCATTAATTCTTTGTTTGCATTGTTTTGAAAACAAGATATTGACTTATTTCCAAGCCGCCTTTTTTAACCGATAGCATTACCAACCAGCCAAGAGAAAGCTATATAAGCAATATATTGCTCTATATTTCTCATGGCAGTAATGGATTATGTTGTGCCTGTAACCAAGATAAAGCAGAGCCTGAGCTTTGAAATAAAGGATTTCTACAAGATGCTTCGCAGCTGGATGAAGGAAAGGGGATATGACATTGAGGAAAAGGAGTATGCAGAGTCAGGGCGCGATGAGGGGCACAAAACGCATTTCCTCTGGAAGTGCGAGAAGAAGATGGACACTTATACTAAGATAATAATTGAGGTTAATTTCATTGCCGACACAAAGGACATGATTCTTGAGGACGAGGAGAAGAAGAAAACGCTTCAGGAAGGCAATGTCTCAATTGCAGTGGGCGGCTACATCTCAAAGGACATTGAGGACGAGTGGGCGATGAAAATCAAGACAGGCTTTGAAAGGTTTTTGAGGGAGCTTTATGACAAGTTCGGAAAGGGGCCGACATTCGAGGAGTATGAGTCAAAGCTCAGGAAAGACATCGAGGCTGTTGTTTACGACATAAAGACATATTTGAAGATACACAGGTATGATTAGGGTATGTGAAAGCCGATTAGTGCAAAGTTTTATAAACAAGGCATATATCCCTAATAGCAGTATATTCCACAAAGGGAAGGTGAAACATAATGAAGGTTTTGGACTGGGTGATGAAAAAGGTCGCGGCTCCGGCTACTGAAGATTTCATAGAAATGGAGCATCAAAAGCAGTGCCCAAAGGTAAGCATAAGGACTATGCAGCTCACGTGCTTTGACGACATAAAGAAGGTTGCAGCTGTCTTGAGGGAAGGAAGAACAATAATGCTTCTTGATGTTTCTCCTCTTAAGGACAAGGATGTTATTGACCTGAAAAGGTCTGTGAACAAGCTGAAGAATGTTTCTGCTGAATTAGGCGCAGAGATTGCAGGGCTTGGCGGAGACTGGATTGTTTTGGCTCCCGGCTTTGCAGAGATTTACAGGCAGAAGCCTGTTCCGCAAGCGCCTGAGATGAGCGAAGTTTCTGAAGAGTAAGCTTGTTTTATTAGTTTTTTTAATTGTATTTGAAGAAGAGATAATTATAAAGAAGAAAATAAAAAGGCAGCTTATTGCTTTCCGAGAAGAGAGCTTAAATAACTGTCCGCTTTCTCCTGTATTTCCAGGTGCATCGCGTCCATCTCTTTGCGCATTGCTTTTTCTTGAACAGCTTTTTCCTTCTCTTGCTCTTCCAAAGCTTTTGCTTTCATGGCTGCAAGCATTCCTTTCGATTCTATCCTACGGCACTCAAGGCGCAGCCTTGCTGCAGTTTCAAGAACAAACATTTCAAGCGGCAAAATCTTCTGCTCAACATCTTCCAAATCTGCAGCATACAAACCATCCACAGTTCTCTTGACTGCGCTTCCAGCTGCCTTAAGATTGTTTAGTTTTGAAGCAGCTATCATCGGAACAGGAATTGAAGCAATCTGTTGCGCTTTGGCATTAAAGTGATTCTTTAATATTTCATTTACTTCTGCCTTATCCTGCAAACTGCCATTCTTGACCGGAATAGACACTGCCTCCCTAAGCCCAAAGCTAGCTTTTCTAGCATTGGGATTCATAAACTCTCCTGCAATCTTCTCACAGTCATCACCGCATTCATCAAGTACTTTTCTGGGAAGTACACCATAATTGATTATAACGACATCCTGCTCAGGTATAAGCTGCTTTATCATTCCATGAATACCCTTGCCTTCTTCTGCAGGGTGCTCAACCTCCTTAAGTACCTGCGCAAGCGCATCTTTCGGAGTATCGAGGAGATATGCCAGTGCTTGTCTTTCAAGAGGAATTAACGTTTCCACTTTAGATCCACTATGGTCATCAGAGCTAATTTTAAGTGCGCTTATAGGCCTATATTCTTTTTCATCCCTAAGGATAAAACATTCAGAAGCAAGCGAGTTTACAGGCTTATATCCCTTTTCGTCCTTAAGCACTGGAAATCTGGAAGTATTGCCATAGGTAATTGTATAGCCTTCCCCTATCTCGATATCAAGATTATCAAATTCTTCTTTAGGCACAGAAGCATCAAGCCTATGTTCATATCTTTCAAAAGCCGCTGTAGACAATTCCACTATACTTTCAAGAACCTCCTCTGCGTCAGGTGATGTAATTCTCCTTATTAGAATTACTTCTGAAATAGGCACTTCTTTTAAAGCTGGTTTCCATGTTTTCGGGTCAACAAGATTTGTCGGGACACGAACAACACCGTCTTTTCTGTATGCTTCGTCTACAACAATCGGCGTGTAGCCTTCAATGTTTATTCCTTCTTCTGGCATTTTCATACCTCCTAATGTTACTATTTAGCAGTTACTACCACTATATAAGCCTTTCTAATGTCTGTAATTCTCCTCTAGGAACCTGACTGCCTGCCTCTGCTCCCTTGCCAGCCTGAAGTCATAATAAACGCCTGCGGCAATAAACACCGCCCCTGACATAATAGCAAGAGGATTCCAGAAAGATAAAAGCAAGCACCCCTCTGCAATGAAAAGGGCAAAAGATTTCCTTTCAGCTATCCTGTGCCCCCAATAATGCCCTCTGGAAATATGATTCAAGTCCCTCAGCCTGTCATACGCAACTTCTATCTCAATGCCCTCGACGCATACAGGCTCGATGTCATCGTCAAGCGCCATAAGTGCTGGTATTCACAGGCAGTATTTAAGCTTTGTTAAAAAAAGGCAGGGCTCCGCCATACTTCAGGCAGTTTATTATTTTTAAAACAAAACAATCAGATAATGCATGCCTGAGGCCCGCCTTTCTAAGAGCAAAATTCCGGCTTTGCGTATAAATTAGCTCGGGATGACTTTATAAATTT
>JASEIA010000089.1 GCA_030018575.1 Nanobdellota archaeon | reverse complement strand
AATATCTTCCCTTGCTTCTCTGCTCAGAATCCAACTGAGAGCCAGGCTTGTTAATTCTCGGCCTTTTTGCCTGCTTATCCTGAGTCAAAGGTAAGTTTATAAAGATAGGATGCGTATTATGGGAGATGAGGCCGGAAACAAAAGTGTGGCTTGAACAGGCGCTGAAAGACGAGGACAGCGCTAAAAAGAACCTGAAGATGGAAGAATACCACCTTGTTGTATTCCTTTGCCAGCAGGCGGTTGAAAAGGCGCTTAAAGCCCTGTTTATTGAAAAGAAGAATGAAACTTCAGGCATGACGCACTCCTTGGTATATCTTGCATCAGAAGTGGGGCTGCCAAAAAAGTTTTTCAGCTTTCTCAGGGGGCTTACTCCTGCCTTTGTTAATACGAGATACCCGGATGCTGCTTATGGCCTGCCATACACATTATATGATAAGCCAATGGCAGAAAATACGCTGTCCGCCACAAGGGAGGTGCTGAAATGGATAGAATCACAGATAAAAAAGTAAATAAATGGCTGAAAGACTATACCCGCATACTAAGAAGCAAATACGGCGCTGAAAAAATTATTTTGTTTGGAAGCAGGGCAAGAAAAGACCATCTTGTTAATAGCGATGTCGACTTAATTGTCGTCAGCAGGAAATTTTACGGCATGAATTGGATAAAGAGAGTAGAAAAACTGGCAAAAAGCTGGAAAGGATATGTTGATATTGAGCCTTTATGCTATACTCCTGAAGAGTTTGAAGAAAAATCAAAACAAATAGGGATAGTGAGGCAGGCTGTTAAAGAGGGCATTCTTTTATAGCAGTGTGAATCCTGCTTATTCAGTGTAATAATATCTTCCCTTGCTTCTCTGCTCAGAATCCAACTGAGAGCCAGGCTTGTTAATGCGGGGCCTTTTAGTCTCAGTATCCTGCCTGTAAGTGATGTCAAGCATCTTAAGAACCTCATTCATGCCCTCTGTTTTGGAAACAGGCCCGAACACGCGCCCTTCAACGCCGGGCTTGCCTTCAAACACAAGCATTGAGTCGCCGATATAGTCAATGAACTGCACATCGTGGTCAACAACAATCGCGCACTTCTCGTTCTTTATGACAAAATCCTTGATTACCTCAGCCACATTCAGCCTGTCCTCAACATCAATGAATGCAGAAGGCTCATCAAGTGCATAAATTGTGCAGTCCTGCAAGAGAGCCACTGCAATATACAATTTCTGCAATTCCCCTCCTGACAGGCCTTTTATTTCATTGCCCAAAAGCTTTCCAAGCCCTAATTTTTCCAATAAGGTCTGCCTGTACCAGCCTGACATGTACTTCAGTCCGCCTGCTTTCTGCAATGCTTCCTTCACAGTGCCTTCAATATCAGACGAGGGATACTGCACTTTATAGGATATCTTCAGCTTGCCAATCTCCCCATTATCAGGGATTAATTCGCCTGCAAGCATCTTCAAAAAGGTAGTTTTCCCTAATCCGTTTGCGCCCATCACTGCAAGAACCTCTCCCTTTTTTACAAGCCCGGCAGTTGTTTTCAATTTAAACGCCTCAAACTTCTTTTCCATGTCAGGGAATTTAAGCAAAATCTCCTTGCTTGCATATCTTTCAGAAGCATATTGGAAAAAGCGCATTGCATAGTCCCTGAACCTGACATTGTCGTCAGGCAGAAACCCGTCAAGGTACTCATTTATTCCTCTTCTTACCGCCTTTGACTGCGATATTACTCCGTAACATCCCGCTTCCCCATAAACAATCTGGATTTCATCTGAAATATAATCAAGAGTAGCCAGGTCGTGTTCTACAACCAATACTGCTGTTTTTTCATCAGCCAAGCTTCTTATCAGCTTTGCAGCTTTTATCCTTGTCGTAATGTCAAGGAATGAAGCAGGCTCGTCAAAGTAATACACTTCCGCGTTTTTAGAGGCAGCTGCCACTATTGCCACTTTCTGCAGCTCCCCTCCTGAAAGCATTGAAATCTTCCTGTCGGCAAGGTGGAAAGCATCAAGGTCTTTCAATAAATTAAAAGCAATTTTTTTCTCATCAACTTTTGTTAATAATTCTTTAACAGTCCCCCCATACTGCTTTGGAAGCAGGTCAATCCTCTGCGGCTTGTAAGCAATCTTCACATTGCCTGAATACAGCCTCTTGAAATAGTCGCCCAATGAGACAGTTGCATACCTTGCTATTATCTCTGCATCTGTTGAAGGCGCCCCAAGGTTTCCCAGGTTTGGCTTTAAAATGCCTGCAAGAATGTTCAATGCAGTTGTTTTTCCAATGCCGTTTCTTCCCAAAATTCCCGCTACTTTTCCTGCTTTTGGTATTGGAAGATGGAATAATTCAAATGCATTTTTTCCGAACCTGTGAATAGGGTCATCCTTAAGCTTTTCAGGCAGGTTTACTATTGAAATGCACTGGACAGGGCACTTCCTGACGCATATTCCGCATCCTGTGCAGAGTTTTTCATCTATCACGGGCTTGTTGTCCTTTTCATTTATTGCAATGCAGTCTTTTCCTGTCCTGTTCACAGGGCAATAGCGCCCGCATATGAAGTCGCAGCCCTTTGTGTTCCTGCACTTTATCCGTTCCAGTATTGCTATTCTTGTCATGGTGTTTAAAGAGAGCTAATGGTTATATAAACTTAACGAGAAGTGATATGATAAAAGCTAGATAATGGCTACTATGCATAAAACGAGTAGAAAGCCGGCCTCTGTCACTTCGTTCCGAGCTGCTGGAAAACGCTTTGCGTTTTCGGCACGACAAAATGCCTTGCATTTTGTGTGCAAGAAATCCATAGCGGATTTCTTTGTATGCCAAAAACCCTTTGGTTTTTTAGCACTCCCTTCGCTGTGCTCGGAAGACTCCGGCGTGAAGCAAGGCAATTTTATTTTTGGGCATCGCCTTTTCAACCATTGCCTTATGCTCTCCGCCAACTCAAATAGAGGTATTAGCTACTAATAGCGAGGTATTAGTTACTAATAGTAAAGTATTTAAACCGAAATGCGCCTATTTTGAACAATGTATTTTGACACAGCGCCCAAAACCAGAAAAGAAGATATGTTTGAAATGGATTATCTTATTGATTCGTTAGCCAATTCTATGGGCGAAAAAGATGTGAGGATGGCTGTAATAAAGGGGCTGAGGCGAACAGGGAAGACCTCGCTGCTAAATGTTTCCCTGAACCAAACAAAGCAGAAGCACATTAAAATTGATGTGAGGGAATCCCCTTATTATGACAGGAAGGAGTTTATGCTGTATCTCGCCGAGAAGATAAAAGGGGTGGTTGGCGAAAGAGCGTTTCAAAAGCTGCTGAAGCATATATCGGGCGTAAAGGTTTCTTATAAGGATGTAGGCGCAACGCTATACATAGAAAAAGAAAAAAACCTCCTCATGCTTTTCGAGCAGCTCAACGAATACCTCAAAACCAAAGATGAAACGCTTATAATCGCATTTGATGAAATACAATTGCTCAGCAAAATAAAATTTGAATATGCTCTGTCTGCGGTTTATGACAATTATAGAAATATAAAGATGGTTATTACTGGCTCTGAAATGGGGCTGGTAGATAAATTCTTGGGGATAAAGGATTCCAGTTCGCCTCTTTTCGGCAGGGCGCACATAGAAATGGAAACAAAAAGGCTAAGCGGAGAGCAAATAAATAATTTTTTAATGCTTGGTTCTAAGCAAGCTAAAACAGTAATAACAGCAAAAGAAATAAAAGAGGCAATAGAAATGCTTGATGGAATTATAGGATGGGCTACTTATTATGGTTGGCTGAGAAGCAAGAGCATTGCCCACAATAAAGCACTTTCAAAAGTTATAAGTGAAGGCTCAGAATTAACAAAAAGAGAGTTGGATAAGTTCTTATCAAACCGGAAAAAGGCTGTGTACTTAAAGATATTAAAATGGATAGCAAAAGGCTATAACAGCTGGACAACGCTTAAAGCGCAATTTGTTAAAAATGGCAGGAAGGTATCAGATAGCCAGCTTAATTTATACCTAACGGAGTTGATTGATTACAGTTTTATTGAAAAAATCAACAAGACTTACATAATAACAGACCCTCTTTTGATAAGGGCGTTATGAGAAGGTGCTACTAACTTATTCAAAATATGCATCTCTTCCCTCACAGACTTTGCATCTTCTGCCCCCTCCTGCAAGTTTCTTATCATTGTAATGTATTTTGGCTCAAGAGTAATTCCTTTGCTCATGATAAGCTTTTCTATAACAGTAATAGTGCATTCCTGATTTCTTGACTCATAGCCAAGCCGAAATAGGACTGCAAGCAAAGAATGGTAAATTGCATAAAATGCAGCAGAAGCCACCCAGTCGGTTCTTCCTCCCTCATAGAGGAATTGCATTGTATCCAAATCAGATTCTGCCTTCTTAATCTGCTTTTCAGCTTCAGCATAATCAGGCTTAATCTTTTTCAAGCCCTTATGCTTATTTCCTGCGTCTCCTTTTTTCAGGCGCCATTGGAATTTATCTTCAACCTTGCCCATGCTTTATAGCCTCCACTAATAACCCCCCTCCTTTCAGCACAATCCCCTTGCGTATCTGAGCACAGAACCGAAAAGAATGGCTATGCCTGCTATTTTACTTACAGGCTCAAGGTCTTTAACCCATACGCTGACATAGGGGGTAAGGGCTTTTTCTGTCATTGCAAACTTGCAGGCGTCCAATGCGTCGTTAGAGCTGAAGTTAATCCGTTCAATAATTGCTACTCTTGCCATAGGATTTAAAGAGATTTAAGGGTTATATAAATGTTTGGAGTAAGAAAAGGAGAGGAAAAGAAAAACAAAGAAGGCAGATAGAAAAGCAAAGAAAGCCGGCCTCCGGCATGATTTCTTTGGATTAGAGCATTATGCAATGCAATCAGCGCTTTCCTGCTGGGGTTATATTTAAAAAGGAGAACATTCATTATTAATAAGGTAAAATAAGGTGATATGATGGCTGCAAGAAAGAAAGCTTTTAAAAAAGCCGCGCCTGAAAAGGCAAAACCAATAAAAGAGGCTGGTGCAGGGCAGGATTATGAACTAAATCCGGTTGAAAAGCCAAAATCAAGAAAGAAATTCTGGCTAATAGCAATTCTTGCAGCCGCTGTAATAATAGCCATAATATTCACATTTATTGCAATCAAGAACATTAATACAGAAAGGAGCCTGCCTGTAAAGGAATATGCAAAAGCAGCCATAGGGATAGCATGCACAGACAAATGCGGGGATTTTGAATGCGATGAAGTCGTGTGCATGGCAGATGGGTGCCCGTGTTCTGAGAATTACAGGACATGCCCGAATGACTGCCATGCTGAAGGCTTTGAAAAGCTTGTTAAGCTTGCAAAAGGCTCTGAGTGCCTTGAAAAAGGCGAGCTAAAAGAGGAGTATGCCTTCAATCCTGAAACCAGGACATGGTGGATAAACATGAAAATGAAGCCTGAGTTTGAAAAACAGGGATGCATCCCTGCATGCGTCATATATGAGGATGAGGACAAGATAGAGCTTAACTGGAGATGCACAGGTCTTTCCCCGGAGTAAAGGTTATTAAGCAAAAAGCCCCTTTCGTAAGTTATGCAAAAGAAGGTGCTTGGAGCTGACAGGAATATATTCTTTCTTGGCATTGTGAGCTTTCTGACAGATGTAAGCTCTGAAATGCTGTTCTCGGTGTTTTCATTTTCTCTCTTTTCCGGCATGCCATTTTAAGAATTCATTCAGGGCCTTTGCCCTGTGCGAGTGCTGCTCCTTTTCCTCTTTTTTCATTTCTGAAAAAGTCCTTGTTTCCCCTTCAGGCACGAATATTGTATCATATGCAAAGTCAATTATCTCGCTTTTCTTCTCAGCTATCCTGCCCCTGCAT
>JASEIA010000088.1 GCA_030018575.1 Nanobdellota archaeon | reverse complement strand
AATTGGTTTTCCATTCTACCCCAACACCCTCTGCTTTAGCTTATCCAACGCACTTACGCTTTGTGCTTTCACTGCTACTGCCTTTGTTGATACCTTCTCACTAAACCTTTCCTGCGCAATCTCGTGAACTTCAATAGCCCTTAAAAGCCCCAACGGTTGCTGAACACCTGAATTTTCTGGACTTAAATTCATATATTCTGATTGTTCTGACCTTAACTTATGCCACTCTAATTTTGATACTAACTTGTCTTTTGTTGCAGTTGATAATGATGTAAACTTTCTATCAAGAAGTAAGTCAATATATCCTATCTGTTCTGCTCTTTTTAACTCTACTTCTTCTAAACTTAAAGTGCAACTTAATTCTGGAAGTAATCTTGCTTCTTCAAGCCTCTTGTTTGCCAAGTCTGCCCTATAAAGCAATTCATTCTCATCTGAAAGGAAGTTTATTTTGACATTTTCAAAGGCTATTTTAAATGAATAAAGCCACGAACAGGGTTTGACTATTATAGAAGGAGGTTGCGTGTCAACGGCTAATGCTGACGCTGAAAAAGCCATTAACGCTATTATAAATATAGGTATTATAAATATAGGTATTATTTTCATTTCCCAAAAGCCTCCTCAACAATCTGAGTTATTGGCTTAGAAGCAATATCAATCTTTTTAAGTTCCCCTTTATCTGTTTTTATTACGCAAGTCATTAATTCATTGCTTGCCATGCCCAACATTCCCCCTCTTTTCTTACATGCCTTAGCAACATCATTCCAAAATTTGTCCATCAGCCAAGCACCTCCTTTAAAACGCATTCCTCAAACTCTTTTTCTTTCTTGTCCCCGATGCTGCACTTCTTGATAGCTCCATCGAGCTTTACCCTCAATTCCTCGTCAATAGACTCATTTACCATATTCCTTTTCCTTTTGATACTTGAAGCTTATATTTTTCATCTTTAGTCAAAGCAGTAAAGAAAGTATCAGTTTTACCTTCCCAAAAGTCAGCATCCCAAGCATAAATGCCCTTCAGTCCTTTCTTTCCTTCTTCTTCTGCATTTAGTTCTAAACCAAAATTTAACCTTATTTTTATCTTTTTTCCATCATCAGTAGTAAATCTACAAATTGAGCCAACAGAGGGTTGCATTCTATCTATAAATTCTCCTTTAACAGATTTACAGAATTTACCTAATTCATTAGATATTTCTTCAAATTTTTTATGTCTTATCTGTTCATCATTCATTTATTACCCTCTTCACTGCCGACTTACGTTCAAGATAGCCACCGCCTTCCCTAAGAAGTTCTAAACCCTCTAAAATCTTAAATTGTGATTCTTTATATCTGTCCATCGTAAACCTCCTTTTTATACATCTTATAAGGATATATTAGTATTTAAACCTTTGCTTTGAAAGGAGGCAGGGAATTATTGCTCATATTGCTTGATTTATTATTTGTCCCAAACCCTTAATTAGAATAAAGAAAAGAAAAAAAGTGGCTGATGGGCTTTTTACCTCCGCCCCAGCCGTTTATACTTAGCGTTTTAGTCAGGCTTATGCCACGGCTATGATGAACTGCATTGCAGTTGCAGTAGCCATTTGTGTGTCGCTTGAGTCTGTTCTGAAGAACACGGGCTTATAGTCTGCTCCAACAACCTGATTGAACAATAACTGATTGTCAACTGGTTCTTTTGTAACAGATATTCCCTTTGTACCCAGCAACGCAGGCAATCTTGACCTGTGCATCCAGTCAGATGGTGCTGCTTCAGTTGCCTCGTAAATGCCTGAGCATACCACTCTTCCAACTATGTCGAAGTCAGGGTCTACTCCTGAACCTGTCTTGAACTGCATGTCTATATATTCAGCGTTGTCTCCAATAGGTTTGCCCAGATTGTAGAATGCTTCATATGCGTTTAATGCAGTCAAGTCGTTAGGCGATAAGCTGCTTCTTGCGTCTCTAAGTTCTGTTACCCCTAGCTTAACTGTTGGCTTCTGCCAGTCGTTTGCATCATTATCACCTGCATAATTCAATGCAAGACCTGATACAATTCCACATTCTTTGTCAGATACGTTTGTCTGCACTTCAAGCTTCCAGTGTGCCTTTGTGTTCTGGTTTGCGCCTATTGTAGTCATAGCCGCTTCAGACGAGTTTGTGAAATTCAAGCCTGTGTTAAGGTTCTCGAAATCCAAATTGTCTGAATCAGAACTGTCATACATATACTTGTCGTTGTAGAAACCGTACAATCTTGCCTGTAATCCAGACATTCTTGTTACTTCTGCGTCAAGCCTTACAACTGCCTGGTGTGTGTCTGCTGCACTCAAGCTAGCTATAAGCATACCATTGTTTGAATCCTGGTCTGTCCTTAAAAAGATGTTAGCAGGAACTCCGCACGCCAATGCGTTAGACAATGTAGTATAACTTGTGCCACTCGTAGTAACATCTAGAGACTGTACTCCGCCATCAACTACATAAATAGTTCCATTTAAGTAGCTGGTAGAAGTTGTTACCAATCTGTCTTTTAGCCTAATCTCAAGGTCAATCTCTTTATTGTTAGAACAAAACGTGTCTGTCCTTAACTCTTCAGATGTTCTTTCTTCAGAAGGAACTCCACGTAAAGCTAACAAAGCTGATTTCTCGCTTACTCCGCCAATATACCACACAGCACCGACTATTGCCACAACCATAAATAAAGCGGCTAAAACAATTCCAGTGCCGGGTGCTATTGCCCCTCTTTTATTAGTTTTCATATTTTTTTTACCTCCCTTTCAATTGCATAAAGCCGTCGTGGCTCATAGGATTATAGCATATATGAGCATTTATAAACTTTCGGTTGAAGTTTTTCAGAATGTTTTTCCCTTATACCAAGGCAAGATGATTGAATTGTCATGTATGACTGACTCGAATTTCTTTCCTAATGGAGAATTTAAAAAATCAAAAAAAAGCCGACTTTGGTCTATTATGTATAATCCATCTTTTTCAAATATGATTCCTTTATCAACAAGGCTATTAACAAAATATTTTCTTTTGCTTTCAGATGAAGGAACTATCTTTAACTTTTCAGTTATTTGATAAATTGATACAGACTTTCTGAAGTTTCTTAATTCCAATAATAAAGCCATATATAAGTCTAAGTCTAGCATATCATATTTCTTTATCATCTGTGACAACTCCAACGACTAAAGTGCGTTGGTTTTAGATGGGGAAAACCAGTCATAATACCCTGCCTTTATATTATTCTAACTATGGTAACATTACTCTTGAACAGGCTTGAAAGGTTAGCGAGCCAAGTTAAAAAGCCGTTTAACGGAAAATAAAAGTCTCCTGTCATTATAAGTATTGTAACAAACGACGTAAGCATAATAAGCAAAATAGAAAGACTATAAGCTAATAATGGCTTAATCCAACCGCCTATTGAATCTGGAAGCACATAATTAAATAGAACACCCCACGTGGATATAACTAGCCCAAACAATAATAATGCAGAAAATACATATATTAAACGCATGAACATTCCAATATTATCCGTTACTTCCATTGTGACTGTTTCTAAAAGATAAGTGTCAGGAGAAAATACGTGAGTTAAAAACTTGTCTGAAAGAGGCTTGTAACTGCCTTCCTTGACAGATTCAGTGAATGTTCCTATTGACAATAAGCTTATTATAAAAAGAATAAAAATTAAGTTAAAAGTTAGCTTGAACCTAAACGACCTGTTCACAGCACCGCTTACTTTGTCCGCTATTTTCTCTCTTAATACCAATTTACCCTTCCAATGCCATTATTTCTATCTGGTTTCTCAGGCTTATGTTATAACTTTCTTCAATATTTTTTACACGCTTTATATGCTCTATCTGTGCGTTTACATAATCCATTCTAACTTCATAAGGCAAGTCCATTCCTAAATCATTGTTTTCCTTGTATAAAAGGTTTTGCCTTTCCCTATTAAGCCTTTTAACTTCGCTTTCATTATAAGACTTAAAAGAAATAAGCTTTATTTGCTGGTTAACGTCTATCGCAGAAAGAAGGAGGTCTGCCTTGTTAAGATTGTCATACATCTGACTTTCTATTAATTTATTAACATCTATTGATTCATTATTAAAGTATATCAAGCCAATATAAAAAATGGCAAATAAAACAACACTTAATATACCTATATAAAGTAGTATTCTGTTTGATGACCTTCTATTCCTTTTAGGTTTAACCTCTTTTTCCTGTTCCATCTTCATAAAAGTTCTTTTTTTAGTTGCTTCAGGCACTCAGGGTCGTCTCCGCTAGTGCTAATGTTTCCATCTTTCATCTTCTTTCCACTGCACGCCAATGCGCCTTTCTTTAGCATCCTTATTTCAGTAAAATCTTCCCTGTCAAACCTCTGCGGCTCATATTCTTCTTCCATTTTTATTTACCTCCTTATTTTAATAAGTATGTTTCTTTAAATGATTCTTAACGTCTTTTATCAAGTCAGAGCTTGCCCCACCATCGTCAATCATAGCCAACTCGTCAGCTTCTTCCTTTAAAAACCTCATAGGTCTCGGAGAGCCATATACTCTATTACCTGCCCTTTTCCGTGGCTGGCACGTAATTAATACCTTGCCTGCTGTAGACTTTTCAGTGTCAACAACACAATTCGGGTGCAACTGATTTTTTCCCATTTTTAGTTACCTCCTTTTTTAATCATCTTTGAAATCATCAATCCAATCGCTATCTTCTTTTTCATCATCCTCATCTTCAAAAGGGTCTTCAAATGCCAACTAACCCCAACTCCCCTTCATGTACTCATCAATATAAGCATGAATATGCTCTGCATCTAATACACTCCTTGCACAGGCACGATGCTTGCTATTAGTCCTAACATAGGAATCAAACACACGATTTATACCTTTTTCTTCCAACAAAAGCACAGGAACAGCCCAATCGGCAGGGTCATTGCTCTCGAATAAATTTGCTAAAAAAGCCAGTTCAGGTCTCCTGCTCATAATATTGCAAAATCTGATTTTCTGACCTATCGGCAATGTTGAATTTATGAAGTTTATTCCTATTGAAGCCTCCTCACATAAATGGCAACCTGGCAAGAAAAATAGTATTCCAGACATTAGTCAGCCATCCTCCTTGAAAATTGCAAAGCAGATAACAAACCTTGCGAAGTAGGCACAAACACGCTTTCCCTCGGCACTTCCTGACCACGTGTCATGTCTATGACAGGAACGCCTCTTCTTTTATATTCTTCTATTTTAAACAAGGAAAAATTTTCTTCCATCACTATGTGCCTGTCATTAAAATGCCGTATCTTTTTCAGGTTGTCTCCAGATACAAAATTTTCAATAGCCGCATTACAAAAAACTATCTGAACCCAATGACCTAGCTTGGCTTTTGTAAGATTTACTCCAAATAACCTCATTGTAATTCACTCCCATTAATATCCTGCAAAGGAGGTTGAGACTCTGCTTTTATATCCCTTTCCGGAATTAGATACTTTAAGCACTCATACTTATATTTATCATATAAATATTCTTGAAAGAAACGTGTCCAGTATTCTCTTTTACTATTCGTAGTAGTATGGCAACTTTTGCATAGACTTATACAATTCCATTCCACAGAATTTTTCTTATTATAATCTATGTGGTGAATATCTAATTCTTTATTTAATTGGCTTCTATGCTTTCCACACATTTGGCAACATTTATTATCACGTTCCCGTATATATGTCTTGAATTGCCGATTAAAGTTAAAGTCATAAGGCAAAAGAGATATTCCGCCTAACCATCTAGAAGATAGATTTCCCCTTTGTCCATATTGTGGATTTTTATTACCACTATTTGCTTTTCTAATTTTTTCCTTATGCTCTTCTGATAATTTTTTTCCTTTATGAGCTATACTAATTCTTTTTACTCTTTCATCTGTTTCTTTTGTTAATCCTTCACTCCAACTATGCAATAGCCCTTTTGCAAATA
>JASEIA010000087.1 GCA_030018575.1 Nanobdellota archaeon | reverse complement strand
GGATTAGGCCTCAATAGGCTTTTATTTGCATCAATAGACAACAGTTTAAGAAAAACCGGGAATTTAAATGCCATTATATCTCCATATTCAACTGTAATAATTTGTGACAAGCAAGGATATGAAGATGCATTGAAATATTATGAAAAAAGTAGGCTAGAGACATTATTGGACGACAGGAAAATTTCCACAGCCAATAAAATTGAATTTTGGAGATTTATGGGCACACCAAATATTTTGGGATTCATAAATGGGCAACAGGGCCCCATTGCATAAGATGATACCTAAGAATATTGCAAAAAGGATACTAGATATTAGCGGTGGTAAAAAATTTAAGATGAATCCCTCATTTTATTTGTATAATCTTTCAGCAATAAAGAAACAGCTTGACAAGCTGGAGAGATATCTCCCGAAGAAATTTTTGGTTTATTATGCAATGAAAGCAAATCCGCACAAAAGAATAATTAAATTTCTGAAGGAGCATAAAAGGTGTAATGGCATTGAGGTATCTTCAATAGGCGAACTGAATGCTGCTTTGAAATTCTTTAAGGCAGATAATGTCTGCTTTACAGGGCCAGGAAAAACCGAGTATGAATTGAAAGTGTCTGTTGATAAAGGCATAAAACTAATTAATTTGGAATCTTTGGCAGAAGCTTACAGGATAAATAGCATCGCAAAAAGGAAAAAAGAAAAAGTTGATGTTTTAATAAGGGTGAACAGCAATTATAATATTAAAAATGCCTCAACAAATATGGCAGGCATATCAACTAAATTTGGGATTGACGAAGACAATTTAATGGCAAGCTTAAACATCATTCAAAAAGAATGCCCCTATGTTAATATAAGGGGGTTTCATGTCTTTGGGGCTTCAGGAGTGATGGACACCAATGAGTTAGCCCAATATACAAATTATGTTCTTAATATGATATCTAATTTAGAAAATAAAATGAAAATCAAAACAGGCATAATAGATTTAGGCGGAGGATTTGGCATTGACTATTCAGGAGGCAATAGATCATTCGATATAAAAGGATATTGCCAAAAATTAAAAAAGATTATTGAATGCATGGGATTTGAAGATAAAACATTCATTCTTGAATTGGGCAGATATATTGTTGGGGATTCTGGTTTTTATTGCAGCGAGATAAATGATATCAAAGAGTCCAAAGGCAAAAAGTATATAATTGCCTGCGGCGGGGTAAATCACCTTAATCGACCAAATGTAACTGGTGAAAATCAGCCTGTATTCATACTTAAAAGAGAACAAAAATTCCCAAATACACTGACAGTTTCAGAGGATTTTGTTGATATATGCGGGCCCCTTTGTTTTGCAGAAGATAAAATAGGAAAAGATATTTATGTCAAGTCTGCCAAAATAGGGGATATTTTAGTTGTAACAAAAGCTGGAGCTTATGGGCTAACCGGGTCGCCCTTGGATTTCATGAGCCATCAGCACCCGTCAGAATATTTTGAATTATTTGCATAAATCTGTAATAATAAAGTTTATAAGCACTTTAGCCCATATTAGCATAATGCCATTGAAGATTATAAAACCACTTAAATTAAGTGCAGGAGATACTGTTTCGCTTATAAGCCCATCAGGGGGATATGCCCATAAATTTATGGATAGATACCTTCAAGGAAAAAAGCAAATAGAAAAAACATTTAATCTAAAAGTTATAAATACGCCCAATGCCCTAAAGAGCGATAATTGGGTTTACAATCACCCGGAAGAAAGGCTTAATGATCTTATGTGGGCATTTCAAAATTCCAAGATAAAAGCTATCATTACTACAATCGGAGGCGAGGATTCTATAAGGTTATTAAGATATATTAAGCCTAAACACCTGAAAATTATTAAACAAAACCCAAAAAGCTTTATTGGGTTCTCAGATACGACAGTAATTAATTTCCTATGCCTAAAAGCCGGCCTGGTCTCTTTCTACGGACCAACTGTCCTTTTTGGATTTGCAGAAAACTGCGGTATCCATGATTATTTATCCCTTTATTTTAAAAAGGCATTGTTTTATCAGGAGCCAATAGGCAAGATTGAAAATTGCCGGGACGGCTGGACACTTGATATTATGCCTTGGACAAAAGAAGGAAATTCTATCAAAAGAAAGCTTCAGGAGCCTTATGAAATAAAATTCATTCAAGGCAAGGGCAATGTAAAGGGGCATTTAATTGGCGGTTGTATGGAAACCATGGAAATATTAAAAGAAACAGATGTATGGCCAACTAAAAAAATATGGAAAGGGGCTATCCTATTTTTGGAGACATCCGAGCTAATGCCTTCTGTTGATTTATTTACCTATTGGCTCAGAAATTATGGTGCCCAAGGCATTCTTGGGGCTATTAAAGGCATTATATTTGGAATACCGGGGGGGAGTTTTGAATTTAATGACCCGGGCTATAATGAAAAAGTAAGAAAGCACATGGCTAAATTTTCAGAATACGATGCCGCATTAGTAAAGGTGGCAAAAGAGTATGACCGGAGAGATTTAATAATTGCAACCCATCTGAATTTTGGGCATACCTGCCCGATGATTACATTGCCATATGGCATTAAAATGCGGCTGGATGCTGATAA
Source organism: Nanobdellota archaeon (assembly GCA_030018575.1). Classification (GTDB taxonomy): domain Archaea; phylum Nanobdellota; class Nanobdellia; order SCGC-AAA011-G17; family GW2011-AR17; genus UBA9640. The sequence goes on along the minus strand of JASEIA010000087.1, from coordinate 3,408 downwards.
AAAAGCAATTAGAATAGAAGAATCTGCAGTTAAATAACAGGCTTACAATGAAAGGTATTCATTCAGCAAAAGAAATTAATGGGATGCCTTATACTGATTTTGTAGGGTTTATAAATCAATGGAATGTCCTTCCGGGAGCCCATACTACTCTTTCAAAATGGGCTATTTTCTCCAAGATGGATAAAAATTCCAACATTCTGGAGATTGCATGCAGTACCGGTTTTTCATCAAGAGAGCTTGCAATTTTAACTGGATGCAGAGGGAAGGCATTTGACATTTCAAAAAGCTCTGTCAAGGCTGCGGTATATAATAAAAAGGCATATGCGCCGAATACCAGAATAAGCTATTTCATTAAGGATGGATATCAGTTTAAGTCTTCCCAAAAATTTTCACATATAATCATAGGGGCAGCGCTTAGATTTTTTCCCGAGCCTGAGCGTATGCTTAACAAATGCATAAGCTTATTAAAAGAAGGAGGTATAATCCTGGCATCACCTTTCTATATTAAATCAAGAATTCCCAAAAAGTTAATTCTGGAATTTAAAAAAGTGTTTGGAATTCAGCCCACTATTGAGTCTTATAAGAACATAATGAAAACTTACCAGGGCCTTGAGATACTATTTGAAGAAAGAAACAATCTATTAAAAGAAACTAAGGAGGAAATAAAACACTATTGCCATAGCACTATCAAAAGGGTCTGCAAGTTAAGGAATATATCTGATAAAAGGCTGTACAATGCCATGTTTCAGAGATTATATAAAATTAAAATAATGTCAAACAAGCTTAGGCCCTACCAGGGCTATAGTGTTTTAGTGCTTCGATACCGCTCAAATGTTTATCCAAACAGGTATGTAGAATTGTTTTAAAAGATAAAATGATCTTAACAGGCAACGAAATTGCTCGGGAAGTGAAAAGAGGTAATATAATTATAAAACCTTTTTATCAAAAACAGGTGAATCCAAATAGTTATAATTATCGATTAGGCAATGAGCTGGTTGTTTTTGATGTTACAAAAGGGATTAAAACTGCCAAAAAGATTAAAATTCCGGAAAAGGGGTACATTTTAAAGCCTTCCAAAGCATATCTTGCAGGAACTTACGAAATTTTGGGCAGTAGAAAATATACAATGTCATTAATCGGCAGGAGTTCCCTTGGGCGTCTAGGGCTTTTTTTGCAAATTTCGGCTAATTTAGGCCATACTGGCTCAGTCCACAGATGGACGCTTGAACTTGTTTCCGCAAAGCATTTTAGGATATACCCCAATATGATTATCGGGCAAATTTCTTTCTGGGATAATAAAGGCGATATTAATTTATATACTAAAGGGTATAGCAGCTACAACAAGCCAAAAGTATCCAAGTTAAGGAGGAATAGATGATATTAACCGGAGTAGAAATAAAAAAGCAGGTTAAGAAAAAGAATATTATTATTTCGCCATTTAACAGCAAAAGAATAACCACCAATTCCTATGACTTAACTCTTGGCGATGATTATTTAGTATATTTGGAGAAAGTGCTGGATCCAGCTAAGGAAAACAAGTACAAAATTAAAAAGATACCCAAAACCGGGCTAAAACTTAAATCAAGAGATTTCATATTAGGGCATAGTTTTGAGAAAATAGGGAGCACAAAATTTGTCCCAATAATCCATGCAAAATCCAGCATTGCAAGATTGGGCTTGTTTGTTCATGTAACTGCTGATTTGATAGATATTGGCTCAATAGGGAATGTTACTTTTCAATTATACGCAACTTTGCCAATAAGAATATATCCCCGAATGCTTATCGGGCAAGTTTCATTTTGGGTGCCTAAAGGAAAAATTGAGCTATACAAAGGGAAATATCAAGGCAGCACAGGACCAAGAGCTTCTGAAGCACATAAAGATTTCAAAGCCCAAAGATTAAGAGCCTATCTCATTAGGTATCTCGGTGCAAATCCCGACAAGGAAGCATGTTTTTCACTACCAGCCTAATGGGATAGGCTCTAAGTTTTATTAAACAGTAATGCAATATCAAGGCAGCATAAGTATAACATTCTTCTTGACGGGCATCGCAGGCTGAAAGTGGCTTTTGACAGGAAGATTGGATGGAAAGCGCTTTTGATGATTCCTGACAGGGAAATCCAGTTCGGGATAGAGAAGATGGCAAGGGGAAAGATAAAGGAGAGGTTCTCCTGAAAGGCAGCAGCAGAATTGGCCATACTATAGCAAGTTGATTAGATTCTGGAACAAATAGAATCAACTTGCTGATAGCAGGTTGAGTCGTCAATATCCCGCAAGTAGCCTATCCAAAGTTCCACAATCAACTCAACCCACTATATTATCTTTTCTTATAGCTCATCACAAATTCCATGGTAAAACTTATCTTATGGGAGCTAAAAAGATGCTCTATTTGAGAACTTGCGCCAACCGGAACCCGCAATAATTCCCTGCTTACGCTTTCCCCGCCAATGCTCTTTAAAATGCCTGCCATGCCTCTCCTTCCATGAAGGGCGTAATAGAGCATCTTCTTTTGGGAATATGTAAGCCCTTTCAGCGAATATTTAATAAATACATACGATTTAAAGCCGAGCAGGCCTGACAGTTGTGTTTTTCTGAGAAGCAAGCAACCTTCTGCAAGTATTCCCTGCCTTGCAAGAAAGTTTGTGTCTACAAAATCGCCTATTGTTACAGCCCTTACCTCGGGCTGAAACGGCTGGAGTTGGGGCTCAAATGCTTCCTTAAGCTCATGGGCAATGGAAAGCCTGCGCTCTGCGCCGGTTTCGTTCTTTAAGATTACTGCAATGTCTATGTCTCTCGCAAGCTCATTTCCCCTCGCAAACGAGCCGTAAACAGCAATGTCCCATACATCCTTATGCTTTGAGGCAAACTGCTTGGCTGTTGGGCTTAAATCCCGCAATCTCAGCAACCCTTTTCGCATCTTTCTTGAGGACCTCCAATGTTTTCTTCGAGATTTTAAGGCTGTAGCTGTTCTGGTACAGGGGGAAATCCCTGTCCAGAATCCTGTATAGCTCGGGATACTTTGATTTAAGCAGCCTGAATCTTTCAGCGTGATTGCTTGGGATAAACCCCTCTTTCTGCAGAATAAGCAAATCAGCCAAAACCGCCATTGCCTTAAAAAACAGGGTGGCTGCCGGATTGAAAGAGCCGTCACCCTCTGCCCTTTCTGCCTGCTTCAAAAAGTCAGCTGCATTTTCGCGGAGTACTGTTTCTTCACCCATTTACTTAGAGTAACCAATTACTCATATTTAAAGCTTTTGGTTACTCCGAGTAACATGAGATGTACTCCTTAACAGGCGCCGCGGGCTGAAGGTGGCTTTTGCAAAAAAGATAGGATGGAAAGCGCTAGTCATGGTTCCTGACAGGGAAACAGAGTTCGGGATAGAGAAGATAGCTGAGGGGAAGGTGAAG
>JASEIA010000086.1 GCA_030018575.1 Nanobdellota archaeon | reverse complement strand
ATTGCAGACAGCGTCACAACTGTAACCCTAACTTCTCCATTGGATAACTGGTATGTAAACAATACAGTGAAGTTTGAATGCTTTGCAGCTTCACAGATACCTCTGATTAATGTCTCATTGTGGCACAACAATACAGGCAATGAATTAGCATGGAACAAGACTGTCACTACAACTGCTAATTCAGCAATAGCCCATTTCGCAGTTACAGGGCTTTCAACAAGCAACTTCACATGGACCTGCCAGGCGTGCACGCAGGAAGGCTGCACCTTTGCTTATCCAAACAGGACTCTAATAGTGGATGTAACTGCTCCCTTGATTGACTTTGTTGACCCGACAAGGGCTAGTGGCACAAAGCTTGCAACGAGCATGAACAACATCTATGTGAACGTGTCAATAACTGAAGCGTCAAACAATTACTCCGCTTTCATTGACTGGAACAGAAGCCTTGTTGGATGGTGGCGCCTTGAAGAAGGGAATGGCACGTTCTTTGTTGACTCATCCACGTGGGGGAATAATGGGACTTGCGCAGCAGGGCAGTGTCCGAACTTGACAACAGGAATGAGAGGAAAAGCATACAGGTTTGACGGGGGTAACGATGTTATAAAATTCCCTTCAACGCAGCAGACCATACCAGATGGAAGCCAATTTACACTAATGGCATGGATGTATAAAAAGTCGAATTCAGTTAATACTGCTGTAATTTACGGCATGAATCATGCAACTTCACAATCGTATTGGGCGTATGCAATAGTGGACTACAATGGGGTATCCGCCCGTATAAGTAATTCTTCTACCTCTGTTGATGACGCATGCGATTCAATCTCTTTTAATACATGGACACATATAACTGCGGTATTTAATGGTACAACCATCTTATGCTATGTTAATGGGTTAGCTGGAACAACTCCTGCCAGCGTAAGTAGCCTATCAGGAACAGTGCCAAAAAAGAGGGAATCTTCCATTGAAACTATAGGCACCGGTTATGCAGGTGGAGCCGGTTTCTTCAATGGCTCAATAGATGAAGTAATGGTGTGGAACAGGGCTCTTTCTGCACAGGAAATCAACGCATCCTACTCAGCAGGCGTCTGGAAGCTCTACCGCAACTTCACTTCATTGTCTTCAGGAAGCTATACATACAAGGCATACGTGGTTGACCAGGCTGGGAATTTGAATAATACAGAAGAGAGGACGTTCATAGTAAACCGCCCGCCTACGCACGATTACCCAACAATAAACACCACTTACGGAACCAATCTCACAACTGAAAACATAACCGCCTTTAATGTTTCAACAGCAGATGCTGACAATGACGCAGTTACAAACATATGGAACTGGCACAGGAACGGCACTCCGCTAATGTGGCTAAACATGCCTTTTGAAGGCGGAAGCTTAAATGGAAGCTCTTCTGGAACTTCAAATGCCGCAAAAGACTACAGTGGAAACAGCAGGCATGGAACAGCAGTAAATGTAACATGGAGAAGCGATGGCGGCGTTGACGGAAAAGGAGCATATTACTTCAACAGATCAATTCCCAGTCCTGCAGTATATATAACACCAGGAGCAAACTACTCATTCTGGAACAAGACAATAACAGCATGGATAAAGAGGGACAGCTGGGGGCATTGGAGCGGGATTTTTGCTTCTTGCACATCAACAGGATACTTTGCTATAAATGCAGCAAATCAACTGATCGCTTCATGGAACAATGGCGCTGGTACACAGCAAACACACGCGGCATTCACAATCGCAGACACAAACTGGCACTTTGTGGGATTCAGCCTCGCAGGAAACGGCGAAGCTGTAACAGCAAAACTATACCTTGACGGAAGTGTCAGCACTTCAACTCCAAACAACGGAGCTTCAAGCACAGCTCCAATTCAAAAATACATAGGCAGCTTTAACTCAGACTGCGCTGTAGGAGGCACTGTTTTCAATGGTACAATTGACAATGTTATTATATGGAACAGGACACTATCGGACGAGCAAGTGTACGCTATCTACGCAAACCAAACAAACAGAATAGTTAAACAGGAAACATCCTACGGCGAAACCTGGTCCGCCTGCCTCACGCCAAACGACGGATACGACGACGGCGCAACCATGTGCACAAGGGCTAATATCACTATTAACACTCCGCCGACAAAGGTAACCCTTGCAGAGCCAACGCACGGCAATGTGACAATGACAAACAGAAGCGTAAGCTTCCGCTGGATTAATGCGTCTGATGTTGACGGGGATTCAATAAGCTACAACCTTTCAATCAGGTGCTATAAAAATGGAGCTTCCTGCTCTCCAAGCGATGACAGGGAATACAACACAACAGCAACAAGCTATAACCTGACTGAGGCAACTGAATTAAGGTACCTGAGCGACGACAACTATTACTATAACTGGACTGTAACTGCTTATGACGGATACCAGTACGGCGAGGCAAGCAACCAGTCAAACTTCTCAATAATGGGAGAAGTGATAATCAGCCTGATAAACGACTCAGTGGTCTTTGCCGGCGAAAGGACCCCGGGCACTTCTGACAATACAACTGACTTCACCCCATACCCGATGAGGATAGAGAACAAGGGCAATGTGCTCACAACAGTAAACCTCTCATCAGCAACAAGGCTGTTTTGGGGCACAGGCAGTGCGTTGCCAAGCAGTTTCTATAGGATAAGGGTAAACGACACTTCGGGTTATGAAAATGCATTCAATGAAACAGGCAGCCAAACAACATGGGCTAATGTTCCTGCTGTAAACCATACGCTGTTCAACATGCTGAATTACTCAACAAATAACGACAGGGGAGACATACACATACATGTGGAAATTCCAACTGACGAGCCTGCCGGAGCAAAGAGCTCAATATTGACATTAACGGGGTGGTCTGTATCATGAGAAATATAATAATGCCTGGCAATGCAAAGAAAGGGTGCCCATTCTATGGAATGGCTTCAGATACCTGCTTAGTTGATATTCCGAAGAACAATACATTAGAATCAATCACAACTTCCACTCATATCAGCCTTTCTTTCTTTAACCGCTTGTGCATGGACGCTTTTACTTTCTCTGATAATAGTTCTGCGTCTCTCTCTGTGAACTTGGACTTGGACACTATTTTAATGAATTTCTCTAATGCCCTAGACCTTTCTATGTCAGACCGCAGCTCTTCACTTGCCACTTCTGACCATACAACCCATGAAAAATGTTTCATGTCAGACTTAAGCTCCTCAGTTATAGCCAATGTTACGCTTGCCATTTACCAGCCCTCCATTTGTTCAAACCTTTTTAATTTCTCCACTCTCCGCTCTAAACCCCGCCTTATGACCGACGCCCAGTTTACATGCGGCAATGCATCCATCCTCTTCTTTAAATCATCCGGTATAGATAGTGTTATTCTTGGCATTTTCATACCACCATGCGATTACTTGAATATAAGTAATTACTTGGATATATATAAACCTTTCGGTAATATGCTGATACGCGTAAATCATGTGGAAAGCAGTTGCATTAAGCCAGAAGTATCAACAACTAATTCCGCCTACCAGCCTTCCTTTTTATACCTCTTCCAAACACGTTCCTTTAATTCCCTGCCCAATCTAATGCAGTCCTCTTCAGTTAATTCTGATTTTTCCAGCATTTTATCCAGCTTCTGCAGCACTTTCGCCTTTGAAGATTCAGATAACTTCTCACTCATGGGCTTGCCAACAGGCTCTTTTGCAGCTTTCTTCAATTTCTCAACAAACTCCTTTTTCAGCGGCAGCCAGTCAACAGGGTGCCAGTCAACCCTATCACAGAATTCAGAGTCTGCTTTGGATAATTTCCCGGTTTTAACATACTTGTCAAATATTGCTTTCTTGGTTAACTCTAACACAGCGACCTTAGACCAGTCTATCCAAGGATACCTTTCTAATAATTCTGTCTTAACCATATCAGATACAGATAATGCAATAGTTACAGATTCCATTTATTTCCTGCCCCTCTTGCCAAGCATTACCCAATCGAGCTTTGACTCAAACTCAGGCAAGCTGCAAAGCCAATCCTCAAATCGCTCTTCAAGATACTTAGCTATGTTAATCTTAGAGCCTAATTTATCCGCTAATTCTTTAGGGATTGATACGGTAAATTTAGTCATGCCTACATCTATGCCGCTGCTGTTATATATAGATTGTGGTCAAGGGAATGCAAAAGAAGACAGCAATGAGCACAAGGTTTACACTAAAAACGCATCAAAAAGCTCAATCATATCCCTGTTTGAGAATATCACAACCTGTGATTGCTGCTTAAATCTCGGCTCATTTGACCAGATTGGGCAGTTTAATTTCAATGCAAGCGCAAATATTGGAACATCTTTGTCATGTATTAACTGCCTGGCTTTGGGTTCAAATTCCTTAACTGACTCGTCAGGAACTATTTCAACCAATGAAAGCAGCTTGGACAGCTGTTCATTAAACTGCCCTGAATTAAGCCCTGAATACTCTAAAACAGCCTGTTTAATCCCTGGCTTCTTAAGCTCATCAACTGCATACTCAGGAGAAAACAGGCGTAGGTTAAATGATTTAGACATGGAGATTATTTCATTAACCGGATTGGGCCTGAAGAATGACACCAATACATTAGTGTCCACAACTAATTTCATGGCTTACCAGCCCTTTTTCCTGTATCTCTTCCACATGCCTTCCTTAATCTTGTCTCCAATCTCCAGGGCTTTTGCATCAAATTCCTTTTCCAGCTCTAATTTTTCAAGCATTTCTTCTTTCCAAGACAATTGCTTAACCTTAGATAAAATAGCCACTCTCACAAAGCCCGACCAGTTCATTTCCGGGAACTGCTCCATTTTTTGCTTTACCTCAGCAGGTATAGACAATGTTATGCTTACCATGTTAAATACCTCCAATCCTGTTAAAAAACGTAAAAACGTTGAAGTATATAAACCTTTCGGAGCGGAGCGACGAGAGGTTAGGAACGAAGTAAGTAAACCTTTCGGAGCGGAGCGACGAGAGGTTAGGAACGAAGTGAGTAAACCTTTCGGAAAGGGGTGGCGCGCATCAGAGTAAATAAACCGCTAAAAATAGCAGTAATGGCAATCCTCATAGCCGCCTTGCTGCTGCCCTTAGCCTCTGCTTTGGGCGTGTCCCCTGCGAGAAGAACCATTGACTTCCAGCAAGGCGCAGAGCATGAGATGGGCTTTGACATAATCAACGACCAGCAGAAGGACATAAAGGTAATTTTAAGCATTGAGGGAGATGCAAAAGGCGCTGACATATTCATGAAGGGCCAGATTATAGAAATAAAAGAAAATGAGCCAAGAAAGCATGTTGACTACAAGCTTAAGCTGCCAAAGCAGTTTGACACTCCGGGAACAAAGGAGATAAGAATCTCAATAACTGAAATGCCTGACGAGAAATCAGATAAGCCCATATCAGTGGGAGCAATGATTGGGGTTATAACCCAGGTAAGAATAAGGGTGCCTGCTGAAGGCAAGTACCTGAGCATAGAAGGCATGGAAGTGTCTGAGGGAAGCCCGGGAGAATACATAACATTCCTGCTGCCTGTGAACAGCCTTGGGACAGAGAGGATTAACAAGGCAAAGGCAAACATCACAATACTCGGCCCGACAAACGAGCCCATCGCAACTGTGCAGACGCAGGAAGAATCATTGGAGCCCATGAAGAGAACAATATTAAAGGCAGTATGGCCTGCTAATGTGAATGCAGGCAAGTACTTCGCGGTTGCCGAAGTCAGCTATGATGAAAAGAAGGCAAAGGCTGAGAAAGTGTTCAATGTTGGGGATGCAGGAATTGAGATTTTAGGCATTGACACAAAGGCATTCCAGCTTGGAGGCATTGCAAAGCTTGATGTCAAGCTTAGAAGCACATGGAACGAGATACTGACTGTCTTTGGGGAATTATTTATCAAGGATACCAACATGGACCAGGTTGCGCATGTCAAGACCCCTACAGGGAATTTGGAGCCGGGCAAGGAACAGACATTAACAGCATACTGGGACACTGCAGGCGTTGAGGAAGGCAAGTATTATATAGCGCTGAGGGTGAATTATGGCGAGGATAAATACATTGAAA
>JASEIA010000085.1 GCA_030018575.1 Nanobdellota archaeon | reverse complement strand
AGGCGTTGATTACAGCGGCAAAGTTCCAGGAAATACAGAGGAGTTCCTGAATGAGCTACAAAAGGATTATGTTCCAAATCATAAGGTAATTCTCAAGAGGGGCATTGAAGCAGCATGGATATACGACCTGAAAAACTTACAAAAAAGGCATAATTCTCTTCTTTAAAAGCGGTCAGCATCAATTAGATAAAATCTTCATTTTAATATAAACTTAACAAAACCCATTCCTCCCTTTAGGACTTTCTTTCTAATCTGGGGATGCCTGAGTTTTCCTATGTAATTTACTATAATCCTTGGCCTTATGTAAAATGCCATCCATGCCTTTTTGTAATACTTCTCAAGCTCTTCTTTGGTAAGCCCGTGCGGCACAAAATTATCTGCATTAAACATATTGGTTTTTTTCCAGTCTTTGTCAAATGTTCCGTATTTTTCTGCCAAATTGTATGCGGCTGCTCCGGGAAGCGGAGTGAAACAGGTTATGTGGAAATCAGTAAGTGGTATTTTTCTTATAAATTTCAATGTTTCTTCAATTGTTTCCTTTGTTTCGCCGAAATTGCCCAGCATAAAAAGCCCCTTTACGTCCATTCCTGCCTTTCTTGCCATTTTTATAGCTTCTTCTATCTGCTCTTTTTTTACGCCCTTGTTAAGTATGTCCAGAATCTTTTGGGAGCCGCTTTCACATCCAAAGTTTATCTGCCAGCATCCAGCTTTATTCATAAGCTTTAATAGTTCTTCGTCAATAGTATCCACGCGCCCCAAACATGACCATGTTATATCTATTTTTTCGCTGATTATTCGCTCACATATTTCTTTCAGCCTCTTTTTGAACAGCAAAAAATTGTCATCCTCAATGAAAAGTTCTTTGATGCCATAGTCTTGCTGCAATTTTTTAATCATTCTTATTACATAGTCTGCGCTATAACATCTGCATAAGTTCCCAAAAACACTCCTGTCACAAAATATGCATTGTCCTGTGCATCCTCTTGAAGTAATAAGCAGTGTTGCAGGATACCTGTGCATTGTATCTGCAGCAGGCTGGTAATATTTAACAAGGTTAGGCAGCATGTCCCATGCCGGGAACGGCATCCTGTCTAAATCCATAATTGGTTTTCTTTTATCTGTGAGCATAATCTTTTCTTTTTCGCGGATTATGAGTCCATGGATTTTGTTTATACTTTTTCCTTCATCAAGAGCATTAAGCAGCTCTATGATTGTATCTTCGGCTTCCCCAATTACGCCTATCTCAAAAATAGGGAATATATTCATTGTTTCTTCAGGCACTGCAGTTATATGCGGCCCGCCAAGAATTATCCTTATTTTAGGATTAGCCTTATGCACTCCTTCTGCAACTTCTGCAGCTGTATAAATCGACATTGTTGTAGAAGTAATTCCAAGATAATCCGGCTTTTCAGCAATAATGGCATTTATTGTTTTTTCAATTGTTATTTTAAGAGCAAGGGCATCGATTATTTTTGTATCATATCCTTTCTCTCTTGTAACTGCTGCAAGAATGGCAAGCCCGAGAGGTGGCAGTTCGCTTCCCGCATCACCAAGTTCATTGTATAATTCACTCAGATTTTGGGGAGAATTAAGAAAAACTATCTTGCTCATTCTTTTACCCCACTTATCCTTCGCCATGTAAATCTCATTAAAGTTTTCATCGCCTTTATTATCTCCTGCCTTGATATTTTAGAAACACCAACCCTCCTATCTTCAAAAATTATTGGTATTTCACCAACCTTAAAATTATTTGCCTGGCATTTATACATCATTTCCAGAAGAAATGAATAGCCGTTTGAGTAGATGTTATTGAGGTTGATTGTATTTAATACTTCTTTTTTATAGCATCTGAATCCGGCTGTGCAATCATTAGCTTTAAGCCCAAGCAGCGTATGGGCCAGAAGATTGGTGCTGCGGCTTATTATCTTTCGCGTGATTCCCCAGTTTTTGGTGCCACCCCCGACCACATATCTTGAGCCCACACACAAGTCGCAGGTTTCCATTTTCTGGAGCATAGCCGGCAGATAATTTGGCCTGTGGGAAAAGTCTGCATCCATAGTAATAGCGTAATCACACCCTTTTTCAAGGGCAAACCTGAATCCGGCGATATAAGCTGTGCCAAGCCCCATTTTGCCGGGCCGTTCTATCATGAACAATTTTTGTTTAAAATTTTCATGCATAAGCTTTTTTACAATTTCCGCGGTTCCGTCAGGGGAATTATCATCAACAACCACTATGCTGAGCCCCAGGCTATTTTTTGAAGAAACATCAAATATCTCTTTAATAAGGGTTTCAATATTTTCCCGCTCATTATAAGTCGGCAATATAACGGCGCATTTTGTCATTTTATATCCTGATTCCGGCTTGGTTATCATTATTCTGCATTTGTAGATTAAGCCAAGTTTAAAAGCTTTTTTATGCCCTTTTATTCTTTTTTGCAGACAGCAACAACATGCGTGAAGCAGTCCCTGAAATTAAAGTGGTTCTTTACCAGTGTCAGCTTTGATTTGGCGATTATTGTTTTCAATTGGCCTTTTGATTTTAGCCTTGTAGGCTCATCGGGGAAAACATGGAATTTTTCTTTTTTAAAAAGATTTATAAAAAATTCAAAAACCCCGAAGAACATTATAGTGCTGCCATATACAGGCGGCCAAAATAAAACTATATATGATCCTTTTTTTGTGACCCTGTGAAATTCATTCAGTATTTTTATTATGTCTTTTTCTTTGAAGTGCTCCATAACACCTAAATTCCATATCCCATCTATGGAATTTTCCTTAAATCTTGTATGTAGGATATTATCCCGGATAACTTTGTCTATTTGGGGTATTTTTTGGGCTTGCATTAGCGCGGTTTTAGAAATGTCCACAGCCCATAGCTTTCTTTTGTGCTTGATTATCCTTAAAGATGTTTGTGATGTACCTGAGCCCATTTCGACAAAAATGCCTTTCTTGGGAAAATATTTTTCAAAGTAATATTTAACAGCATTTGCAATGATTATTTCTCTATATAATTTTAATACTTTTCCAAATAGCTTTTTTTCCTTATTCAATTTATTCCAGTGGGTATCCCAATCTTGATCCATATTTTTAATTGTTTTTCCGTTTATAGCCTATAGCTTTTCTGTAGAATTTATTTCCCTTTAAAGGATATAAACCTTGCGTTTTTTAAAAAGTGCTGCTAGCTGGATAATGAATTGAAATAAGCGGAAAGCGGCTTTTGTTTCTTCGGGCAGTTTCCTCCATTAACTTTATAAATATCTTAAAAGTTATACTGTAATTATGGCTGGCAAATCCGCACTCATAACAGGAATAACAGGGCAAGACGGCTCTTATTTGGCGGAATTATTGTTAAGCAAAGGCTATAATGTTTACGGGCTTATAAGGCGCACTTCTATTGACAGCACATCAAGAATACAGCATCTGCTGGATGCCGGCAAAATAGAGCTTTTAGGCGGGGATATATTGGACCAGCTGTCGCTTATTCAGGCGCTGCAAAAATCAGGCGCAGAAGAGATGTATAACCTTGCTTCCATGTCATATGTAAAAGCGTCATGGGAGCATCCCGTGGCTACTGCAGATTATACCGGCGTTAGCGTCACAAAGGCTCTTGAAGCGATAAGGGCTGTTAATCCCAAGATTAAATTTTATCAGGCTTCAAGCAGCGAGATGTTTGGAAAAGTGCAGGAAACTCCACAAAAAGAAACAACTCCATTTTATCCCAGAAGCCCTTATGGGGTAGCAAAGCTGTACGGCCATTGGATAACTGTAAATTACAGGGAAAGCTATAATGTGTTTGCATGCAGTGGAATATTATTCAACCATGAATCCCCGAGAAGAGGGATGGAATTTGTCACAAGAAAAATAGCCTATAATGTTGCAAAAATAAAGCTGGGGTTGTCTGACAGTTTCAGCCTGGGCAATATGGATGCAAAAAGAGACTGGGGATTTGCAGGCGATTATGTAAAAGCCATGTGGCTTATGCTGCAGCAGGACAAGCCTGAAGACTATGTAATCGGGACAGGCGAAACGCATTCTGTAAGGGAATTTGTAGACCTCGCCTTTAATCATGTCGGGATAAAAGACTGGCAAAAATATGTAAAAGTTAATGAAAAGCACATGAGGCCCGCGGAAGTGGAATTGCTTCTTGCAGATGCCTCAAAGGCAAACAGGGGGCTTAATTGGAAGCCGTCTGCGTCTTTCAAGGAGCTTGTTGCCATGATGGTTGATTCTGATTTAAGGTTGCTGAAAAATGAGAGTTCTGATAACAGGCATTGACGGCTTTGTAGCGCCATTTCTTGCTAGGCTTGAAGCTGGCAGCAATACAGTATACGGCACGTATCTTAATGAACCGAATAGATTGCAGGGAATACATTATGTATATCTTGACTTGCTTGATGCAAAGCTGACAGAAAAAGTTATCGCGGATATAAAGCCGGAAGTTATATACCATCTGGCCGGTGTCGGCTCTGTTGCAGACAGCTGGAAAAATCCAAGCATGACAATGAAAGTTAATGCTACCGGGACGTATAATCTTCTTAATGCAGTGACAAAAGCAGGAATTATACCCAGAATTGTGGCTGTTTCTTCTGCAGACGTTTATGGCAATCCCCTATATTTGCCGATAAATGAGCTGCATCAATTGAACCCGCAAAGTCCATATGGCTTTTCAAAGATGGAGCTGGAGAAAATAATCGAAGGATTCAAGGGATTGGATGTAGTTGTTTCAAGAAGCTTCAGCCATACCGGCCCGGGGCAAAGCACTAAGTTTGTATGCTCTGCATTTGCCCATCAGATTGCTTTGATAGAACAAGGCAAGGCAGACCCTGTTCTTATGTATGGTAATCTGGATATAAAAAGGGATTTTTCAGATGTTCGCGATATTGTGCGTGCTTACAAGCTTTTGGCTGAAAAAGGAAAGTCTCATGAGGCATACAATGTCTGCTCTGGCAAGGTTTTTTCAATAGGGCAGATACTTGACATCTTGATAGGAATAAGCAAGGCCAAAATAATCAAAAAGCCTGATTCTGTAAAGCTAAGAAAAGTTGATATTCCTGTGCTTAAGGGTGATAATTCCAAGCTTATCAAGGACACGGGCTGGAAGCCTGAGATAAAATTTGAGGAAACGCTTAAAGAATTGCTGGAATACTGGAGAAATAATATTTAGCAAAATATCAGTTCCATAATGCTTTTTAAGCCTCTTTTCCTAGTTTCTTCCTATGAAAATAGGTTTTTTATTATCCTCATTTTACCCCAACACAGGCGGAAGGGAAGTGCTTACTCTTAATTTTGCAAAAGAGCTTGCCAGAAGAAGGCATGAAGTCCATATTTTCACTACACAGTATAAGGGTATGAAGCGTGAAGAAACTGCTTTTGGAATACACATACACAGGACAAAGACATGGTTCAAGTATAGGTATTATTTGGAGTTTAATCCCGGATGGATATGTAATGCTCTTAAGTATAAGCTGGATATATTTCAAGTGCAAAGCTTTGGTTTTTTCATGGCTGATATCGCTGCAGTCCTAAAGAAGATATTTTCCAGGGCAGTTGTAATGAACAGCCCAATGGGTCCTTTTATGGCTTTGGATAAATACAACTGGTGGCAGGCTATGCTAAAGAAATTCTATACTGCGTTTGAATGGCCTGTCAACAGGATGTATGCAAAAGTTATAGCCATTAACCCTGAGCAGTGGAGATGGATGGTTAAGTGCGGCGTGAGGAAAGAAGATGTTGTTTTTATTCCGCCGACAATAACGCATGGAATATTTGCAAAAATCAATCCTGCTTCTTTCCAAAAGAAATACAATCTTAACGGAAAGCTTGTGATAAGCTATATCGGAAGGATACAGAAATACAAGGGCTTGGACCAGGTGATTTCTGTTTTGCCCTCAATCCTTAAGAAGCACAAGAATGTTGTTTTTCTTGCGATGGGAAAGGATGCTGATGACATGGAAAGGCTGAAGAAAATGGCAAAAGAGCTTGACGTTGAAAACAGCGTAATATTCACAGGGCCTGTTTCAGAAGAGGAAAAGATACAGGGGCTGGATGTGTCTCATATATTTGTGTTTCCTTCTGAGTGGGAGGCGTTTGGCCTGGTTTTAATTGAAGCCATGGCGCGCGGCAATGCTGTT
>JASEIA010000084.1 GCA_030018575.1 Nanobdellota archaeon | reverse complement strand
ACCGAAAAATGTTTGGGACTATTGAAAAGACGCATCAAGGAAAATACAAAAATGAGATTAAAGGACTGCTAACAGACAAAGAGTTTAAACGCCCCGTTCGTTCTGTTATAATTTTCAATGAAGAATATAAAAATAAAGTGCTAAGATTATTAAAAGAGTTTTCTGCTAAGATAGAAATTTATAAAGTCATCCCGAGCTAATTTATACGCAAAGCCTTTTTTATCAAAACCTATATAAGCCACCACAGCATTTCTCCTTTTATGAAGTTCGCGCACATCGCAGACTGCCACATTGGAGGCTGGCAGGAGCCAAAGATGAAGCAGCTTGCAATGGATGCCTTCAGCAGGGCTGTTGACATCTGCATTTCTGAGAAAGTTGATTTTGTCCTGATTGCAGGCGACCTGTTCAACAGCGCAATACCCCCAATTGAGCTGATAAGGGACACTGTTTCTGCGCTTAAAAAGCTGAAAGACAATAACATTAAGCTTTATACAATTGCAGGCTCTCACGACTTCTCGCCTTCCGGCAAGACAATGCTTGAAGTCCTGGAGAAGGCGGGGCTTTCGCAGGACGTGTTCAGGGTTGAAAATGGAAAATTGATGTTCACAATGCACGGAAACGCAAAAATCGCGGGAATGCTGGGGAGAAAAGGGGGTTTGGAAAAAGAGGATTACAATTCAATAGAAACAAGCCATTTGGGAAAGGAGATGGGATACAAGATATTCATGTTCCATTCTGCATTGGATGAATTAAAGCCTCAAGGCATGGAAAATATGGATTCAATGCCTGCCTCAATGCTTCCTGAGGGCTTTGACTATTACGCGGGCGGGCATGTGCATGCACTGCTGGAAAAGAAGCGCGGCAACGGCATTATTGCTTTCCCAAGCGCATTATTTCCGAATAATTTCAAGGAGCTTGAAGAGCAGGGCTGCGGGGGCTTTTTCATTGTTGACGAGAATGGCTATAAAAGAGTTGAGCTTAAGATGAAGGATGTTTCTGCGTTAAGCTTTGGCGCGGATAAGAAAACAGCAATCCAATTGCAGGACGAAATAATGGAAAAGGTTTCTGCAATTCAAGCAGATGGCAAGATCGTTCTTTTAAGGATAAACGGAACACTTGCGTCAGGCAGGCCTTCTGACATTAATTTCAAGGGAATTTTTGAGAAATTGGGAAACGCCTATTTTGTGATGAAAAACACTTCGGGGCTTTCAAGCATTGAGATGAAAGAGTCTTTGAATGAAGCAAAGAAGGACGCGGAAGACATAATTAAGGAGCAAAGAAGCGAGCTTTCATTGTTTGAGAAGGAGGAGGAGGCTGTAAGGGCTCTTTTGTCTGCATTGAATCTAGAAAAAGCTGACGGAGAAAAGGCGGCTGATTTTGAAAGAAGGGTTGTTGCAGAAGCTGCTGTTGCGCTAGGCATTTCTTTGAATTAGAAAGCCCGCTTCCAGCATGAATCTACTGTTTTATTTGCTTTTGCAGCCAATTTCTTTCTTTGTGGTTTCAATCAATTGCTTTAGCTCTTCCGGAGACGGCAAGCTGAACTGGTATTTTGATGCGAATATCCTGTTGCTTATTCCTCCAAGGGCATATTGAACCTCCACTTCCCCATTACCCCTTGATAATATTATGCCGATTGGCGCATTATCGCTCTCAGAGCCAGCCAGGGATATGAAGTAATTGAGATAAAGGTTCATCTGCCCTATGTCTGCATGGCTAAATCGTCTTACTTTTAAGTCTATCAGGACATAGCATCTCAGGTTTTTGTTATAAAATACCAAATCAGCATAAAACTGCTTTTTGCCTATCTTCATCCTGAACTGTCTTGCCACAAAAGCAAAGCCCTTTCCAAGCTCTAACAGGAACATCTGAAGATTGCTGATTATTTTATCTTCAAGCTCTTTTTCAGAATACGGCTCCGGCAACCTGAGAAATTCAAATACATAGGGGTATTTCACTATATCTTCTGCTTTTCGCACTTTATGCCCTTCTGAGGCTAATTGCAAAAATCCTCCCTTCTTTCTGCCTGCCGGCAGCCTGTAGAATAGCCGTGATTCAATCTGCCTTCTTAGGTCCCTAACATCCCACTTTTCCTGGATGCATTCTTTCTCATAAAATCCTCTTTCAAGAGCGTTAGTTATCCTTAACAACTCAACATAATGGCTCCAACTCAATTGGTCAGACAGCGTCTGACTTTTTGGATATATCCTGTATAAAATCCTCATATAGATTATGTTGCTCCTGCTAAACCCTTTTCCATATCTATGGCGCAAATCTTTTGCTATTTGCTCAAACAGCTTGCTGCCATACACTTTCCCATTATTATCCTCAAAATCAGCAATCTTCTTGCCCATTGCCCAATAAGTCTGCACAATAATAGAATTTACAGATTGCAAGGCTCTTTGCCTTCCCTCTTCCAGCAACCGCCCTATTTCTGTTATTAGCTTGCCATATCGCTCTTTTTTCATAATTACGGCGTTTATTGCTTCCTCTTCATAAACCCTTCGGCTGTTTTTCCGCAGGAATTACACGAAAGTTGGAAAAGCAGGGTATTTGGCTGAAATGTTTACGGAAAAAGAAGCAAGAAAGGCGGAAATTTACGGCTTTGCCGAATGCCTCTTTTTTCTTTTCGTCGTCAAAGCTGCGCGGCATTCAGCGCGCTAGGCATTTCCCTTTAATCTTCTCAGGCAGCCTGATTTTGCATGCTCAAACTTATTGCAGTCAAAGCAGCCGTATCCTGCATAATAAGCCTTGTTTTCGCAATTGCAGGTTTCTGAAATCTCAAGCCCGTCCATTGTTATAGCCCATTTTCCTGCTGTTGCCTCGCAGAAGTATTTTGCATCCCTTGAGCAGCCTGCATACACGTCTTTCAATTGCTCCAGGGGGTCTGTGACAAGAACAGGCTTGCAGCCTTTTGTTTGCGCGCATTCATCTTTTGGCACGATACTGCAGTCAACATTGTTTTTCGAGTTCAATGCAATCTCCACCTTGAGCAGGCAGTCGGCTTTTTCAGGCTCAAGGGACATCTGGCTGCAGACGTCAATGCTTTTCAATGCAATTGCAATCTGCTTTAGGCAGATGTCAATGTCTATCTTGCGGACAAGCTCATTAACGCAAATCTGCCAGTCCTTTGCCTTGGCTGCAAAATGCATCAGGCACTTGTCAAATGCAGCCTCTGATTTAATCTCAGAGCACATTGCCTTGCTGCCTGTCTTGAATGCAAGCTCCCGGGTGCAGCTGTCCCTTATGCCTTCGTCAAGTATCTCCCTGCAGTGCGCAGAGTCATTGTATTTCAAAGCCATATCGCTGCTGATTGAGTCAAACACAAGAATCACGCACTGCTTTTTCAGGTCTGAATCCAGAAGCGCGCACAAGGATATGTCCCTTTTTGCAATGGCTTCCCTGAATTTCGGGTAAATAATCGATGAAGCAAGGGGAGCGCAGCAAGCCATTTCCCCGCATGCGCTTATCTGCCTTTCGCCAAGCGAGCAGGACTGCCTGCATATGCCTCCAAGCTCTGCGCAGCTGCCTTTATTTTCAGAGGGAGTCGTGTAAAGCAGCAGATAGCCTGCAACTATGAACATTGTTGCGAGTACAAGCAATGCAAGGCTTTTCTTCTTGTGGTGCATGCAATATAAGTGTGAAAGCGGCTTTTTTAATGTTTGCAAAGTAGGCGGTAGTAAGCAGGCTGGTTGGTTTGTAAGCAGGCTGGTTGGTTTGTAAGCAGGCTGGTTGGTTTGTAAGTTGGCAAGCTTGCGGAAAAAATATTAAAAACAAAAACTATAAAAGGCGGCATGGAATTAACAAAGACTTCGCAAATTACAAGAAAAAACTTGGCGCGCAGTAAGAACTGCTTTTATTATTTTAACTTCTTTTTATTGCTTTAAGCAATGGCGGAGCATGGTCTTTTTTGTTTGCTTTCTATTTGCTACAGGCTGCCCGCTGCAGACTGCAAGCTACAAACCAAAAACCAACAAGCCACGAACTACAAACTACTAACTAATCTGCAACAAAAGCTTTATATGCTTTGAATAGATAAGGCAGTAATATGCGGGTAAAAAGGGTGGTTTTGGACAATATAAGGAGCTATACCCATGCTGAGATTGATTTCCCTTCAGGAAGCATACTTCTTTCAGGCAACATAGGCTCAGGAAAGTCAACAATCCTTATGGCAGTGGAGTTTGCCTTGTTTGGGCTTAAGAGAAGCGAGCTTTCAGGCGCCTCATTATTGAGAAATGGCGCAGACAAGGGATCAGTAGGGGTATTTCTTGAGATTGGCGGCAGGGAAATCACAATAGGAAGAGCCCTAAAAAGAGGCTCGTCAAGTGTTTCGCAGGAAGCGGGATTTATTGAGGAAAATGGGGGAAGGAAGCAGCTTACTGCAATTGAAATAAAGCAAAGAGTGCTTGAGCTTCTGAATTATCCGAAAGAAGCGCTCACAAAGAACGAGATGCTTTACAGGTACACTGTATATGTTTCGCAGGAAGAGATGAAGCAGATTCTTCTTGGAGACAAGGAGGCAAGGCTGAATGCATTAAGGCAGGTTTTTGGCATTGACAGGTTCAGGAGGGTGAAGGAAAATGCAAAGATTGTGTCTTCAAAAGCAGGGGAAAGAAAGAAAGAGCTTCTTGGAAGCACTTCTGATTTGGATGCAAAGAAGAATCTCCAGGCTTCAAGGGCAATTGAGCTTGATTCTGTATTAAAAGAGCTTGGAGAGGCGGAGCCAAAGGCAGAAATCGCTGCAAAGGAAGCTGAGAATGCAAGGGCATTGCTTGAATCGCTTGAGCAGGACATAAAAAAGGCGGCAGAACTTAGGAAAGAGCTTGCTGTATGCGAGCAGAAAGCAAGATTGTATGAAATCCAGAAGGCAAACGAGGAAAAAGAACTTAAAAGGCTTGGCGAGAAGATAAAGCTGAACAGCTCAGAGCTTATTTCAGGCAAGGATTTTGCAAAGGAGCTTTCCGAGAGAAGGGCAAAGATAAGGCAGGTTGAGGCTGAGATGAATGCTGTTTCTGCAAAAATACACGGGCTGAATGCAAGAAAAAACGCGTGCGGGGAGCTGAAGAAGAAGATTTCAATGCTTGACAAGTGCCCTGCCTGCATGCAGGATGTCAAGGAAGAGCACAAGCAGCGCATTCATTCGGCAGAAGATGAAAAGCTTGCTGAAATTGAAAAAGAATTTAATTTGCATTCAGGCAGCGAGAAGGCATTAAGGGAGGCTGTTTCAAAGATAAATGACGAGCTTGACCTGATATACGAGGAAGAGAAAAAAGAGCTTCTTGCAAAGGCAAGCCTGAAAGAGGCAGAGGAAGCCTCAAGGCTGAAGTCATCTGTTGAGGAAAAGCTGAAAAAAGCAGGAGATGAGCTCTTGGCTGCAACTGAAAAAAAAGAAGCGCTTATTGCAGGGCTTGCAATGTATGCAGAGCTTGAAAAAAAGCATGTTGAGGCAAAAAAAGCGCTTGAGGCTTCCGGCAGCGCATTAAGGCAGGTTGAAATCAGGAAAGCGCAGCTTGAGGCAAAGAAAGAAATGGCCCTGAAAGCGATTGAAGAGATTGCAAATGAGATTAAAACAAAAGAAGAGCTGAAGAAAAAGCTGGAAAAGGTTTCAATGCTCAAGGAATGGCTTGATTATTATTTCATGCAGCTGGCTGATGACATGGAAAAGACAGTGATGGCAAAGGCGCACTCTGAATTCAACTTGCTGCTTGCAAAATGGTTCTCAATGCTTGTTGACAATGAATCTGTTGCAATAAGGCTTGACACTGAGTTTACGCCTGTGATTGAGCAGAACGGGTATGAGATTGATTACGGGTTCTTGTCAGGCGGGGAGAAAACAGCCGCTGCCCTGGCTTATCGTTTGGCTTTAAACCAGGTTGTAAACAACATGATGAGCGACATACAGACAAAGGACATCATAATCCTTGATGAGCCCACTGACGGCTTTTCTGATGAGCAGCTTGAAAGGATGAAACGCGTGCTGGATGAGCTGAGCATAGGGCAGGTAATAATTGTCAGCCACGAGCAGAAGATAGAGAGCTTTGTGGAAAACGTAATCAGATTTGAGAAGTCAGGGCATGAGAGCAGAATAGCCTGAGGCGAGTAGGGCTGTGGGATTGTAGGCGAGTAGGGCTGTGGGATTGTAGGCGAGTAGGGCTGTGGGTTTGTAGGGCTGTGGGATTGTAGGCGAGTAGGGCTGTGGGATTGTGGGCG
>JASEIA010000083.1 GCA_030018575.1 Nanobdellota archaeon | reverse complement strand
CCGGGGGTTTGTTCAAAAGGCGCAGCGGGTATTTGCCCCTGATAAATCTGGAGGCTGCGCTGATGAAATAAGCGGCGAAAGCCCTAAAGATGTATGCGGCAATGAGTGCTGCGAGCCTGGCGAAAGCAAGAGCAACTGCCCTCAGGACTGCATGGGTGCGCCTATGCCTGATGAAGGCAGGTTCTTTAACCAGCAGACAGGCCCTGCTTATCAGCAGAGAATTGTTGAACAAAGGGTGGAAGGAGTAGCACCAATGCCTGCCGAGCAATGGAGAGAGCCGCAGCCTGTTGAATCAACGCCTGTGCAGGGTATTGAGCAAATTCCGCCTCAGGAGCAGCAGGCAACAAAATCTGCAGGCGGCGGTGAAGGAGTTTCAACAGCCGCCGTCGTGATAAATGCAATAAAGGATTTGTTAGGGAGGTAAACAAAAATGAAAAAAATACTTGGATTATTGCTTGCTGTGCTTGTCGCTGCATTGCTCTTGTTCTCTCTCGCAGGATGCAAGGGCGAGGAAGGCGTTGAAAAGGTAAAGAGCAGCGAGGATGCGCAAAGGGCGATTGCAGACGTCTCAACGCAGGTTGAGGAAGTTTCAGCGGACCTTCAGTCCATTGACAAGGATTTGAGCTGACTGCCTTTTTCTTCTTTTTTTCATAAAATTATTTATATAAGAAGATGCTCTCTTTTTGTAATGCCAAGGGACAATCTTGAAGAAAAAACACGAAAATATTATGAGTTTCAGCCTGCTGACTTTATTCCTTTAATCGGCTCATTGCGCTATAACCGGCGCACTTTGAGGGGAGCTCATGACGAGTGCGAGGCCGCAGGGAAAAAATATATGCCATCATTGTCTGTCAAAATCACCCCCCGAAGAACCTTTCTTATGATATACAGCCTTATTTTTGTAATGGGCGCTGCGAAATTCCTTGAAACCTATCTCTGAAGCTCCGATTTTGCCTCGTTGGTGATAATAAACTCCATTTATAAAATGCCTGAATCTTCCTTAATATCATACTTTTTGGCTATAATCTCGGAGAAATAGCGCTTTAAATAGGGGTGCATTAATTTCGGGGAACCACGCAAAAATTTTGAAGGCACAAAGTTTATATACTCTAAGTGAATAATTATTTACCATAGGTGAATAAGATGGTTTCGCTTACGGCAAACGAGGCAAGAACAATGGACTTTTTGCTTAGAAACTTCTTTGAAGACTATAATATAAACCATCTGGCAAGAATGCTTAACATAAGCCCCGGGGGCATGTTCAAAATCCTGAAGAAACTCAAGAGCCAGGGTTTCCTGGCAGAAAAAAGGATGGGAAATAATATATTTTATAAGATTGACTATTCTTCCAATGAAGCGCTGGATGCCTGCAAGTTCGCCATGGCAGAAAAAAGCATCTCCCCTTACATCAACATTTGGATTAATGACTTGAAGCAGGTTATAGAAATGGCAGAAATTGCAGTTCTTTTCGGCTCTGTGCTCAAAAAAGGAAGAGAGGCGGGAGACATTGATATTCTCCTCGTATTTGGCAGAAAAAACCTTAATGCTATTGAGGAAGCTATACATAAATTAAATGCAATAAAGCCAAAAAAACTGCATGCTGTTTATCAAACTATGGCTGATTTAACAGAAAACCTTAAAAAGAAGGACAAAGCCATACTGGAAGAAATAAGGACAGGTGTTGTCTTAAAAGGGAGGGGCTTGCTTGTGGATGCCATAAAAAATGGGCAAAATTGACGAAAAGTTCAAATGGTGCCTTAAAAAAGGAGAAACAGGAAAAAATCATAAAGGGATTAAGAAAATTAACCCTGATTATGCTGAATCTGAAAGGCAGATTAAAAAAGCAGAATCTGATTTGGGCGCTATGCAGATGCTTTATGAAGGAGGAAGGACTGACTGGGTGGCTTCAGCCGCATTCTATTCAATGTATCATTCTTTGCTTGCGGTTCTCTGCCGGTTTGGCTATGAGTCAAGAAACCAGGAATGCTCTATAACCTTTATAGAAAAGTTTATTGAAGAAGGAATAATTCGCCTCGAACCAAAATATATTGCTATGATAATGGGTATGCAGGAAGGGGATAAAGACGCAAAATCCATAAGGGAAGAAATGCAGTATGGCTCGAAGACATCTATGGAAAGTGAAAGATGCAGGAATATAATGGGCAATGCAAAAGAATTTGTAGAGAGAATAAAAGAACTGCTTGAAGAATTAAAAATGAATTCTCAACAAAAGAAATAAACATTCTTTCGAAATATAAACAATAACTGAATTCCAGCCGCCTTTTTGCTTACAGCCCAAACTCAACCTTCCTCTTGTACTTGATTGCAGAAGGCGCTGCCCCTCCGTGCCACGTCAATCTCGGCCTTACCCTCATCGGATAGAACCTTTCTGAGTTGTCATCAAGAATCAATGCAGCTCCGGGCACTCTCGGCAATTCATCAAGCAATCTGGGCAGGCCTTTCGCCAAATAGCTCTGCGACATTGAAGCAAGAGCGTCAACATCAGGCTTTGCAGTCAGCCTGTGCGCGATTATGATATCTGACTGGCTCATTACATCCGAATGAATCTTCCCTGGCTGTTGCGTAGCTAATATTAAGCAAACGCCGGGCTGCCTTCCTTCCCGCATTATTGTTACTAATGCGTCAGTTGCGGCTGTTTTTCCCTCGCGCGGCAAAAACTCATGGCAGTTGTGCACTATGCATCCGTTTGCAACAAAATTATGCACTTTATCAACTGATATGTCATACAGCTTTTCAGGAGGCAATTCTGCTCTTGAAATCACTTTTTCAAATAGAACTCCTTCATTTTCCCTCTCAGAAACCCATTCCCTGAATGAAGGGAATACTTTAGGCACCCCTGCCTTTCCTTTGCTGTAAATCCATTCCCTTGCCTCATACTCTTTTACACCAAGCTTTTTTGCAATTCTTGTTTTTCCCAGCCCTTGTTTTTGCAGCTCCAGCGCTTTTTGCCGTAGAATTTCTCTTTCTTCAACCACTCTTTTTCTTGCCTTTAAATAAGAAAGCCATCTCTGCGCCTCTTTTTCCTTTCTTGCGCAGTACCTGTACCCGACATTTTCAAGGAATCTTATCATATTTGCTGTATTCTTTGCTATTGTGATAACTGCTTTCAGCGTCTTTTTGCCGTCTTTCCGCAAGTTGCCTTCTCTTTTGCAGATATTGCTGACTTCTATGCCTAAATCGCAGAAAAGCGCAGAGATGTCATTTGCAAATTCAACAGCGTTTTCCTCTTTATCTTCAATCTTGTTAAACGAGAGCCTTACAGGATTAAAGTCAGAAGGAACTTTTTTTGCAGGAGATATAATCGTCCCATCGCTTCCAATCAGCGCAGCCAAAAATTCCGCCTTTTCTTCTTTTGAGGCATTTTTTATCCACTCGGGAATTCCATATTCACAAATGGCTTTTTCACCTTGCGGGATGCCTAATGCTGAAAAGTATTCAAACGCCTTATGGCTTGCATGGATGGACTGGCTGGTTCCTTTTACGCTTATCTTTTTGCCTTTTTCATTTGTTATTTCAGAACATGTTGCTCGTGTGTGTATATTGCTGGACTTAAGCCCTAGCGCAGAAAGGTCATTTTTAATCTGTTCCAAATCTTTATTGCATCCCTTGCCTGAAAATCCAATATCTTTTGTTTTTGGGCTGGACCATCCATCCCCAAATATATGCCCTGTCAGCCTTGCTTTTATAAGCTCCGGCCTTTCAGAGTATGGCTCCTTAAGCGGAACAGCAATCTCTTTACATTCTATTGCATCCAAAAAGCCATATTTTGAAAGAACCTTATGCTCAGGAGTGCACTTTAAGAGCCTGCCTGTCTCTGTTACCAGCCCCACCATTTCCCTTGCAGGCTTTTCCCACACATTTGTGACATCGTAATATCCATATTCATTTGTTTCTGTGTTATATCCGAGAACCTTAAAAGCTTCGCCATTTTTGAATCGCTTATAAATATCTCCTATGGGGGTATGGTTCTTGCTTGTAATCACAATTGAATCTGTCGGCAGGCACTCATCCACCACAAGCCATACAAGCGGCAGCGGCTCCCTGTTTCCAATTTCTTCAGCTGCCTGGAAATAGCTGTAGCCAATCTTGATCGCGTCAAGCTCCTCTGCCTTTCTTGCAAGCATTCTTTGGGTAAACACCCTCATCCCTACAAGCCCCAAAACCAGCGCCTTTACCCCCCATCCGCCGGGAGTTGCAACGTAAGGCGACAAATCCAAGATTGAAATCTGCCCGGGCTTTACTAGTTCCATCATGTCCATTCCGTTCTCGTCAAACAATCCCCATCTCTCGGCAGCCCTTAGCCTGTTTACTGCCTCATTCCTTGTTTCCTGCTCAAACGAGGCGTCTGCTGAAATCCTCTCCATTATGTCATTTATGCTGTAATCAGTTATGCCTGCATCAGCCATATCCCCCAGTGTTTTTTCAATGAGAATTGCAACAGCGCTGTTCGAGTCAAGCTCAAACCCGAGAATCCAGTCCTGGGAAGTTAAGTCAGACGGCTTTATCGCAAATGCAAAGTCAGTTGGAATTCCGTCGTCCTTGTATTTCTGGAAAAAGCCGGCAGGCGTGTAAATCTTCACATCCATTCCCTTGCCCTGCAAGCCCCATAATTCAAGCAAGTCCTCATCCTTCTGGTTTGGGTATTTCATTGTCCAGTAAACTCCCATTGTGTCCATCATAATCATTGCAAGGTTTTTTCTCACTTCATCAGGAAGGTCCATTATGCCTTCTGCTATTGCGCCCATTGTGTAGGAGTTATGGCAGACTATACCTCCATTTTCTCCTGCAATGAAATTATGAGTATAAGGCACTGTCAAGTCATAGACATAGCCAGAGTAATGAAAGCTTTCTATCTTATCTATTGTTGCGAATATAACCTCTTGTGCTGTAGCTGTATAGCTATATCCTTCTTTGCTGACTAATGCTAATGCAGTTTCAGCTTTTTGCGGGATTGCTATGGTATTTCCCTCTTTTAGCTTTCCTGCTTCTAACCAAAAAAGGCCGCTTTTGTCAGAAACAAGCAGCGGGTGTTCTTTTGTGACTATTATTTCCCGCTCATTGGCATGAATCCTGTATAATTTTTCATTTACTTTTTTTCTATAAATATGCGATACAGGCATGCTGGCAAGGATAAGATTTTCATCCATTGATTTGACATTTACTTCTTTTTTTAGTTCAAATAAAGTTTCCTTTTTGTTTTTTAATACAAGTTTGCCTCCCTCTGTGTAATTCTTGTAAATATCCTCAGCAGTAAGCCAGACATTATTTGCTATTTGTATTTTAGTATTAGGGCTTACGCATTTACCAGATCCCCTCTTGCCAACAATGTAAATAACATGCCCCTTTGCAATATCCATGTGAATGGGGTTTGAGAGGGAAGTAGTCCTGCCCATCTTGACATAGCTTTTTCCAATGAGAACAGTGCCCTGCTTCCCGAGAAGCTTCATGTCTGCTTCGTTTCTTCCTATGATTACGTCAAAAGCCACGCATATATAGGGTAGTTTTGGGGATATAAGCTTTATTGTGTAGCAGAGCCAAAAGGAAAGGCAGGCTTCCAGCATTAATTCCTGCTTTGCAGTTGTTTTGCATTTTTGAGTAAGGGTTTTTTCCGAAATCTTTTTATACCTTTAGTTTATCTCACTGTGTGAGGTGGTTTTCATGAAAAAAGCGGCTTTTACACTGGCGAGCATTTTAACAGCAGGCTTGGCATTTGCTTCTGACGCTAACAGGTTTGTGCTTCAGGAAAGGGCTGAAACAGGGTTAGGCTATCCTTATGATGTAAGCGTTGCTTCTGCTGATTTGGACAATGACGGTGACTTGGATTTAATTCTTGCATCTCCACCAGGTGTACAGCTTTACAAAGGCACTAATTCAGGATATTCTAATCAGGGCTTTATATTCAGCACTTCAGGTGAAAATCCAGATGCAAGGGTTGCTGTTGCCTTGGCTGATATGGATAATGACGGAAGGGAAGATGTTGTTCTTGCATCTCCTTCAGGAGTAAGATGGCTTAGGAACAAAGGAGCGATGAGGTTTGAGGACAAGGGGTTTGTGATAAATGCTGGCAATACTTATCTTGTCGGAGTTGGGTTAGAAGTAAAGGATTTGAACCGCGATGGCAGGAAGGATATTATCTATGCAGTGACAGACAGAATTGAGGTTTATTATCAGGAATAAATTTGACGAGGGAAAGAAATTATTTGACGAGGGAGCTTAATACATACGTTTTTGCGGTTCTCTTCAAACTTCGGCATATCCTACTTTTGGCGGTTCTTGCGCTTGGT
>JASEIA010000082.1 GCA_030018575.1 Nanobdellota archaeon | reverse complement strand
AAGAATAAGGAGGTTGGAAAATGAAAGAATACAAGACACCGGCAATTACAGTGGACGCGATAATTGAGATGGATGATGGCATTGTGCTTATCCAGAGAGGGAAAGAGCCTTACAAGGGGATGTGGGCATTGCCAGGCGGGCACCAGGATTATGGCGAATCTCTTGAAAAGGCAGTTGCAAGGGAAGTCATGGAGGAGACAGGGCTTATAGCTTATGAAGTGACGCAGGTAAGGGCTTATTCAGAGCCGGGCAGGGACCCGAGGGGGCATTATGTGAGCATGGTGTTTGAAGTCAAGGTGAAAGGGGAGCTAAAGGCAGGGGATGATGCTGCAAACATCGGGATTTACCATCTTGATGCATTGCCAGCATTGGCATTTGACCACGCAGGCATGATAATGGATTATATTGCATGGAAGGCAAGACAGAAAAGCATATAGGCAAGAATAGCATAAGAGTATAATATGGAACTTAACAATGTGCTTTTGTCAACAAAGCAAACTGCGTGGGAATACCTGAAGAACGAGCACGAGAACCCCGCGGATGTAATCCCAAAAGAGGAATTGGACGCAATCAAGAAAGGGCATGAGGCGCATTATACTGCATTGGAGCATGTGCGGAAGGTTCTTGAAAAGTTAGGAATACCTTACCAAAGAGTGTACCAGCCGTATGCCGCTTTTGACGAGTTCAAGGGCAGGGATTTGGTGATTGCAATTGGGGGCGATGGCACAATCCTGAATACAGCGCACTTCGTAACAGGCAGCACTCCGATATTGACAGTGAAGTCAGAGCCGAAAAGCATAGGCGGGCTTTGCACAATCAATTACACGCGGTTTGAGGAGGCGATGAAAAACATTCTTGCAGACAAATTCAGGATTGAGAAATGGGCAAGGATTGAGGGAAAAATAGGTAATAAAACTGATTTGGCATTGAATGATATAATGCTTGGCCCGAAATACAGGAGCGGGGCAGGAAGGTATGAGATAAATTTCAACGGGAAAAAGGAGGCGCAGCTTTCAAGCGGATTAATAATCACTTCAGGCTCAGGCTCTGCGGCATGGTACAAGCACATTGCAGGAAGCGATGGCATTTTCCAAAGAGACACAAATGAGCTGAAGTTCATAGCAACTGAGTATGACACTGAAAAAGGATACAGGCTTGTGAAGGGCAGCATAAAGCCCGGAGATATATTCAGGATAAAGTCCCTGATGAGCATTAACGGCGTTGCAAGCTTTGACGGAGACAGCAATAAGAGAATGTACAAGTTTTTGACAGGGAATGAGATGGAGATTTCAATCGCCAAAAATCCCCTTTACGTAATAATCCCTTTATGAGAAACTATAAATAAGAGAAAGTGTATTTAAAACACCATGGGCAAGCTAACTGATTACAAACAGCCTTCTGTTGCCGCTGACATTGTTGTTTTTACCATAATGAACAGGAGATTGAATGTTCTTCTTATCCAGAGAGGCAAGGAGCCGTTTGCAGGGTTTTGGTGCGTTCCAGGCGGGTTTGTGCAGATAGATGAAGCGCCTGAAGACGCTGCATTAAGGGAACTGAAAGAAGAGACAGGTGTCACTGATGTTTATCTTGAGCAGCTTTACACTTTTGGAAAGCCTGGCAGGGATCCTCGCGGCAGGGTAATTTCAATATCTTATTTTGCGCTTGTTGACTCTACAAAAATAAAGCCAAAACTGACTGGAGACGAGCAGATTAAGAAAGTGGAATGGTTTGATGTGAATGAGCTGCCCCAGATGGGATTTGACCACAAGGACATTGTTTCTTATGCATTGAAAAGGCTGAGATACAAGCTTGAGTACAGTGCTGTCGGCTTTGAGCTGCTGCCTGAGAAGTTCACGCTTACCGACCTGCAGAGCCTGTATGAAACAATACTTAACGAAAGCGTTGACAAGAGGAATTTCAGGAAAAAAGTAATGGCAATGGGCATTGTGGAAAAGACAAGGGAAAAGAGGAAAGGCTCGCACCGCCCTGCAATGCTCTACATGTTTAGGCAGCAGAAAGCTTCCTCGGCATTCAAAAAGGTGAAGTTTGAAAGATGAAAATCGTTATATACCTAATATAGATTAGTACTAATCCATATTAGCAATCTTAGCAATTGTACTCAGATCGTAAAGTGTTGCATATTCTTCCTTTAATTCCCCTTTAAAGCTTTTGGCAAATATGCAGTATGCTTCTTTTCTCGTATCCTTGCGCCACTCAACAAGGCTTGCCTTCTGCTTAAGCTCAGCAAGCGCTTTCTTTGCGTCAACATTATCCCGCCATTTGCATTCCCCAAATAGAATCTCATCTGTTTTGTCATTTAAAGCCACAATGTCAATTTCTTCACCTTTAAGCCACCACCTGCCGGCAAGGCCATATTTGCTGAAAAATCTGAAAAAGTTTTCCCTTATGAATATCTCAAATCTTTTTCCGAAATATGCATTTAGCTCGCTGTCTTTCACATTAAAAATACCTGCTTCAACAAGCTCCCTATTCTTATGCACAAAGTTAAACCAGAAATCAAAGAAGTTGTCGCTAATATAATACAATCCTGCTTTTTTATCGCCGAGCACGGATGTTTCTCTTCCTATGAAGCCATATGCTATCAGCAATTCGAGATAGGGATATATCTCTCTTGCGCCTAAACCAATAAAGTTTGCTATATTGCTCGGTTTTGAATTGCCATATGCAATAGCATTAAGGATAGAGAAGTATGTTCTTATTTCCTTAAATTCCTGTGAAAGCAAAAAAAATGGCTCCCTAAAGAAATAGCCCTCATGCCTGAAAAATTCCTGCCGGATGAAATCCATATAGCTTTTATGTCTTGCCGCTACATTTAAGTATTCAGGAATGCCTCCTATTGTAAATGCAGTTTTAATAGAATCCTTGCTCCCAAATAACACAAATTCTTTTATGAAACCGGCAGGTATGGGCTTTAACAGCAAATCCCTTGTTCTTCTGCCATAAAGCGGCGAGGAATTTGACAGTACTTTCTCGCTCATAAGCCCGTAAAGAGAGCCGCTGACTATAAAGAAGAGCCTTGAATCCCTTACAAAGTTGTCTATAAATTTTTGAATGACACTCACAACACCGGCATCATTCTTTATTATGTAAGAGAATTCGTCTATCCATATGCACAGCTTCTTTTTTTTGTCAATCGCCTTTTCAAGATAAGAGAACAATACTCCCCATTCGTTTATATCCTGGCTTGCAAGGAATTCGTCATTCAGGCAAGAAGCAAGAATTTTCCTTAATTCTGTAATCTGCACCTTCTTGCTGGCATCTTCTGCCGTATATCTTACATTTTGCTTATTCCTGAGAAACTGCTCTATCAGCTTTGTCTTGCCTATTCTTCTTCTGCCAAATACCACTATAAACGCATTCTCGGCAGTGTTCCAATCTCTTTCCAGCGCTGCCAGCTCGTCTTTCCTGTCTATGAACCTAAACATGATTAGTACTAATATGGATTAGTATATAAACTTTTGGTTGCCAAAAGGTATATATTAGTTACATCTACTAAATAGTAACAAAAAAGAGTTTAACTGCACTCTTAAAAGAACAGTAGGAGGAATAGAAAATGGAAGACAAAAATTTAATAAATAGATTTGATGGCACAATAGACGGAACCGTTGCTGATGAGTTAAGGGTTTAACCCAAAATAAAATGCCATAGTTTATAGCAACCCCTTAATGCATTAAATTGCAGCGGCTTTTTTAACGTTGGCTGCTTTCTTTGCTTTTCACAGCTTTGC
This sequence comes from Nanobdellota archaeon, assembly GCA_030018575.1. Lineage (GTDB taxonomy): Archaea > Nanobdellota > Nanobdellia > SCGC-AAA011-G17 > GW2011-AR17 > UBA9640. The sequence continues at coordinate 2,675 of JASEIA010000082.1, read as the reverse complement.
AGCGCTTCTTCTCTGGAAATAGTATATCAAAAGGAGTATTGCTATTATCAGCCCTATACCCTCAAGAATGATAGTTTTCCAGTGCTTCTGTATGAATGTCTTTGCCGCGCCCGCAAGGCTGGGCTTTGTTTCGCCCTCTTTTGCAGCTATGAATTCCTTGCATCCCTGGTTTGCCCTGTGTATCAACTCAAGCCCTTCATGGTACTGGTATGTGCGGAACTTCTCCTCAGCCGCATTTATCAGCTCAGTGAGCTCAAGGCATTCGGGGTTCTGGAGGAACAAGTCCCTTGTGAACTGTATCATCTCCTTCAGCTGCGCTTTTAATACAGCGTCCTTTTCCCTGACATCGACAACAATCTCGGCAAACCTTTTAAGTGCAGGGCTTTGCGATTCCGCTTCAATCCTGATGGTGTACCTGTCTGGGGCAAGAAGCCCAATGTCCACTTCAAGGTTTACATAAACGCTGTCCCCTATTTTTATGGCGGTCCACGCTGTCTCATTGAGCTTGAGCCTTAATTCACTCTGGTTTGACGTTGCAACAAGCGTTATTGTATTAAGGTCAAGCTGCCCTGTGTTTTTGAGTATTACAGGGATGATTGTTTTTGAAAGAGGGATAAGGCTTATCATTGAAGGCACAAGTATTGTCATGTCAGCCACTTTTGTTTCCATCCTTGTGGATGTGGATGTTGTTGTTTGTATTTGCACTACAGGCGGGGGTACTGTCACTTTGTCGACATGCAGGTTAAATTCATTTGAGTCGGTATAGTTTATGCCGTCAGACGCCCTTATCACAATCATCAAATCCCCATACCAGTCTGTTTTTGGGGTGAATGTGATGTTATTGCCGCCTGTGTCTGCCAGAGTCATGTTTCTCAAGTCAGGGTCTTTTAATGCGATATCGTCAAACACTGCTTCTGCATTTATTGTGAATAAATAGGCGTTGCCCGTAAGCGTGGCATTTATAGACTGGTTGTATGCAAGGTTCCAGTTTGTGCCGTTTGAAGATGTGTAAATTGTAGTAAGGTTATCCGCGGTTATTGCCTTGAGCCAGTATGACGTGTTCCTTGCTATTGTTATCGCGCTCGAGCTGTTTGACGAGGACAATGCCCCTGAAACCAAGTATTCAAGGTATGTCCTGTTGTCAGTGCTGTTGAAGAACACTCTCTGCCCCGAGGCTGAGCAATCATTTGAGCCAAAGCACATTCCTGCCGCTCCTGAGCTTAACAGCTTGATTCTTGCCTTGAATTCTGTCAAATTAGTGTAATTCATAGTTCCAAGCTTTGCATACGCAAGGCCGTTTGTGTAGTTCTGCCGTATTGCAGGATTATCTGCGCTGTCATTAAACAATGTCCAGTTGCCTGAAAATGTCCATGTGGAATTTATCCTGCTGATATTGTTGTCAGCAAATGTCTCATTAATTGCATTCCTGTGCCATGAGTATGTAAGGTTTTCATTATCCAAATCATAGAAATAAGTTGTCATGTTCCTGCTGTTCTGCACATTGTTATACCAGCCGTCGCCGTTGTTCAGTGTTCTGATTTCCGATATAGTGCCGTACATCATGGGCGGGGCGTTGACATTGCTGACATTGACAGTAATGTAATAGCTGTTGTTGTGCGCGGGGCCAAAAGTATCATATACAACAAGAGTCATGTTGTAATATCCTGCGTCGAGGTAAGTTGTCCTGTAGTTATAGAAGGAGCTTGTATTTGTCTGGTTTAATGATGCATTCCAGTACCAGTTGTAGGTTATTGTTTCTGTATCTGTGCATAACGCAGAAAACGTTATCCGCTCATTCTCGCTCATATTGACTACATGATGCTCCGTGGGGACAATGCTCGCCAGAAATGTTGGAGAAGGGTAAAATATGTTCATTATTGTGCAGGCCGGCGCCGCATTTTCAGCAACCGTGATGTTTATTACCCGCGAGTCTTGCGCTCCCTTTGTGTCATTTACAGTTATGTTAATAAAATGCGTGCCGTTATGCGAGGAATTCGGGGTCCAGCTGATAAGACCGGTGGTGGAGTTTATTTCAAACAAAGTGGTGTTGTCAGAGAATGTAAAATTGCCTATTGCGCCTGAGCCTCCCGAGACATTGCCGTCTTCCTCATCTGTCACATTTGCATAAAAAGTAAATAAGGCATCTATGGAGGCGTTAAGCGCAGGAATATAAGCAAGAACTGGCGCATCATTTACAGATGAGATGTTAAAATAGAGAGTATAGTTTGCAGAAAAGCCCGCATTATCTGTAACATTAAGGAGAATGGACCAATTGCCTACTTCTGTATGGGTTGGCGTGAAATTTACAGTGGTGCTTGCACAATATTCCCATTCAGCTCCCGGCGGAGTGCCTTTTGATGTTGCAAGGTCACTTTTATTAAAGCTGAACCAGCTGTAATTCGCATCAAACCTCAGTGTACCGATTGTGTCATTGTCGCATGCCCAGATTGTGCAGCCGGAAGTAAAAGCAGAATCTTCTGTTGCTGTCCTTGTAAGGCAGAACCCGGTATACACATCTATAAAGAACGGCGAAAATCCCCCCTCTGTCACATTTATAAAGAATATCTGCGAATCCCCGAGCCCTGCAGAGTCGTTTATCGTTATATTTAGCCAATAGGTGCCGTTTGCGCTTGGTCCAGGGGTAAAAGAAACATCAAAAGCCACGCTTCCATTTG
>JASEIA010000081.1 GCA_030018575.1 Nanobdellota archaeon | reverse complement strand
GCCGAACACAAAGATGTCAGCGAGATGCTTTTCCTTTTTTAGCAAGCACTGCAATTCTCTTAAAAGCCTCTTCCTCTGTTGGGATGTCAATTGCTCCATCTGTTAATAGTTAACAGCAATCGGCTTAAAACAGCATATTTGTTAATTGTTAACAAGGGCGTTAAACTGCGAAGAATGAGCATAAAATTGCGGCGGAAGCCCGGGATTGTTACATGCCTCAACACAGGTTAACCCCCTGCTTTCCTCGGCCCTGCTAACCCGCAAGCTACACGGCTGCTGGTTAATGCTGCTTCAGATGTTTTTCAGCCAAACTTCCCTTATTTCTGCATTTACCTTAAACTTATCAAGCAAAGCTTTTATCTTCGCCATCTCCTCAAGAGGGATTAAAACTATATTTTTTGCAAGCCTTTTTCCGCTTATCCGCTGCAGCAGCCCCTCCTGAGCATACACTTTCTTATTCTTCTTGGCTGAATATCCCTGCAAAGCCCTTAAGAATTTCATCTTTTCCTTTTGTTTCATGGATTCCAAGGAATAGTTAACCAGAGCATAATGCCTTACTTCCTTTGGCGGCGCCTCATATTTGCCATAAAGCATAATGCCGTTGCTGATTATATCCTGCTTTAATGTTTTCCAGACAGGAGCATCCAAATTGCCAACAATTTCCCTTATTGGGTAATCTATGCGCTTCAGCTTCCATGTATGCTCCTTTACGCTTTCAAATTCCTTTTTTATCTCTTTTATCTGCATTTCAATTTCTTTGGTTTTGGACTCCTGTTTGGGCTCTATAAACAAGTCTATATCGCTTTCCCCGTCGAAGTCCCCCCTTGCCATAGAGCCAAACAATATAATTCTTTTTACAGGCACCTTTTTCTCAAACAGGCAAGATAAAAAATCATAAACATACGCAATTATTATGCCCCTTGTCATAATTCTTCCCCTATTTCTGTTTCTATTACAGACTTTAATTTAAAGAAATTTTTAACAGACTCTTCCACAAGCCTTGCGCTCTTGTCCTTGCCATAGCATAATTTTTCCCTCAGCCCTTCCTGGTTTACCATCAGCTCAAGAATTTTGTCTTTTTGCGGAAAACTAGCCTTAAACTTAGCTTCAGCCCTTTTTTTGGAAACAAAAAACCGGTGGTTTATGTTTGCGCCAGGAGGGAGAAGGTTTTTGGCATGCAAAAGCAGGGCAAACAAGTTCGCCGAGCCTTCAGAAGCGGCAAAGCCGATTATCTTCTGCCTTTCAACCAGCAGGTTTGCCCTTATTTTCTCGTTTATGTCTGCTTCCATTTCTTTGATTACTTTTTTATGCTCTTCTATTGTTGTCATGCACACCAAGAAGAGTCTAACCTTTATATGCTTTTCTGTTATAAATAACATAATTTTTGTGATACATAACATACTATTCTGTTACATATAACATATTTTATGTTATGCATAACGAATGTAAAGGACAAAAATAAATTGCGGCGGAAGCCCGGGATTGTTACATGCCTCAACACAGGTTAATCCCCTGCTTTCCTCGGCCCTGCAACCCCGCAAGCGTTATTGCAGTTGGTTAAGGCTGCTCCGTTCCCGGTCTGACCTGATTCCCAAAAGCAACGACCCTGCAGGACAAGGTGTCAACGTACGGCAAGGGACCAATGCCAAAGCACGGCCCGCTCCCAGGCGATAGCCCTCCCATGAGGTTCGTTTGAAGTTACAGGGTAGAACCAACACCCCGGCATATCCACCGCGGTTTAAGACGTGGTTGGAGAGTTTATATAGGTTATGGTTTAGAGGAGGGATAGGCAGCCCCTTAAGCCCCGCAGTTTCCCTCTCTCTGCAAGCAGATTTTTAAACAGCTAATGCATACTGCAGCTTTTTACTATCTTAGTTACATTGCTTTTGCCCAGAAACTCAAGCAGAAGCGGATTATTTTGCAGGTTCGCGCATGTTTGCTTTGTATTGCCTGAATCCTTAAATTCTATTTGCGACTTGCCAATGCTTTCTGCTATCTTTTCAGTTAAAAAGTTTCCTTCTGCTTTCAGCTTGTCAACTTCCTTTATGACCATTATCTCATTAGCTATGCCTTTCCTTAATCTTTCCAAATCAAGAAGCACCCCTTTAATCTTATAGATAAATCCCTTTATTGCCCTATCATATTCATCGCTGTTTTCAAAATCCAGCCGAATCCAAAATGAGCCTATCTCTTCCGTATGAAACTTAAACTGCAAATGAGGATAATTATGCTTTTCTTGCCTTGAATGGTGCTCTAACGCATATTCCCTATGGATGAGGCGCTTATCCTCATGCCTTGTTTCAATGCGCAAGGAGTAATCCTCTTCCGAAACCTCTATGCTGGGGGTTTCCATTATTGAAATCCTCAGCTTAAATGAATCGTCGTCTAATGACATCTTGTTAAAATATTTAGGGGCAAAGTGGAACTTCTTCATATTACATTCTGCCAGATAGAAGCAGAGGCAGAGTTTATTATACTTCCCCTTATTTCTTCGGAAGCTTTTTCTTCCTCACTAAGCCTTAGCGGGCCTTCAATATCGCGGATAAATGAGTCTTCGCTTAAATTGTAATCATAGTATATCTTTCTCCATTTGGAGATGTTTTCAAAATTTTCATCGCGCCTTTCCACAAAATGAATTGTAAAAGCTTTCTCTTCGAAATAGATTTTTGTTGAAATACGAAACTCTTTCTCTAATGCAAGGGCAATACATTTAAGATAAAGATTCAAATAAGCTTTATTCAAATGCTTATGCGCCGAGTCTACTCCAAAAAACACTGAAGTATTAAATATTTTCTTGCCCAAAAATATTTTATTTATCTTTAAGTCCAATGTGAACTCAGCCTGCTGGCTCTTTACATCATTATACTCAAACTCTATCCCTACTTGCTCTTGCCTATAGCTTGTTGTTAAGAACATTGATTTCCTGCTGTATTTTATTAAAGAGATTTGTCCTTTGTTAGCAGACAATGTTCTTTGGTTAAGCAGGCCTTTAATTACATCATTAAATGTTTCATTCTCTGCTTTCATGTTCTTTAATGCTGACCATACTCTTATATCTATCTTAATAGTCTTCTGGCGGGAAGGCAATTCTCTTAAAGTGGCTTGATTAGGCTCTTCCTTGCTTCTTTCTTTGATATTTGCTTCTTCCATTTTCTACCACTTCTACTAAGTATACTAAGTAGAGTAGTATACTTATATATAAACTTTACTATTGTAGCAGTATCTCCGAATAGTGCAGTGATTGAGTTTCTTTGAGGATTCTTTAAACTATCTGGAATGTCTCTTTTTCCTTAAAAGCCCCTTGGAATTGGCCAATCAAAGCCTGGGTGTTTCTTTAGCTCTTCAAGCTTTTCCAAAGGATTTTCTTGGGTTGGCGACAAGATCTTTGTTGACCTTGTGTATTTCTATAAGGAATGCTTTAAAACTCACCTCCTCTTTTTTGTAAAAGCAAACCCACTGGGTTTGTAATAATTGTTCGAATAAAAATAGGAAATACCGAATCTTCATTTCCTTAGATTTGCATTTGATGGTAGCCTCATCTTGAACTCTGAATTGCGTTTCTATTCTCCATCTTTTCCTATAAGTTCGGATGATTTCATCCAATTGTATTTCTTCCACATTTGTAGCAAAGACCCAATCTAGCTCTTTGTCAAGCCTTTTACTGAAAATACTTTTTAGAAATGCAAGATAGGAGTTAAATCGATAAGTTGTTTTATTAGAGTTAAATTCGTATTCATGAGAAATAAGTTTCTTTTCTTCCTTCTGCATTTTTGATAATTCTTCATAAATATAACTCTCTTTTTTATCTTTTGTTTTATTCCCTTTTTTAGCAAGAACAAGATAAGGCAAGTTTAATTCTTTTAAATCGTACATTAATTCTTTTGCATAGAAACCACGATCAAAAAGAATAAGTTTTATCGGACCGATATAAGGTTGCACCAGTTTTATGCAGTAGACTACTGCATAACTCATATTATGACCTAATTGGATAGGGATGCTTATTAAGGGTATTTTTTCAGGAATCTCATCAGATATTAGACTACATGTTAGGAATTTAAATTTACCTGTGATTCCTTTACCTTTTTTCCAACCATGAATATCTAATCCTTGAACTTCACCATAAAAGTCTTCATCAGTATAATCAAATGCGAGCATAGTCTCTTTAGATTTCCAATCGAATTTTTCTGAAATTCTTCGAATATAATCCAAATAAGAGTGAGTCATCATTTCACTCAGGCTGTTTTTAGCATGAGCATAGATAGTATCTGCTTTATTCCCTATCGTTTCAATGTAAGTATTATATGCTGCCGCATCAAGCAGCGGTTCTGAGAGTTCGAAACCCGTTAAGGTGTGCGTTGCTAAAGAAAGTCCGAAACTGCCATTAATGAAGTGGCGACAGATTGCAATACTCCTTGCTATTTTATTGCGTTCTATCATTTGTGAAGACCAGATAGACTTTTCTTCCAAGGTATTCTTTTGGGCAACTTACTTTAGCACTTGTTCCGAAAGGTGTAACCTCTCGGATCATAAAACCCTCAATACTTTCTATAACAAGTCTGGTTTGTTTTGTCATTTTAACTTTTCTCATAAGATATATAATATATATCTTAAATATATAAAGTTTTCGGTTTAAGTGCTTTTTATTGAATTAGTGAAAAAAGAGATTTTTGCGTTGTTACTTACCAGATACTAATCTGTCTCGGAGATACTGTGTAGAGATTAAAAAACTGTTGAGATTTTTGTAGATTATTACTTCAATTCCGAAGAATAAAACTTCTCAGAAAAAGGAACCCAAACTGATGAGCCTCTTGCTTTCAAGAAATCTGTGATAATTGTTGCGCATTCATAGGGGCTTTTTTGGTCTGTATGGACTTCAAGGTCGTATTTCTTCCCCTTATGCACGTGCGGAAACTGCATCTCCGCTATTCCTCTTATTCTATCTCCCCTTGCTATCTCCCTCTTTTTTAGTTTTTCAAGAGGACAGTGCACGCTGACAAAGAGGATATTGTACTGCGCGAGTCTTGCTATGCAGCTGTCAATCATAGGCTGCTCACACAGAACAGAGTCAAGTATGTAATTTATGCCATTGTCGTTCACCTCTGTTCACTCCAAGGTTCACTTCGCTGATTCTTGCGGAGTATTAGGCAAGGCAGATTATATGGCGCCTTAATTTCCTTCTTTGCGCAAGCAGCTTTAGTTTCCTGTTCATTCGCCCTATTTCTTCCGCTTTCCATCCCTGCTTGTTAACATGCCTTATCATTGAATTGTCCTTGTTAAACCTCAAATCATCGTGCCATGTTTTCCACGAGTCATAGAAATACAGGAAAGCTTCAGGCACTTCATTCATCATATCCTTTATTTTTCCCTCAAAAGCAGGATAGATTCTGCCATTCTTCATTTTGTAGCCCTAACCAAAAGCTTTAAATATTTGTAGTCCCAACAATAAGGCATGGTATTCGTAGAAAATTACACTTCAAGGGGAAAAGCCTATTACAGGCTGTCCCATAGCATAAGAAAAGGCGGGAAGATAGCCCACCTAACAAAGCAGATAGGCAGGGCTCTGCCCCCTAAGGCAAGGCTTGAACGCATGAAACAAGAGTTCTTAATGGAGCTGGCGGAGGGGAGATATAAGTATCTCAACAAGAAGGAAATTGATGAAATAGAAAGCAGGCGGAAAAGCTACAGGGAAGAGATTAAGAGCCTTAGCCCGCTGGAGAAGGAAAAAAAGCTGAAAGAATTTATCATCCGCTTCACTTATGACAGCAGCAGATTGTCAGGGGCAGACATAACATTAAGGCAGACTTACTTAATACTAAAAGAAGGCATCATGCCAAAGGGCATAAAACAGCTGAGGACTGCAAGAGAGCTGGAAAACCATGAGAAAGGGATTTTGGCGATAACAGCTTACAAGGGCAATTTAAGCATTAATTTCATTAAAAAGCTGCATAAGATAATGTTTGCAGGCGTTGATGACGCTATTGCAGGAAAGCTAAGAAGCGAGCTAAAGCGGGATGCAAAGATTGCAGGGACGCCATATGTGCCGCCAAAATGGCATGAAATCCCAAAGGAAATGTCAGGGTTTTTCAAATGGTACAAGTCTGAGCACAGGAAGCTGCACCCACTGGAGCTTGCCGCCTTAATACACTTAAAGCTGGTTTCAATGCAGCCCTTTGCTGACGGAAACAGCAGGCTGTCAAGGCTGCTTATGAACTGGATATTATGGAAGAAGAATTATCCGCCTATTGACATTCCTATAGAGGACTTAGAGAATTATTACAACGTGCTTGACAGGTACCAGGTTAAGAAAGATGAAAAACCTTGTGTTGGGTATATACTTAAGTGGTATTTTAAGAGTGAATAGAAGGAAGCGGGAAAAAAGGAGGGTCTCCGGCTATTTAACCTCAAACCCTTTTAAGTATTCTTCTTCCATGAAGTGTGTGATTAGGCGGTTAATGATTAAAGTGTGAATATTGGGCTTATAGGGCGTATAAACGGCGAAAAGCAAAGGCGGCTGGGATGCAGATGGTTTTGGTGCTGGATTAGGCGCTTCTTGGCAAAGTTTTTTAAAGAGTACAGATACATCGATATAGTAATAACATGGCATCATTAAAGGAATTAATAGAAGCGCTTAAATACCTGGAAGAAATCAGCTTCTTTCTCGAATTAAAAGGTGA
>JASEIA010000080.1 GCA_030018575.1 Nanobdellota archaeon | reverse complement strand
AAATTTATATGCAACAATTGTTACAATGGCAAGAGATTTGACGTCGGCAAAACAATTGGTTCGTATGTCTTTAGTAAAGATGAGAAATTTGGGAGTTATATGCGATGCATTTGTATCAGATGGTGCCCCAGCATATATCAAAGCTTCACATCTCTTTGGCAGGCAATGCAACCATATTGTCACAGGGATTCAAGGCAAACCCTTCTGGGTAAACAAAAAATTCTATCCGAAAATCACAAATAATCATGCAGAATCACACAATGCACAACTTGACAAATTTCTTGCCAAATATTCCTATAGTTTCCCTACACTTAAAGCTGCTAATGATGCAGCTAAAACTTTTCAATGCTTATGTGATTTGAAACAGAACTTTAGAGCGTGTGCTGAGCACAGAGAGTCCTCACAAGCAGGTATCTGCGAATTGCAAACGATTGAGGCACTAAACTCTCTGAACAATGCCCGGCCATGAAAAAGCGTATGCCTTTAATGGGCTGTTACTAACCGCCTAAGAACTCAAATGGCATTTCAAGGAAATGCCTCGTATGGGGCTTCTATAACAGCAGCCACAGTTAAGTTCCATAAACCCTTACCTTTGTACCATTTAGGAATCGCTGCGGGTTATTCCATATTTTCTAACTTTGTCGTATTCGGATTTTAATAGACTCATAATTATTTCATCATAAAACCTCCCTCTAATAAAAAGGTGTTTTCTATTCTTTCCGTCTTCTTTAAACTTTAATTTCTTCAAAAGATAATATGAATCCTTGTTTTCAGGAATAACTCCCGTATAGATTTTGTTTAATTTCAGTTTTTGAAAACCAAATAATATGACCAACTTAACTGCCTCAGTCATTATACCCTTTTTCCAATAGTCTTTGTTTAATAGATAAGCGAGCCTTGCTTTTTTGTGTTTATCTACTTCCATTAAACTAACTGTGCCTACAATCTTTCCTCCAAACAAAATTCCAAAACCATATCCGTTTTTATTCTCCAAATTAACAATGGCTCTTTTTATATATAAATTAGCGTCTTTAATCTTGTAGGGGTATGGGATATCTGGCAACCATCTAACAACTTCTTTAGATATGTTCCCACAAATCTGAGGGGCGTCTGATTTTTTTAACGTCCTTAAGATTGTTTTATCAGTTCCTATTCTCAACATTTTATACCGTAGCAGACTCTATTATTTCAATACTTTCAGATTCAGAGTCTATTCTTACTTTTACCCCTATTGGGATAGTTAACATAGGAGCAGTATGGCCTATATCCACATCTGCTACAACGGGGATTCTATATTTCTTGCCAAACTCTTTTAAAATGCCATAAAGAGTTCTGTCTTTTGAATCAGTTGAAAATCTATAGGGTCTACCAAAAATTAGCCCTTCAATCTTACTTAACACCCCTAGTTGTTCTAGGTAATAAAGCCTTCTTTCTACAGAAGATGTGCTTTCTCCTTCTTCTTCCAAAAAGAGAATTGTGTTAGTAAAATCCGGAAAATATTCTGTTCCTGCTAAGATACATAATGTGTTCAAATTACCCCCCATTAGCCTACCTTCTCTCTTCCCTTTTGTTACAAATTTTGGTTTGCTTGCAGACTGCATCTTTCTTTTTCTGTTGTCTTCGGTTTCCCACCAAAGAAGCTCATCGGTGTATTCTGAAGGATATTTAAGCGTTCCAATCGGCTCATTTTCAAATAAAGCTTTCTTAAACCATCTGACCGAAAATTTTAGTGGGCCTCCAAATTCTCCGAAGGTAGGTAGCACAGTTGGTCCGTTAAATGTAACCAAACCAGTTTTTTTATGTATAGCTAAATTAAGCGTGGTTACATCACTAAAACCACAAAATATTTTTGAATTTATTTTGATCATTGCATAATCTAACAGGGGAAGAACTGCATTTGAGTTCCACCCGCCTGTTGAGCAGATGATCGCTTTTATTTCTTTATCTTTGAAAAAATTATTTATATCTTCTGCTCTTTCTTCTGATGTCCCTGCATTATGACCAAATGAATTTCTGCAATTTTTCCCTAGTTTGACTTTAAGCCCGAGTTCCTCCAATGCTTTAATTCCTCTCTCCAATCTTCTTGGAAAGTTTTTTATTGTTGATGATGGACTGACTATACCGATAGTATCCCCTTCTTTTAAATGCATGGGCTTTTTAATTTCCATTTTTTTCTTTAGTCAGAAAAAGCTCGACTTCCTCCCTAATTTTTCTTTTTTGATATAAAAGGATCGAAAATCCAGCATATTTTAAATTTTTATTAAAAAGGCCCATAACGTATTCAATCCTCTTTTTAATCTTCTTTCTTTGGGAATTACCTAACATAGATTGGAGTGAACCCCTCTTTTTGAACACTAAGATAACGAAATATTTAAGGCTTTCGCCTCAAATTCAACTGGCGGCAAATAGCCGATAGATGAATGAAGCCTCTTGTTGTTGTAAACAACCTCAATAAACTGCTTCAAATTGCTATATGCTTCGTCAAATGTTTTGTATTCCTTTAGGTACACCTCCTCGCATTTAAGCGTCTTCATAAAACTCTCGGCAAAGGCATTATCGTAGGGATTGCCCCTTCTGCTCATGCTTATCTTTATATCAAGCTCCTTAAGCCGGTTGACATATTCACTACATGCATATTGCACTCCTTGGTCAGAATGATGTATTAAGCCAGCAATGCCAGACTCTATCCTTGCATCTACAGCCATGTTTAGTGCATTTAGCACTAAAACTGCATCAATCCTTCGGCTCAGTTCCCACCCTATGCATTTTCTGCTGTAAACGTCAATTATGACTGCAAGATAAACGCATTCATGCACAAGATGCACATAAGTTATGTCGGCCACCCAAAGCTGGTTTATTCCTGTCAAAGCTATATCCTTAGCCAGGTTTTGATAAGTGGGGAAGTTATGGTTTGAGTCTGTTGTTGTAATCCTAAATTTCTTTTTGGGCTTGCATAATAGGTTTTCTTCCCTCATAATTCTGAGCACCTTCTTGTGGTTAGTTGGCTGCCCTTGGCGATGCAATTCAGCAGTTATCCGCCGGTAACCATACTTTGGATACTCCAAAGCAATATTCAGGATGCCTTCTCTGGTTTTATTGCTGTTGGGGTCATTGCATTTGTCCTTTAAGTTGTAGTAATATGTTCCCCTGCCAATATTCAAAGAAGAACAGCCATGGCTTATTGGTATATCCTTTTGCGAGATCATCTTGCAGAACACCCCTTTTCTCGTTTTCCCTCTACAATCTGCTGTTTCAGTCTCTCGTAAACTTTTTTTAAAAAAGCAATCTCCATACATTGCTGCCCAATAAGCCTTTCATACTGGGCGATTTTAGCGTCTTCCTTCCATATACAGTGCCGTCAAGCAAAATCTTATCTTTATTGTTGGTAAAGCTCGGTTTGCGGCAGAAAGGTCGTATTTTCCTCTAAAGAGTTATTACTTTTAAATGGCTAAAATAGAAAGGTTTATAAAGGGGCGAAGCTATCAAAAAGAGAAGGTTCAGGGGGATATTATGACAATAAAACCCGCAGAGGCAGCATGAACAAACCAGAAAATGAAAGTTATGACCAATGCTTAGAGATTTTCAAAGAGAGCTTGATTGGCGGAAGCGAATATAAAATAATAGTGGATGCTATAATGTCTCAAACTCCCACAAATAGGATTAGATGGCTAGATATCGGGGTGGGCAATGGCAAATATACTAAAAAAATAATTGAAGGATTAACGAATGAAGGATTTTTAATTGAACTGACTGGAATTGAGCCGGATGCATTATCGTATCAGAATGCTAAAAAAATATTAAAAAATGCAAATATTTTAAATCAAAAATTTGAAGATTTTAAGTTTGATAAGAAATATGATGTAATTAATATTTGCCAGTCTTTTTACTATCTTAAAAATAAAAGAAAAGCTCTAAAAACAATAATAAGCAATTTATCCGAAGGCGGGCTGATTATTTCAACATTATGGTCTAAAAAGGATGTTATCTATAAAATTCATAAATCCCTTTTTAAAGGCAAATCCTTTATTGCAGAAGATTATTTCCGGCTAATAAAGGCTTTCAAGGGATTGCAAAATAATAAATTGATTTATTTTAGGGGAAAAGTGAATCTCCAGAAATGGATAGAATTGGGGGAGAATATAAACTATGTATTTAAGATAATCTCAAGATATCCAAATGAACAGGCGGTAACTACATTGCAGACAAATGAAGCAATAAATGAAATATTAAAATTTCCTAAAATATCCTTAAGGGAGAATGGGGTTATAATCTCAAAGAAAAAATATTCAATTGCATCTTTCAGTGATAAGCATCTGCAAAAATTAATGGAGAATAAGTTTCCAAGTTTTAAGAACATTATCTGCCGGTTTAAGGGGGATAAAGAGGCAAAATTTATGTGTTCATGGGAAAAAGAAGGAAGGTATCTTTCTCATAAATTAATGGGGAATGTATTAGAGCTGTGCTGCGGAATCGGCGGGAGAACAGCAATAATATCTGAGAAGCACGATTTAATTGCTGTAGATATAAACCCGAAAAGGATTAATGATGCGATATTTAATGCGAGCTTGTTTAAGCGGAAAAATGTAAACTTTATTGTTGGGGATGCTCTAGATAGAAATCTATTAAAAAGTATTAAAAATATTGATAGCATCATAATAGATGCGGATTGGAGAGAAAACATGGAACAGCCATTGAAGAGCCACAGTCTGAATCCTTTAAGAACAACACCATCTGTTGATAAACTCTATAAAATCCTAAGGGTAATTTTTCCTAAACAGCAAATTATATTCAAAATTTCACCTTTTAGCAAGGTGACTATGATGCAATCTATAGGCAAGTGTTGTATTGAAGAAATGTCCATAGATGGAAACTTTTCCGCCTACAATGTATATTTTAGCCCGAAAATAACAAGAAATCAAACAAGGAGGGTTTTTCTTTGAATTAAAATGACTAAAATAATAGCTCTAAAAGATATCAAGGAATCTCTTGGAATTGGGGAATGCAGGATAATTAATTTTTTTGAGAATAGTTTATCTTGTTATTGGGTTCTCCAAACCGAAAATGGGGCTTTATTTGTAAAACTCCCTTATTTATCGGATCCTACATTAGGGCTGAATATCCAAGAAAAGAGATGGGTAGATTATGTGTCAAAAACATTTCCTGCATTTAGATGGAGAAAAAAAGCAGATTCAATAAAAGATTTAATAGCTAAAGAAGCTAGGACTTTGCAATTATGGAATGAATCAAATATAGATTCTCCAAAATTATTCCATGCAAATTCTAAGCTTATATCTACATTATTCGTGGAAGGAACAGATTATCGTGCTCTACTTGAAAAGGGGATGAATAAGCGAGATATAGACCGGTTGTGCGAAACGTATTTAAAAACAAAAGGATTAGCATTGCAAAAGAGGAATCCCTATTATTTACATTCCGACCCGAAATTAAAGAATTTTTTAAAATGTGAAGATAAATGCTTAGCGATAGACCCGGCAAACCTGGTAAATACAAGCATTTCAGTGGAAGAACTTGCTGAAGGATTAAGCCTCTATTTTTTGTATGGAGCATATACTTTAAATTCCGAAAGAGCCAATATTGAGAAGTTAGTCTCACGAATGATTGCTTCGTTCGATAGGGAAGATAGGCTAAGGCTAAGTGAACTGAACCTTCAATTATGCCTCGAAAGGGCAAAATTTCCAGATATTACTAGCTATAGGTACACATTCAATAATTATAGCGCGGAGAATATTGAACTGACTCAAAAATTATTTAGGAGATGACAAAATGAACAAAAAAGCAGTAATAATTGACACAGACATCGGGGCGGATGTGGATGATGCCTTTGCATTGTCATTGGCGCTTAGCTCCCCTGAATTGGATATAAAAGCCGTACTAACAAATGACAGGTACTCTAATATAAGGGCTAAAATAGCAAAAAAGCTTGTCTCAATCAAAAAGAAAGACATAATGATTTTCGAGGGATTGTCTGATGGGAACGGCAAGGTTGTTGAAAAAACAGTTTTAGAAGAATCATTTACACCTGATAAATTAATAAATAATCTTGACTTTTTTAGGAATTTAGCCGGGCAAGAGATTTATTATATTTCTATTGGAAATCTATCTAATATCTGTTATTTGATTAATAAACTACCCGAAATTAAAAGCTCTTTTAAATTTATTATTATGGGCGGTTCGATTAATTTTGATTATAGCGGAAAAAATAACAGGATTGCCGAATGGAATATAAAGAATAATATACCTGCATCCAAGGAAGTTATAGACAGCGGGGCAGATATTACATTAGTTCCTTTAGATGCAACTTATAATCTGGAATTGGATGAAGAAACATTGTTAAAATTTGAAAAAAGTAAAAACCAGATTTGTAATTATTTATATATAATGGCACGGAATCTCCAGAAATTTTTATTTGAAAAATATAATATAACTAAAAATATAGTCTTTCATGACCCCCTTGTGCTTGCATTGGCAATAAACAATGAGTTTTGCACTTATGAAATAAAGAGATTAGAGGTAAATGAAGAAGGAAAGCTTATAGACTCCGAAAAAGGGAAGAAAATCAAAGTGGCGATAAAAACGGATAAGGAAAAGTTCCTTGCTTTTATATTGGAACGCTTATTGAATCAAAAGGCATTTCAAAGCCCATATGGGTGGCAGAGGCAGAGTATGAGAACAGCGCAGACATTGCTCCATCATTTGAAGGCGCATTAAATGCAGGAGCCTCAAGGGTGTTCTTCACAAGGTTTG
>JASEIA010000007.1 GCA_030018575.1 Nanobdellota archaeon | reverse complement strand
AAACCAGAAGCACCCGATTCTCCAAGGATCTGGAAAAATTCTTTTTCAACAGTTTGAATCCCTGCACCATCAAAGGGCTGTTTAGAAACTGATTTAAGTTGATTTCTTACCCTGCTACGAACAGCAGAAATGATCGCAGACGAAACACCTTCTGTCTCCATATATAACAATATTAAGGTATTTTGTCATATATAAACCTTTTGCTTATATAGTTACCGAGAATAAATCTACGTAATATGGGGAACACACCCTACAGAAACGTATTTAAACCTCTTCTTGATTATTGCTATAACAACCTATTTAAATCGTGAAACTATTCGTTTTGGCGATGGAATTTGCATATCTTGATGAAAGCGGAGATTTGGGCGGAAAAGGCAGCAAATATCTGGTTTTAACCCTTTTATGCACCCATAAAAAGCAAGATATTATTAAAATAATAAGAGAAGCCAAGCAAAGGCTGCTGGGCAATAATAAATGTGCAAGATGGCTGAACAAACATGGAGGGGAGATTAAGTTCTATAGCTTTCCTGATAAAACATTATTGAAGCACACGCTGAAAAAGCTTGCTAATATTGAGATGAACGTTTATTTTATGTGCTTTAAAAAAGAGGGCAATAATATAGGCAAAGAGGTAAAACCACTTATCGTATCAGACCTTTTCGAGTATATATTCGAATGCAGCGACAGAAAAAAGATAGACAAGGTCATAGCAGACATTGATTTTTTCAACAAGGAAAAAACAAATCATTTTCTATTGCAAGAATATAAGGTTTGCCCTGCAGAATTTAAGAATAATGATGAGGACATAAAAGACAGGACTTGCAAAAGAGAATGCAAATTCATCCTGTTGGATTCAAAGGCTTATGAGGATAATAAAAAAGACCCAAATAAGATGTTAATCACAATAGAACACCATAATTCAAAATTGCATGAAGAATTACAAGCTATAGACCTGATTAGCGGCTCTATATTTATGTTTTATGAGAATGAAAATCGAGAATACTTAAAACTTTTTGATAAGAGCAAGGTAAAAATAAGAGGGGAAATCTATGCTGGAACATAAGCGTTACACTACCTTCCTTACTTGTCGAACCCTACCACATAAGCAATAGGGCGTCCGTTTCCAGAACTCCTTTCTGGAAGGGTTTCTATGTAACAATAATATAAACTTTAAGTTAGTATTTAAAGATTTCCATATATTTTAAAAATAGGATATTTTGGGCTATTTATAGCCCAAATATATGAAAATAAGCCATTAAATATATATCTAGGCAACTACGGCCTTGTCCACTTGCATTCATAATAAGTGACTGCATTCTCATCGTCCACAATGCCCAGCAATAATCTCTTTTTTGTTGAGTGCGCGACCCTGTTTTTTGCTGAAAATTCGTACCATGTAAGTGATTCTCCTTCGTGAACAGGATAGACAATCCATTTCGCGTGGTCTTCGCCCGGCTTTATTCCCCTGTCATAAACCCTGAAGTCCGCCCCGAACTTTAATGCAGTCTTCACAATATATCCCCTGTTCCTCAGGTCCTTGAAAACAGCATACCTTATATTGAACCCTGTCTCTGATTTTGAGGCTTTTCTTATGAATTCCTCTGCAGAAAGCTTTTTCTTTCCGCCCATTACGTCAAGCTTTCCCTTTTCAAGCAGGTATAAAGCCTCGTGCAAAGAGTATTGTATTTTATTCTCAACCAAAGAGCCAAACCTGCTCTTGTCATACATTGAGCGTGAAGCCCCTTCATTCGGAGCAATAACGTGCTTTTCAGAGAAGAATGCGGTTGACTTTCCTTCAACGTCAATCACTTCAGGCTTCACAGGCGCTTTCATTTCTTCGAAAATCTGTTTGGCTTCCTTGTAAGCTGATTTTGCATCGCCTTCAAATTCTTCAACAGCTTCCTCTATCTGCTTCAGCACGTCTTTCTTCTTTGCCATAGCATTTAGGGGAGGAGGGTTGTTTAAAAACCTTTTGAATAATACCGGAAAAAGAAAAGCCCGCCTCCGGCATTATTTCAATTAAAATCTTGTTTTCAAAACAAGACAAAGAATTAACTCATGCCGAAGGCCTGCCTTTGCTTAGAATAAATTTGCACATAAAACCCTATAATAAAAATAAAAAAAGTGCAGCCCGCGACCGCACCCCCGTGAACAGCTACGCCCTACGGCAGTAAAAGCAGGCTGTAAAGCATTGTTACTGTGATTGCTACCAACATCATCAGTGTCGCGATTGAAAGCTGTATTTGCCTTCTTGCCAGCAGGGTCTGTTCTCTTTCCATTCTCGCTTGGAAGAGACCTGCCATTTTGGTATCACCCCCTTATTTACTATGACGCCAAAGGAATATTTAAAGATATGGAAACTGGGTTATAGATGTTGGAGAATACAGATTTGATGTAACTTGAGAGGAAAGCTTATATATCCTTGTTCGTAACGAAACGTAATATGGCAGAAAAAGGCTTGGAGATGCCTGAATTTGAGGATTTTTTGAGGTTGTAAGAAACGAATAAACCGCCTTTCTAAAGGATATATTTAAACACTTAGCTAATTATCTAAATAACATGATTGAAGGCAAACAATGGGAAATCATCAGGATTCTGGCACAGGGGAATAAAACCCCCACAGAGATTGCAAAAATACTTAAAATCTCGCTTCCCGGGCTGCATAGGCACCTTGCAGGGCTTGAAAGAGAAGGAAGGATTAAGAGAGCAGATGCAACAAAAGGCAAGACAAGGCCTTACACAACATACACAATAGGAAATGGCTTTATTTATTTTGCAAAAGGCAATGCAAGGGAAGGCTCTGACATTGATATCTTATTGCTTGTAAAGAAAGATGTTAAAAAGTTTGAAAAAATGTTCGGATCGGTTGCAGTCGGAAAAAAAGGGAAAAAGGCTATGGTCATGGCGCAGGTGTTTGAAACAAGCGACTTCAAGAATTCACTGAAAAAAGGCTCAAGGCTGGCTGAAGAAATAATGAAATGCCATAAAGCTGTCTATGACCCCGCAGGAATTTTGCTTACTCAATCATCTGCCTGATGTATTCTATTATCTCCCCGCTGTCTTCAAGGCATTCTTCAGCATCTTCTTCACTGAACAGCTTATGGGGAATATAAAGATGGTCATCTTTTATGCTAACATACTGCGAGGATGAGCGCTTTCTAAGCCAATAGAATAGCTGTTGTTCAATTGCCTTTTCAATATTATAGTTTCTTCTCCTGTTTTGGGATAAAAAATAAAAAAAGAAGACGCTTACTTCACGTCCCTTATGCCGTCTGTGCAGATTTCAAATATTGCCTCTCCGTCAGGCAAATGCGGGCTATCAACAAGTTTTGCAACCCTTGAGCCTGCCTTTCCCCTTCTTACATACAATCTTGTCTGCGAATTATGCCCTACAATGTTTCCGCCAATTGCAGCTGTCGGGTCTCCGAAGAACACATCAGGCCTTGCCATTACCTGGTTGGTTACATACACGCATAAATTGTGCATGTCAGCAAGCCTCATAAGGGTGTGCATGTGCTTGTTCAGCTTCTGCTGCCTGTCAGCCAAAGTGCCTCTTCCGACAAATTCCGCCCTAAAGTGCGCTGTCAGGGAATCAACAATCACCAGCTTCACAGGCAGGTTCTCCTTTGTAATCAGGTCTACCACTTTCTCTGCAATTATCATCTGGTGGTCTGAGTTAAAAGCCCTTACTGACTTGATGTTTCTCAGCATTTCCATCGGATCCAAGCCTAATGCGTTTGAAATCTGAATGATTCTTTCAGGGCGGAAAGTGCTTTCAGTGTCAACCCATACTGCAATGCCGTTAAGCCCTCCTTTTTCAGGAGGAAGCTGAACATTTACAGCAAGCTGATGCGCTATGCTTGTCTTTCCGCAGCCAAAAGCCCCGTACGTCTCTGTAATGCTGCCTGTCTCAATCCCTCCGCCGACAAGAGCGTTCAATGAATCGCTGCCTGTTGAGATTTTTCCTATCGCTTCCCTCTTCTTAAGGATTTCATCGCCTGACTCAAAACCCAGGTTCAGGTTGTTTCTTGCTGCATTTATGATTTTCCTTGCAACTGCCTCGCCAACGCCTGCAACTTCCACAAGCTCGCCAGGAGTCGCAACTGCCAGCGCCATCAATGACTCATAGCCTGCTTCTTTTAATTTTTCAGCTGTTGCCGCGCCCACTCCTGGCAGGTCGCAAATCCCTATTTCCTTAGCCTCTTTTTTACTCATTTTCATCACCTTCCGAGTCTGCGAAGGAAGGTTCAGAACGCAAGTTCTGTTCACTCCCTGTATCTGAGAAGAACATCTCTTCCTGCAGCTTGTTCAAAAGCAGTATTGCCTTTGCAACATCGTTTTTCCTGAGGTTGATTGACTCATCCCTCCAGCTTCCTGACTTGTCTTTCCAGCTTTTCTTTAAGGAAGCTGTCATGAAGCTGACCATGCCTTCAGGCATTTGCTTCTCATTAGCCCATATCGCGCCGCTAAAATTCCCGCACCTGTAGCTTTTTACAGGGCGATTCGCAGAACCGCTCTGCACCTCTGTTTTCATTTGTTTCACGCTCCGTTTTTGCTTTTCGCTTTTTATTTCATGGCGGAGTGGCCTGCTTCTGGCCCTGATTCAGGCACGCACAGGCCAAAGCCCAACTTTTTGCCCCGTCTTTTCAGGACACTATGAGTTATATTTGGCTCATTTATATACTCTCGCCACGCGCATGGCAAGTGGCAAGTGGTTGCTTAAAAGGATTGCTGTCAAAAAAGGCGCGTTTTTACGGCAGGTGTTGGAAATACGCATGGACGAGGCGGAAAAAGAAGGCTTTTTTGAGGATTTTTTGGAGGATTTCCAAGGTTGCCGGATGGGGTTTTTTTCTTCCCTCGTCAAAGCTGGGTCGGGTTTTTTTGAAAAAATGAGGCTAAGGTTTTTGTATAATTGGGATCATAATAGTATATAAACTTATAATATTCCATTGCAATATTCGGGAATTATCTCAGGGCAGCCTCAATCTCCTTCAAATCAAAACAATAAACCTTTCTTCCTTCGAGTTCTGTTATCTTTCTGCTGAATGTTTTTGCAAATACAGCAAAAGACTCTTTTCTTTCTGCATTTCGCCATTCCACAAATTTTGACTTTTCAAGCAGGGATTTTGCAATCTCTCCTGCGTCTACCTTCTTTTTCCATTTGCATTCGCAGAACACAATATCTTTTGTTTTTTCATTTATTGCACACATATCAATCTCATAACATCCTTTTCCCGTTTCGGGCTTTAGCTTTGCAGGCACTCTCCCCCACTGCCTCCCTATGGCTGTGAAGTCAACAGGCAGGATTTTAGGGTAGAGCGTTATCAATTCTGCGACGGCTTTTTCAAACTCATGCCCGCAAAAAGAACTGAAGCCTGCTTCAAAATCATCAAGCGCCCACCTCCCTGAACCCGCCTCAATCTCATCATAGTAAGGCCATACGAATCTGTTCCAGAATGAAAAAAGCCTGTCCCCGGGATAAAACCTGACGTCTTTTTTTCCGCCGCCAAGAACAGGGTATTTCTTTTCGACAAGCCCATAATCTGAAAGCAAGGAAAGGTATTTTCCTATTTCGCTTCCTTTTATCTGGACGGTGTTGGCAATCTTCGCCGCTTCTGTTTCCCCATTTGCGATAGAAAACATAATCTTCGGGATAACCAGGGAATAAGGGAAGCTCTCCTTAATGAACAACTTGCCTTCCCTCAGTAACAGCCCTTCTTTTGAAAAAAAGGTTTCTTTAATGCCCCCCTGCCCTGGCTTTTCCATTACCTCCAGATACCTCGGAATGCCGCCAACACAAAAATAGGTAATTAATATGTCCTCAAATTTTGCATTTGTCCCATACCATTCCCTCACATAAGCGAGATTCAGGGGCATTAATTTTATGATTTTTGTTGCCCTTCCGTAAAGCGGGCTTTTTAATGAGTAATTAAGGTCTTCCATAACGCGCATCAGCGAGCCTGACAGCACTATCTTAATCCCCTTGGGCTTTGCCGTCTCTTCCCAAATCGCCTGAAACTCCCCTGCAGAGCCGGCGATGTAAGAATATTCATCAAGGAATACTATTGTTCCATCTGGAATGGCTTTGAACAGCTCCCTGAATGATGAAGGGGAGAAGCTGGGAAACCCAAACTCTTTCATTGCCTCGCCAGCAGCTTTTTTCAGGTTTGTGGCATAATCAGCCTCCTCAAGCATGACAAACAGCCCTATTTTTATCTGTTGCCTGATTTCCCTCAAAAGCCTGCTTTTTCCAACCCTTCTCCTTCCATAAACTATCATAAGTTCCGCCCCTTTTCGTTTCAGGGCAGAGAGCAGGGAGGACATCTCATCTTTGCGGTTTATGAATATCTTCTCTTCCATAGGTTTATATCTTCTCTTCCATAGGTTTATATAAACTTACGGAATATATAAATGTTTGCACTGCGGACATTCACTGTGGGCTTTTCCGGCATTCGGAAGCTTCCTGATGCGCCGAAAGCTTCTGTCACTGCTTACCGAACTTCGCGGTTTTGCAAACCGCAAAGTTTATATATGCGTTCTAACTGCTAAATAGTAACATATAAGAGTTTATCCTTACTCTCATCCGCGAAAACTGCGGTTTTCGGGACCTCACGATGCAAAGCATCGCAAGGAAAGAAAGGAGGGGGTATTTGAAAATGGAACATGAAAAGACACTAATAAACAAGGTGGACGGATTATATAGCCACACAAGAGCAAACAATACAAGAACTATACTTGCTGTACTTGCTAAAATTGGCGTTGTAGCAGGGTTAGCAGTATATGCTGTAAATTATAAAACCGAGGAGCTAAAGCCGCAAATCCATACAGCAAACGTCCTCGGCGCTGAGGCACCTGAAAAGTTCTATGACATTGACGGGCAGAGAGTATACTTACAGATTGATGGACAGCCGGTAGAGCAGTACTTGAAGGAGAGGCAGTAAAATGAACAAAAACATACGAAGGGGGCTTGGAGCCTTGGTTGGCTTGGGCGTTGCTGCTTTAAGCATAAGAAACGAGAGCTGCTGCGTGAGGCCTGAGACAATTGCAGAAACAGCCAGAATGCAGGATACTGCGACAGCAGAGCTTTGCAATTCGCTTGACTTGCAGAATGAAAGCGCAAGAATACAGGAAGAGTGCAGGAATGCCTACATGATGCTGAATAGCGAAAGAAGCGCAAGCGAAGAATGGTGCGGCTCAGGATACGAGCAGGTAAGGAGGTAAAATGGACATCATAGTCGGCGAGGAAATCATAAGAATAGCGAGCGACGAGCCCAGGTTCCCCTATAGAAGCGGAAAGGCGCTTGAAGATGAAAAGCTTAACACACTGCTCATGCTTTCAAGGTATGAGATTGTTGTTGAAGACCCAAGCAAGCTTTGGGGCTATGCAGTAGGCGGAAGAATAAAGATAAAGGACGGAAGAATGGAGAGGGAGAATTAAGAGGAAAAGATGACAAACACAAAAGCATGGCTTGGAGTGGCAACAGCAGGAGCTGCTTGCTACTTTCTGCCTGAAGCAATAGAATATGTGATGAATTACTTCGGAAGCAGCACAAGGCCCACTCCTAACTCTGCATCAGACCTTGAAATGCTCAGCAATGTAGGGCAGTGGATAGCTGCAGGCGGCGCAGGAGCGGCTGTAGGAAGCATTGTGGGAAAACTCGGCGGAGACAACCAGTTAAGAAGGGCAGGGCTTGAAGGGATTGCAGACTTTGGCACGCTGGCATACATAGCAAAAACAGACTGGTTCAAGGACATGCTTTACAAGATTAATGCATACAGCCCGGGCACTCAGAGCAAGACGCAGGTTGCCGCATTAGGCTTATGCGCATTGTTCACACTGGTGTTCTTTGCAGGCTGCGCAGGGGATAAGAAGGCAGATAGCAAGAAAAAGAAGTATATTCCTTCAACAAGCATAAAGCTTTAATACCGCTTAATACGCTAAAAACTCGTAGGGGCGCGAACCGGCTTCGCACTTCAGTGTGTGAGGAAAGTCCGCCCATCAATAGGATGTTGCTGGAACCTGAAATGGTTCCAGCAGCTGCCGACAAGGAAGCTTTCAAAAGAAAGTTCCCGCACAGGGAAGTCAACAGCACAGAAACGGAACGGCATTTGGCTGGCTATGAGGCTATGAACCCATTGGCAACAATGGCTAAGGCCGAGCATCTTCCAGAAGCACGTTGGAACGGCTAGCACCTTCAGATGCAAGTCCACAAGGACGCTTAGTTGAATGCCGGCAAAGTGTTTCCAAGTCCTCCTTTAGGGAAGGGCGCCATAGGGCACTTACAAAAGGCGGCTTATCCGCCCCTACGAAATTTTTCTTAGTCCAAATACATAAATGCATTTTCAAAGTTGTTTTCAACAACTTCGTCTATTGACTTGCCTGAAGAAAGCTTATTCTCAATGACAGAAAGGAATGCAATTGCCTCTCCCTCTGTATTAACCGGATTGGCGCAGTAGATTGTATAGCGATTCAACCATGGACGCACAAAAATAAGGCACCAGTTTGACTTCTCATGCACATGAAGCTTAGGAACATATCTCAAGGCGCCTTCTGATTCTATTTTTTCAAGAATCCCCTGATATGAAACTTTCTTTCCCGGAATGACAAATACAACATTCCCGCCTATCTGTTCATTAAATACGCCCACTCTGACTTTTTTCGGTTTCATAGTCTCCTCATGAATGTTAAAAACGCCGTATGCCCATACATGTGGTGCGACGGCCTCAAGCGCAGGTCATCAACAACCCACTCTCTCTCAATGACTTCTATTGTCTTTGCAAACCCGAATGAGTATTTCTTTGACTCTTTAATAAGCTTTTCTGTCTGGCTGATATTAGGCAGATAAGCGCAAAGGCAGCCTCCTGCTTTCATTGCTTTCTCAGCGTGTTTCAAAGCCTTCCACGGCTCAGGCAAGTCAAGAACAACCAAATCCAAATCCTTCTCTGAAATGCCTTTGTAAACATCCTTTTCAACAAATTTCACATTCTTCAGCCCGAACAATGCAGCATTCTTCTTTGCCAAGCCGAAGAACCTCTTGTCCCTCTCATACGAAACAACTGACTTTGCAATCTTTGCCATTGCAATTGCAATTAACCCTGAGCCAGAGCCTGCATCCAACACCCTGCTTTCCTTGGAAATGCCTGAATAGAACGCAATAATCGCAACATCTTTCAGGAAAGGCATCTGCGGCCCTCTTTCCATTGCGCGGGTCAAGTCAACTGCGTTAGGCTCGTGCACAGTGAGCTTCTCGCCCTTGTGGGTTTTCACAGATGATTTCGCTTTCTTAATGTCCTTTTCCATGACAACACCGAGGTGAGTATGCAAATCACCTTTTTCCCAGAAATACTCGTGGTCCTTTAATTTCAATATTTTCTTTACAGCCATAGGATGAAAATAAGCAGGATAGCATATAAATCTTTCCTAGCAGAATTCCTTTATTGCCTTTACCCACTCTTCAGAATCCTTTCTTTGCGAAATCCCCTCTATTGAATATACAACAATGTTTTTAACCCTGTTTTTAAAAAGGAACCTTAGGTCAGACTCAAGCTGCTTCGGATTCTTGTACTGCGGCTCTGAATTGAATATGCCTTTTGAGATTAGCCCGACTGCAAAATAAGATGCCTTGCTCTTCTTAAGCTGTGCCCTGATGAAAAGCCTATAATAAAGCCTGTAAATAGGGCGAAGCAGGGGGTGCATCATGCTTGAATAAAACATAAAATTATAATTAAAGCGCGGATTCCTGAAAAAGCCGTACCGCCTAAGTATGAACTCAGGCAGGGGGAATGTGGAGAGCATTATATCGTTATTTTTCAAAGCCCCCTCTATTTTTTCCTTAAGATATGCCTTGGTTTTAGCAGGCTTTAGCGTGTGCAACATGACCCAAAGCAAGGCATTAACCACTGTCAGCATCCTGAAATACCTAAAGGGGGGCTCAATGTCTATCTTCAGCTTCATCCACTTGTACTGCTCTAATTTATCAATCTCTTTCCTGTCAACAAAGCCTGAAAACCAATATCCTTTGTCCAATGGAATGGAAGGCCAAGCCCCAATAGCTTCAATGCCGCGGAAATGTCTTAGCTTGTTTTTCCAGTCCCTGAACTCCTCAGCAGATTCAACGCAGATATAGCATTTTGCCTTCATGCCGTTTGAAAGAAAAAGTGAATTGAGCTTTTTCCAGTCAGCCCTAAGCGGAAACTCGCACCAGTACAAAACTTCATTGAATTTCATTTTTTAGCCAGCCTCAATATGATGTCAGCAGCCTGCGAAGCCCCTTCTGCGCTCAGATTAAGCTTTGACGCATCATATCTCATCGCAGGTATCCTCTCAATGAACTCGGCAACTGTTTTTTTTACAGCTTCAGGCATTATGTTCCTGCCAATCATTATATAATCCTTTATTGCGTAGCAATTAAGCTGCTGCTCAACATGGTTTTGTATGGGAAATACAAGCATGGGCTTCCTGAAAACAAGCCCCTCGCTTAAAGTGTTTTGCCCAGCCAAAGTAATAATTCCTTTTGAAACTTTCAAATACTTCAGGAAATCCTCGCTAAAAGGAATATACCTGAGGTTCTTCTGCTGCTCAATCTCAGCGCCAGAGCCGAACAGGATAAACATCTCATTGAATTCCATTGAAACTTTTGCAAGGGATTTTGCAAGAGCAATGCCAAAATTTGAGCCGCCAAGCATAACTAATATTGGTCTCCTCTCAAGGTTCAGCTCCTTCATCAGCTTTGCCTCTGACAACAGCTGCTGCGGCCTTATCCTTACAATCGGCTCAACATAATTGTAGATAAGGCTTTTCTTTCGCTTAATCAGCGAAACAACAATTGAATAGTCAGACATGTCATAGACTTTTCTCAGGAATAATGATTCCATTCCCATAAGCTTATTGGGCTTGTGCTCCCTTGAATACTGCTCATAAAGCTCGGGGTCAAACCCGTACAATGCAATGCATTTTTTCCTTATTGACTTGGCAATTGTGATTGCAGCGGGCTCAAAATCAGTGACTATTATGTCCGGATTGAACTTCCTGACTTCCTTTTTCAGCTTTACTGCAGTAAAAAGCCAAACAAGCGGAAGCATGTAATTGTTTGCAATGAAAGAGCCAAGCGTGAACCTCATTTCCCTTCCAGGCATCCTGTAGCCGGAGATTTTAATTGTCTTATATTTTCTCTTGAAATAAACCAGGGCGCAGTCATATCCGGCAATAAGAAACCTGGCTTCAGGCTCTTTTTTAAGTATTTCGTCAATTACAGCATGCACCCTTGTTGCATCGCCGTATCCAATTCCTGTAACAAAAAACAATATTCTCATTTTCACTCCGTTTCCCTTCGTTCAAAGCCTCCCTTCGCTTCGCTCGGAAGACATCCTATCTCACCTTGTAAAACTTCTCAGCATATTTGCAGTTATGTTTGCTTCCGTAATACCTTGTCCTCAGCCAAACCGGAATCTTGAGTATTGAAATATACTGCCACTGGCTTGAAAACTGCTGTATGTATTGCATCTTTTTCTTATAATAAGGCGTAATGTCAACATACATCACAGGCTTGTTTTCCTTTATAACATTCCAAACTTCAAATTCATAAACAGCATATTTTTTCCTTGAAGCGTCAACCGCCTTAAGCACTGTCCTGTTCACAGCCTGATGGTCCGGGTGCGGGTCTATTGACGAAGTGATAAAAATCCTCTCGGGCTTGTATTCATTCAGAAGCTGCTTCACTTTCCCGGCTGCGTTTATCTTCTCAGCATCCTCCTTTACCTTTGTGTCCCTCATGCCCCAGAATATTGTCTTTGTGATTCCTATGCTCCTGCTTGCTGTCTCTGTTTCCTCCAAGCGCCTATTTATGACAACATGCTCCTGGAAATGGGGATGGCTGCTTTCGCCGAAAGAGAATACCGCCTTAATCACTTTTATGCCTTCCGCAGCATACTTTGCGATTGCGCCGCCCATGCCGACCGCTTCGTCATCAGAATGCGCGCAAAAAATGAGTATTGTTCTTTCTTTAGGCATGCAATAATAATCCACTTACAACTTTATAAATGCTATGGCACGGATATTAGAACAGAGTCAAGGCAATAGCCTTTCTTTTGAAGCTCTGTCCGTATCATATTCGGCCTTATCACGTCTTTTTCCAGAAGCCCTGCCCAAAGCCTTATGTCTGCAAATATGGATGGAAACTCTTTTTGCCTGATTTCATCCGCAGTCGGCGCTATTGCGTAAAAAAGAGGAGTAAGGACAAAGGGGTCAAGCCTCTGCTTAAGATAAAAGCAGGCATCAATTGTGCTGTCAAGCTCTGCAAATACAGGCTTTACAGCATTTTTCAATTTATTCTTTCTTGCCGATGATATCGGCCAAATTCCCTTCACCAGCGAGTATATAGTCTTGATTTCAGAAGGCCAATATTGCGTTTTGAGCGTATTTTTCATGCCCCTTATTTCCCAATTATCGCTTATGAAAGCGTGCATCTCGTCAATAAACCTGTATTCGCACCTTGCCTTTAATTCCTCGGGGCTATAGTTTATTTCACTGCCATAGCCGTCAATAAGAAAGAAATTATTGGCATAAAACTGCCTGTTTGCGTGCAGCGCCTCATGCCCATATATGCCATGTCCGCTTCCCAAAGCAAGCCCGAATGTCTGGCACCTTAATTCAGTGTTTCCGCAATTGCTGAAATTTCCGGCAGAAACAAACAACCCGCTCGCCCATTTTTGCCATTTGAGCTTTTTCAATACCCTTTTCCATTTTTTTTCAGGCAGGACTATGCCGAAAAGAAAGCTCAAGATTCCGTGCCTTTGCTGAAAAGGCGCATAATTATTCTCAATATGCATCGGCTCATATTCGCCAAGGTCTTTCCCAGCCAGCACATCCTTGCCATGATACTTGTTTAAAACATCTGCAAGCTCAGAAGAAAAGTCTTTTTTAAGGAAAGCATCACGCAACCCCTCGAACATTTTGCTATAAAGCTGAATAGTCCCATCCTTATGGTTGAGGTTATTTTCCAGGCAGTGGAAGAGCCTTTCTTCAAGCGAAGGCATATGATTTATATGGGCTTTTGAGTATATATGCCTTTGGCTAGAACCAGCTGTTTTCAAGGCAATAGCCCTTTTTCCTTAGCTTATTCCTTATATCCCAGGCAACAAGCCTTTTTTGCGAGAGGCATTTTTCCCAGAGAGAAATATCCATGAAAGGGGAATAAAAATTCCCTGCCTTTATGTCTTCTGTTGTGGGGCCTATTGAAAAGAATAAAGGGGCAAGAATGCCAAAAGGCAAAAGCTCTTTCAGCCTGTATGCGAACTTCACAGCATAAGGTATGCTGTTTTTCACCGGCTGAAGAATCTTTTCAAACTGCTTTCTTTTTTCAGCCTTTTGCTCCTGATTAAGCGAGCGAAACACGCCTGAAAAGAAATCAAGTGTTGCCTGAAAATATTTGCCGGATATTGATTCTTCCACAGCTTCCGGCTTAGAACTTCCCGCCATATAGCAAAATATCTCCTCTGCAAATGAAAGCTCCGCCAGTGCGCGCCATCTTGCATCAGGGTAATCAGCATCATAATCAGGCACCATTCTTGCCATATAATCCGCAGTATAAATTCTCCTGTCGCAGTGCAGCGATTCATGCTCAAAGTTGCCGCCTTCCTGCTCTATCGCAAGCCCGAATTTATTAAAAAATAAATGCGCATGATGAAATCCCTTAAACTTCTGCCGCGGTAAATACAAACCGCCATACCAGTCCTTCCCGCCCACCTTAGGCATAAGCTGCTTGAATTTTTCCTTTGGGATTCCAATATCAAACAAAAAATTCTTTATGCCGTGCTTCTGCTCATATGCCTGCAACGCCTCTTTTGTGTGCAGGATTTCCATTCCGTCAAAATCAGAAGGGTTGATGCCATCCCTCTTTTCATAAATGTTTAACGCCGTTGCAATATCATATCTTAGGTCATTATTAAAGGAATAATCCCGCATGAAGTCTATTGCATTGCCATATTTCTCAATCACTTCCTCTCTCTGCCTGAGGTTTGCATCAAGGCAGTGCATAAGCTGCTGTTCAAGGCTCATATCAGGAACTTGCTGCTCTCCATTATTTTCTTGCCGTCAACAAAGACATCGCAGTTTCTCATCACGCAGTCAACGTGCGCTTCTGATTTCCACCTGCAGCCTGTCTTGTTCCCGTAGCCGTCCCCGAATGCAATGTGCACACCGGGAAATTTCTCATCCTGCAAGAGATTGCCGACAAGATGGTCCAAGCCGACATTTGTGCCGATTGCAAACTCGGCAAGCCTGTTTGCATTCTTGTCCTGCGCTATATACGCCTCAAACTCTTTCAGGAGCTCCTTGTTGCCACAGCCTGAAGGCCTTACTCTTCCGTTCTTTATTTCGAGGCTCAATGGATATTGCGCCATGTCGCCGTACTTGCCGCAGAAAAAATCGCCAAGAGTCCCGTCAACAATAACTTTTCCTTCATTTGCAACGCTTACGCACGAGAAAACCTCGCCGTCAGGAAGGTTGCTCCAGTGCCCGGGCAGTATTAATCCGTCGCAAATCTGCCATTTTCTTTCAGGAGAGAAATAAGCAGTTAAGTCTGTTCCAGCAGGCGTTGTAACTCTTATTTGCCTTGCATTGTGCACAACATCATATACCTTTTTGCTCACTTTCTGGATTTCAGCGTAATCAGCGCACATTCCCGTCAGCATTAATTCCTCGTTCATGCCAGGCATGTGCCCGTGCCTTAATTTCTTGTTTGCCTCAATCACTGCAAGCATAGGCTTCCTGAATGTCTGCAGTTCGCCCTTTTTTCCCTTTGCGCAGTAAAAGCTCACGTCTGCATCAGCAAGGTCTTTTGCAATCTCTTCAGGGAATTTAATCGGGTCTGAACCGTCTTCAGGCCTTTTGCCAAACTTTTCCATGATGAATACAGGATGCTTTATTGAGGAAACAGAGGCAGCCTCGTGATAAATCGCATCAGCAATAAGCTGTGTTTCAAGGTCAGTAATCATGACCATCTTTTCGTTTTGCTTGAGTCTTAGGCAGTTGTTGACGGCCTGCCATGCGCCGTATTGTACGCTCTTTTCCATAGGCAGGAGTAATTGATTAAGAGAATATAAAGGTTTTGGAAAATAAAGGAAAAAAGAAAGCCGCTTAGTAATAAATCCTTTCCTCTATCGGCTCAAGAGGATAGTCATCTCCCTTTACCCTTCTGAAGGCAATCAGGAGCCCGACAATAATCAGGATTACAACAAGCCCGATGAACACAAGCTTCAGCGTGTCATCCTCAAACGGAAGGAAGTTGCTTTTCTCTGCAACAGCAGCTTCAACGCCTAATGAAAGCGACAATTCCTTGTAAAGCTTGCCTTCGTTCAAAACTCTTAAAGTAAACTGGCTCACCTTGAGCTCTGCGTCTGATTTCGGCTTTGCATAAACATAAACATCAGCCTTCTGCCCGCCCTCTATTGTCAGGACGCTTGGGTCAACCCTTATGTCTGCAAACAATTGCGCTCCGGCGGAAGTCAGTGTAATATCCCTTGCTGCTGAAGCAAGGTTTGATATTGTCAGTTTGTATGCAACTTCCTTTCCGACTGCTGTGTGCTGGGAAGTTGTGTCAAAAGCAATTGTAAGCTCTTTTGAAGGGTCAACAGGCCGCTCTTCAACAACAGGCTCCTGAGCGGAATCTTCTGATTCCTCTTTTGCATCTGCCTTTGGCTTAATGCCATTTACATTGATTTTTGTTGCAACAACCTGCGTATCGCGCCCGCCATTGTATGCTATTCCCACTTCAAGATCGTATTTGCCTGAAAGGGCATCTTTTGGTATTGGGAGAAATAAAGTAACTGTATCGCTTTTTTTATCGTCATCGTATTCAACCGGGTAAAGGTCTGTCCATTCGACATCAGACACGCCAAGCTTTTCAATCGCGGCAACAACCTTTACATTGTCCTCGACCCTTGCGCCGACATTCTGAAGCCGTACCTTGACTGTTGCTGTCTGCCCTGCCGCAACATAAGGCGTAGGGGAAACTGCAACACCCTTTATCTCAAGAAGGTGCCTTGTTGGCTCAACATAAAGCAAGAACTGCTTTTCAACTTTCTCAACAGAATCATAAACGCTGATATATAATGTATAAATGCCTTCCTCCATGTCAGTAGGCAAAGTAAGCTTGAGGGCTTTTCTGTACCTTATTGTTATTGCAGAGGGGGAAACAGTGAATGTGCCTGAAACATCATAAATCCTTTCATGCTCATATCCGTCAATTTCCGCTCTTACTTTTGCATCCCTCGGATAAGTGAGGTTCTGCCCTGACTTGACTTCAACGACAATGACAACATCCTGCCCGATTTCAACCATTGCCTTGTCGCCGTCAACTTCAATGCCGTTCACAGTCACTTTGCCAATCACAAAGCTCTCGGCAGCTGCGAAAGCCGGGACTAAAGCAATCAGAAGCATTGCGAAAATCAGCGTGAATTTGTTCATTTTTACCCCCTAAAGCGTTGCTTTCAAGGAACAACAGCCTGTATATAAAGCTTTCTAACTTTCGCCTTATTCATAGTTTTCCCCTCAAGAGAAGGGGCATGCAGTAAGCTTTCCATATCCCGGGCCCGTCAAGGCTGGGCAGGGATGGATGTTCTCTCAATAAAGCCCTTATGTCAAACTTGTACTGCTTTGCAAGCATGAAGCCGGCAATTTGAGAGATATATATTAATTTTTTTGAAACATCCGCAGCCCTTTCCTTTTTTGGCTTGCAGGGCTGGAAATAAGCCTTTGACTTCACTTGCTCATCAAGGCACCAGTTGTAATCTTCCATTCCTTTTCCCAAAAAATGGCTTTGGGCAAAGGGCGGAAAGAACTCATTAATGTCAACATTAAAGCAATCCATGCCAACCAGTTTCAAGGAGCTGCAAATGCTGTGCCCGAAGTAAGCTGAAAAGCCGCTGAAAGAAGCGGCGCTTTTTGCATCCACTTTTACATTTTCATCCTTTACCTGCACAATTGAATGCATAACCTCTTCAGGCATTGCCAATGGATACTGCCATTCAGGCATGTTCTGCCTGTTGAATGCAATGAGATGATAAGAAGGCACATATGCAGCTTGTGAGAAATCTGATAAAAAAGCGCCAAATACATCTTTTTTCTCTTCAAACCCCATCCTTGTTGGCAATGACCTGAATCCGGCAAAAAACTTAAGCCTGCGAAGAGGCGTATTCATCACATTAATCCCCCCAGAGCCATAGTTTATGCTGAACACAGCCAGCCTCGGCTTTCCCCTCTCATCCTTTTTTGAAAAAAGTTCTGATAAAATTTCCCACTTCACTGACATATCATCATACAATTCCCTTACTGACGCTGTCTTGATGTCCATAAAGGCAGGAATAGAATGAATCTATTTAAATCTACTTATTCAGCTGCGTAAAGCCTTCAAGCTTCAGCACAGCGTCTATCTCTTCAGTGGATATTGCGCATCCCCTTAGCCTCAATCCCCAAAGAACCCCGTCAAGAACATTCAGCTTTGGGTCTGCAACATACTTCTCCTCGCCTGAAAGAGTGTACCTGTCAAAAAGCCCCATCTCGTATGCAATAACTCCGAGCTCAGAAGAGCGCAGGACAAAAAGCCCGTCCACCTTATTCTGAAACCTCCTTAAATTCTCCCTGTTTATTGTGATTGGTGTATGCAGCTTGGACTCAAGCAGGTCTGCAAGCCTCTGCGGCTCCTCAATCAATATTCTTGTTGTCCTCTCGTCAATCACAACAGCATCAGAGTCAAGGATTCTTGCTATTGCAATAGCGCCCAATTCGCCTGTATGCGCTATCTTGATATAATTCCCGCGAGCCATGAATATTGAATTTGCAGTGGCGGAAAGGTTGCTTATCTCGCTCTGCACTTCCTCGCTGTGGTCAAAAATCTCAATATTGCCCTTTGCAACCTCTGAAAGAACCTGCATTGCCTCAAGCTTAAACCTTTTGGACTGAAGGGGCGTGTCAATAATCTCTGCCTTTACAGAGCCGGGAATATAAAAATGCCCTTTGAACTGCTTTCTTAAGTCACCCAAAGCCCACAGGAGGCTGTTCGATGCAAGGCTGATTATTGCGCTTGTGTCAAACACAATGCTCCTGTCTTTTGGTTTCAGTTTTACTTTCTTTACCATTTTCTCACATATTGAATATTTTTCTTGCAACTGCAAGCCTTTCGCTTATCGGCTTTGTAAGCATAGGCATCTCGTCAACAAGCTTTGTCTGCCCAAGATAGTCCATGAGCTCCCACGGGCTCACGCCCATAAGCTCAGCAGCCCTTCCCACGGACAATCCGTGCTCGTAAACAGCATATCCTTTCTTTATCTTTGCCTTTTCTATGACTTCAGTCACATAATTCCCAAACGTCGCATCCACCTTCCCTATGCTTGCAAGAAGCTCCTTGAGCTCTGCAAGATATTTGTCAAGATTATCTTTTTCCAATGCAGAGCTTGCTTCCCTGAGATTCTGCAGCGTTTCTGCCTTGAATCTTGCCCAGTCCTTGTCAGAGCGCAGTTTTTTCTTCTCGACAATCTTGGCAAGCGAATAGATGATAATTGCTATTGAGACAGAATAAGAATCCTGGAAAATGCCCGCGTAATGGAGCGTATAGTCGCTTATTGATTTTAGCTTGTTTGAGTCAATCGCCGCAAAAGCTTCCTGGGCTTCCTCAAGGGATTCAAGCATTACCTCTTTTAAATCGCTGTCCAAAATTATAGCCTCTTTTTTTATTGATAAATAATAGGCGCCCATATTATATAAGGCTTTTGCTGCAAATATTTTTGTTGCATTAATAGCATATTAAGATACATTGAATGGAATTTTGCAGAAAAGTATTTAATGTCATACATATTCATACTATTGTTATGGACATCTACATGTTTAACACAGGCAGCCAGTACACTCTTTATTATAATCCCCAAAAAGTGGAAGATAAGGAAAAGCCTAAAATACCCGCCATTGACCTCGCAAAAAGAATAAACCTTCTTGAAGGCATATTGGCAGGGAATACAACAAAGGAGTACAGAATTACCGCTGACGTGCAGGCGGGAATTGACGCGGCTTATGATGAGATTATATATAGCGCAAAGAAAAGCATGCACAAAATAGGAAACAGGATGAAAACTAAAACCTCGGGCATACTGAAGGAAGCCGCATATGCAGGAACCGCAAGCCTGAATTACTCAGAAAATATTCCGGAAGACAAGGCAAAACGCATCTTTTCGCGGATAGTAAAAAAAGAAGCATTCAAAAGCGGGCTTATCTTAGGGATAGAAGCCATTAGTTTTGCGGCATTTTTCGTGCCTCCGCTTTTATTTGTGCCCTTTACTTCATTTATACTCGGCCCTGCCATTGTATATCAGATAGCCATTATGAGGGCATTAAGCAAGGGGGTAAAGAATATTTCATTCGCGCCAAGCCCGGAAGTTTCAAAGCTGGAAAGAATCATATCAGGGGAAAAAGGGCTTGGGCTTACGAATCCTGACTTGATTGAATACAGGGCTGCAAAAGGCTTATAAAGATGCTAAAAATACCACCCATGAGGGAAAAAATGGCAAACGCTGAACTAAGTTGCATATCGGGCCCGCCTGAATTTGAAAAAGGGGCAAGCTGCGACATGCATGTGCATTCAAGGGGCTCCAAAGATGTAATACCACTGAGGTTTACAAGATTATTCAGCGTAAGGGAAAGCTATTCAAGCCCTGAAGACATCTACGCAACTGCAAGAAAAACGGGCAGGAGATTTGTAACAATAACAGACCATAATTCAATAGAAGAATCCCTTCGCCTTACTTACATTTATCCTGTTGATACCTTTACTGGCTGCGAATATGCAGTAAAGGCAACTGAAGAAGGGCAAGTTGTTGATGTTCTTTGCTATGATATAGACATGGAAACGCATAACGAGCTGGTAAAGATGCGGAAAAATGTTTATCTGGGCGAATTTGTGGATTATTTAAGGCAGAAAAAGATTATACATGCCGGCGCGCATCTTGCAGAGGCTGTGAAGCCGAAGATAAGGATTAAGTCAGTAGATTTGATGATCTGGATTGACATGTTTGGCATAATAGAAACCCTGAACGGGGATGCAATGCGCGCAAATGACATCGCCGGGATGTGCATTGATTTCAGGAACAGGCACAAAAAGCCCGGAGAGCGGAAAATCGCAGGAATTGGCGGCAGTGATGCGCATACGCTGCATACAATAGGCAGGGCTTACACAATAGCGCCAAATGCAAGGACAAAAGGCGAGTTTCTTGAAGCGCTTGCCGGCGGCGAAGTGCATCCTGGCGGCGAAGGCGGCTCATATGAAGTTACAAAGGCAGATATACTTGAGGGCGTGGAAGCATACAAAAGGTACGAACTGGGGCAGATGCGCGAAAAGATTGGCGCAGAGAAAGAAAAATGGCAGAATTCAAAATACCTGAGAGGCATGCCATTTTTAAGGTTTTTTACGCCGCAAACAATCGGCTTTTTCAGATACGCTGACAACAATCTCAAAAAAGTATTCGGCATGGCAATACTGCCTGCGCTGAAGCCAATTTTATCAAAACTAATCGCGGCAAATCTCAAGACAAAAACAGAGAAGGATGCATACGAGCTTGAAAAGCGATGCATTGACAACCTAATAAGGGCAGAGTATGCAGACGCATACAAGTATTATGAATATGTGGAGGGCATAAGGAATGACTACAGGGAGCACGCAAAGCCTGAGCACCATTACATGCCGAAGGTTTCAAGCAGAATGCTGAGATGGCTGCAGCGGAAATTCGGCTGGGCAGATGCTGACTATGACAAGAGGGACTATGATTAACGCTTCAGAATTTTCGGAAATAAGGAAAGAGCTTAAGGAATCTGAAGAGAAAAGGGAGTCTGTCATCAGGAAGTCAAGGGATATCATCATGCTTTCAAAGCAGATTATCTATTCTGCGCAGAGGGGGGACCTGAAGAAAGCGGAAGATATTTGCGGTGAAATAAAAAAATTAGTTTCCGGGCTTCCGAAAGAATACTGCGGAACTGACATGGAGTCCGTTGCTGTGCAGGAATATGTCGAGGCGGTGTGCTTTTTTGAGTTTGTGAAAAACAAAAAGCTGCCTTCCAGAAAAGAGCTTGGCGCTGATACTGAAAATTATCTTCTTGGCTTGTGTGATTTGACAGGCGAGCTTGTGAGGCAGGCTGTGAATGCAACAATCAACAAGAGGTATGATGAGGCATTGCATATAAAAGATTTTGTTTCTGAGATTTACGGAGAGTTCCTGCAGTTTGACCTTCGCGGCGGGCAATTGAGAAACAAGGCAGACTCAATCAAGTGGAACCTGAAGAAGCTTGAGGACTTGGCTTTAACTATTTCAGTGAAGCACACGATGGAAGACTAGAACTCCTGCACTTTCCTGAATGGAATATTTGCCTTTTCCAACAATCCCTTGACAATCTCCTTGTGCCCCTTTAATCCTTTCCAGTCAAGCAAAACAAATTCAATCTTTTCTACATTCTTTTCAAGCATTTGTTTTAACATCTCTTCATCCAGGTTTTCCAATTGGTATTCAGGGCACATCTGCCCGATTGCATACTCTGTCCTCAAAAGGAATTTGTTGAATTCCCTCGGATAATGCGGGCCGCCGATTGCAATCACTGCCTTACATTCCTTTACTGGCTTTTGCAGGACATTCATTATTGTCTTAGCTATTATTTCTCCCGCTTCCTTTATGCCCCATTGGCTTATTGACGAGCCAATCTCAATGAACATCGCGGGCTTTTCAAGACAAGGGCCGTGATGCACTGTTTCCAAGGTGATTTCAAAACCTTCCAAGGATTTTCCCCGCTCATTCAGCTCTAAAAACATCGCTTTTAGCAAAGAAGCAGGAGCAATGCAAAGTGTTTTGTCCTTTCCTCCCAATTCCGCTCTTCCGAAATTGCCAGGAACATGCACTGACAATGACTTTGTGCCTGCCTTTGACTGGTGCTTTGTGGCGAAAACGATAATATCTGCGTTTATTTCCTTGTCAAGATTTTCGCAATAGATCGACTCCTTGTCAGTTTCATACAGCAGAATATTGCCTAAGGAATGAAAGCCCCTATCCTGCTTAAACGGATATAATTGAAGAAGCGAAGCCCTTATGTTCTTTCCAGCATCGTCTTTGCCTGACGTGATTATTGCGAATTTCATAGTTAAAAATGGGCCCAGAGTGATTCGAACACTCGACCTCCACCTTGTAAGGGTAGCGTCATAGCCGCTAGACCATGGGCCCATAAGGGTAGATTACCCTCCCGCGAGAATCCGAGATTCTCGGGGCACCGAAAATGTGTTCATTTTCGTGTGTATCAACCTCGGGCGGGCATGAAGCCCACCTAGCTCGCCCCACATTCTGGGCTCGCGAGCATTGCGATTGATGTAATTGATTAAAATTAAATCATATTTAAAGCTATCTAAGCCCGGCTTTTGTAGACTCCGCAGAGATGCCGCAATCTCCTAAGATTATACCTATTTTAAGTGTTTGTGTAAGAACCTTATACATTCGTCCCAGTATGTTCTTCCTATAGGATGAGAAGGATAGCTATATGCTTTAAAATGTGCGAACTGCTCGTAGATTATCAACTCCACATCTACACAGTTTCTCCTAAGCGTATTGTGATACTCCACTGAACGCTCAAGAGGCACAATAGTGTCATCTTTCCCATGCACAAGAAGAACGCTGCAATTAACATTGCCAACATGGTTTATAGGAGAACGTTCCCTATAAGGAAAAGTTTCTATATCCTTACCTTGCATAGACTGTTTTGTAGGAAATATTTGCGACCTATATTTTTCTTCATATTTATATTGAGGATATATATCATAGAATCCGGAAGCAAGCACTGCTGCTGCAAATATAGAACTTCTGGAAATTGCAAGTGAAGCTGTAGTTGAGCTCCTGCTCGTGCCATGCACTGCTATTCTACCATTTAACTGGCTAAGCCCTTTCAGGTAAAGTCCGCCTGCTATTATATCATCCACTTCCCTGCCGCATAAGTCAAGATAGGACATGTATTCATTGCCATACCCTTTGCTGCCCCGCTTATCTACAATAAGAGTTGCATATCCTGCATTATTAAGGCAATTGCATATCTCTATATGCAAAGGGTCATAAGCCCCGTCTTCCTGAAATACACCGCCATGAATTCCTCCTGTAACGAGCAAAACAGCCGGTAGAGGCTTTGTGGAATGTGGAATAGACAAATGCCCGAATATCTCCAACTCATCCATGCTCCTGAATTTAATTTGTTCCATTCTCAAGATGCCTTGTGTCATTTACAGATATTATTTTTGAATGATTTTCGTCTGTTTCTATTATATTTATGCATGCGTTTGACTGCCCTACATTATAAAATTCGTCAGGATCCTTGTTTTCAAAGCTGCCAACTATTACCCTGTTAGTGCCACTGTGCCCCACTATAACTACCACATCATTGGGATGTTCAGCAACTATTCTTTTTACAGCTTTCTTGACTCTTACCTGATGGTCAAAGCTGTTCTCGCCGTTCGGAGGGCGTATAATTTCCCGCTTAATGCCTTTTTTCTTTTGCGTTTCGTAATATTCTATCCATTTGCCGATACCCTCCTTTACAGGTAAATCCCTCCAGTCGCCTATGTCACATTCTCTCAGTTCTTGCAATTGTATCGGCTTTAACCCATGAGCAGAAGCTATTGCCTCCGCAGTCTTGAATGCCCTGCCAAGGTCGCTGCAGTAAACTGCTTTTATAGGCTCGCTCTTAAGCCTGTCTAATAGCTTTTGCGCCTGGATTTTTCCTTCTTCAGTAAAGCAGGAATCATTATGATAACCCTGCATTTTGCCTGCTGCATTATCCTCTGTCTGGCAGTGCCGGACCACTATTAGTTTTGTCATATTGTACCTCCAAGATTGCATATCTGGACTAGCCGTTCCAATGTGCGGTCTAATCTTCCATTTTCATTTTTAATCACGTCCACAACTGGATTTATATACTTTATGGCTATGCCCGCGGCTTTATAAAAATATTCTCGTTCATAGAACATTTCATTTTCTAGGCTTTGCCTGTTTAAGCTTCTTGGTTTTTTTGTGCCTTTTTTTTCTTCCTCAATTCTTCTGGATATGACCTCATCCACATCTGCTTCAAATAGCAGCATATACAAAGAGAGGTTATGCCCATTAAAGGATTTTAGTGCATCTTCTTCTATACCGCATATATATGGCTCATTAATATCTTCAACGAAATAAGTTCCCATCGCATAAGCTGTATCAAGCTTGGGCTGCACTGCAAAATGGATATCGCAAGTTAATGCGCCTTCTAACCCTGCATCTCTAACGAGTAGGTTTACTGCATCAGGCATAAAGCGATTCCAGTTTGCCAAAATCTCATCCATAGGTTTCAATTTTGCAGCTTCAAATATATAGCTATGCAGCCTCTTGTTGGCTATGCCATAAGCAGACTCTATTTGCCTGCATAAGGTGGTCTTACCTACTGACGAGACCCCACCCAGTATAATCAGTTTACCTGGCATTTTCAACCCCCATAGTAAACTTTTTAAGTTTGTCCTCATATAAGACAGAACTATTTACAAGCTTTTTGCTTGCCTTTTCATAAGATTTTTTTACATGCTGAGGCACAACATCCCATGACTTCCTTATTGCCGTCAGCAGTTCCATCTTGCGTTTTCTAGAGAATGTGCTCATCCTCAACAGCATATCATTTGCCAAAAACCCATCCTTATCCGCCATTGGATTTAACTTAAGATCAGGATCTGCATTCCATCCTGCAGCTAATAAGGCTATAGTTCTCTTTAGGCAAGCCTTGCACCTGCCGCAGTTATTGCCAAAATAGCATGTCACGGTATCATAAGGTGAGAGACCATATTTGACCTTCCAGTTATTTCTCCAGTGTGCAGCTATCTCTGCTTTTGAATATTTTCCAAACGGCGTAGAGATCACAATATTCTTATTGTAATATTCTGAAAAAAGCTGTGTACATTTATTGAAAAAGTAATTGCTCTTGTCAGTATTGGAATGCTTGATTTCCTCTTCAAGAGCTGACAGAAAGATTGTACATTCCTGTTTCGTAGACATACTAAGAAAAGATGCTGCAAAAGCAGCAAACATGAAGTTTCTCGCCGGGATTATGTAATCCCAATCTTTCCAACCTTTATCTATAAACTTGCCAAGCCCTACCCGAATAATAGAAACAGGATAGCCGATACGCTTTGCTATTGACTTTATTGATTTATACTCTTTGTCCTCATTTTTCTGCCCTAAATATAACGAAAGAGGTAGGGGTTTCCC
>JASEIA010000079.1 GCA_030018575.1 Nanobdellota archaeon | reverse complement strand
CTATCAGTCAAAGTCATCATTTCTTTGGGGAATTATTTATGACTTTGACTATAAGTAAAAAAGCTAAAGAAGAAATAATAAAAGAAAAAAAGAGGCTCTTACTCTTCTTCAGGCTCTTCAAGGCATGTGCCTGCCGAGCATCCTTCACTGGGAGCAAACCCGTTTGCCATCCGCACCACTTGATTAAGGGAATCTATTGTGTATTCCATGTCAAAAGTGCCATCTGTATTTAATCCATTGGTGCCGAAGTCAACCAGCATCTGGTTCCCGAACTTGTTGTCCTGGGCAAATGCAACAATGCGCGGCCTTGAGTCGCCTTCATGGAAAACCCTTACAAAGTCAACGCC
This sequence comes from Nanobdellota archaeon, assembly GCA_030018575.1. Classification (GTDB taxonomy): domain Archaea; phylum Nanobdellota; class Nanobdellia; order SCGC-AAA011-G17; family GW2011-AR17; genus UBA9640. The sequence goes on along the minus strand of JASEIA010000079.1, from coordinate 6,449 downwards.
GTTGTCTGAAGAGCTGAATTCCAGGCCCGAAACAAGGTCGAAAGTTTCCATCCTGTAATTGCCTGCTGTTGTTTCCAGTGTTCTTGTTTCCAATGGAGAAGAAGTTACATTGTCTGCATACTCAGGGGTAACCCTGTACATTGTTGTAACATCTGTTCTCGGGTCAAATATTGCCGGGTTAAACCTCACGTCAGGGTGCCTTCCTGCATTTTCAGAGATGCGGATATATCTTGCCGCAGTCTCAAGCCTGTCCTGCATCCATTGGTAAGCCGCATACCTTCTTATGACATCAGGCTTTGATGCTATGTCCCTTGCAAACCTCGGCCTTTCATCATTTTCCTCATCCATGAACTTGTCAAAGATGCCCATGAAGTCGTCCATTCCCTGAATAGCGTTGGGCACTGACAGCGCGCCGTAATTTATCCCGTCTCCCGAGATAAAAATTCTTTCCATCGCCAGGTCATATATATAATCACACTGTTGCTTGTCATAGCCTGCTATTTTTGCCTTTTTGTATACTGCATCCTCAAAAGTGTCCCCTCTGGTAAAAGTCATTCCAAAGAAAGAAGCAACCTCTGGCATTTTATAATCTTCCCTTACATTGTCTATCATTCTATCTATCTTCTGCCTGTCCTGTGTTATCTTCAGCATCTGCTGTGGCGTAAGCGTGATTGGATTAAACCTTGCTGCCGCCCCAACTTCCAATGGCAATGAATCATTCCTGAAATAAGCTTCAGCCATGAGCCACCACGGCATGAATCCCTGGTATTCTGGCAGCGCCTTTTCCATCATTACTCCGTGGAAAGTGTCCACCATGTTAACTATTGTCGGAGCCATCTGCATCAGGTACTGCTCATCCATTTCAATATAGTTGTTAAACTTCAGCTTTACAAGGTTGTCATAAATTTTAGAGGCGTCAACGCCGAAATACCTTAATGCCGCTTCTCTTACTTGAGACCCATAAACGTGCTTTAGGAAAAGGAACAGGTTGCTCCTGTTTGCAATGTCCAGGGTGTATGCCTGAAGCTCAAGGTCCATTTCAAGCAGGTTTGGCATATTCTGAAGGATTGTATTATTGTGCACAAGCTCGTGCGCAAGAACCCACGCCCTTCCCCAGATTGCATCGCTCCTTCTCGCGTCAGGCGTGTATAATATTGTGTTCCTTTCAAGCTGGGTTATTGCATAAATTCCGCTTTCGTCAGGGGCAAAAATAATATTTGCGCCGTCAGGCAAGAAATTTGCCTTTTCCAGGTCAATAAGCCCGAATATATCATTATATGTAAGCCCTGTTCCGGGTATAGGGGTATTCTTAACGCCTGAAGCATTTGGAAAAACCCTTTCAACAACTGCGTTTGTCCTTTCCGAGTGTTTTGCGTACTCCTCATACGCAAGGTTCACGGCATCCTCAAAAACAGCTTCCAGATCAGCAAGTATCGGTTGGGAATCAACTAAAGTATTGTCAGGCCTGTATCTCCATTTTCCTTCGCCTGCAGAAGTGTAAAACGGAAGAAAGAGGTGCACTGTGCTTCCATGAATGTCAAGGTCGGCCCTTGCGCATCCATTCATGTAAACAGGAAACGGGTTGTCCTGCTCTTCCCTTGCACCGGAAAGCTGCATTAATGACTCAACCCTCTTTTGCAACGGAGTCATTGCATCAATCACTTCCTGTGGTGGGAGGGACTGGAGATAGTGCGGCCTTTCATCAATCTGCTGTGTTTGATGCGGCGCACCTGTTCCGGCACCCGGTGTTGTGCTATATACATTTATCACGTACGTGCAACCTGTTGCTGCCATGGCTGCAGCCAGGGAAGCCGCGCCCAAGAAATTCTTTAGCCTCTTCATATTTCACCTCAATAAAGCAATACCATTTTAAGAGTATTACCCTGTATGAGTTATGGGAACTTTATTTAAATACTTATTGCCGTAAAAAATAATTTTACTTCTTTAAGATGGGAAAAACAGCTTTCCACACCCTTTCTGCAACTTCTTCTTCACTGTATCTTGTATTATCATTTTTCAAGCAGGGAATTATTCTCCATCTCTTGTCCCTTGCTGCAATCATCCTGTAAGTTTCCTGCGTGCCCAAAAGATGCTGCGTATTGCTTTCATGCAAGTCCTTTTTCCTGCTTGCGTCTTCCCTGCTTCTTTTTTCAATCGCCTTCAATGTCCACTCAACAGGCAAATCAAGGTAAATCACCATGTCTGATTCAGGGATTTCATTCTGCTCTATTTCCAAATCATAAAGCCAGAGAAGCATCTGCTCTCTTTCCTTTCCCTTGTACTTTCCAGCCTGGTGCGCATAGTTTGATTCAAGATACCTGTCTAAAATTATATTGTTTCCTTCCCTCATCCATTTCAATAATTGCGGCTTTGCCTCCAGCCTGTCCATTGCAAAAAGCATTGAAGCGTCGTGCGGGTCGACTTGCTCCAGTGTTCCGAATTCTCCATTTAGGTAAGCTTTTATTACCTTGCCCCAGAACTTGCCGTACTGCGGAAAAGAGATTGACTTTACCTTAAATCCTTCCTTAATTGCCCTTTCTGCAAGAATTTTGGTTTGCGTTGCCTTGCCACTGCCGTCAGAGCCTGTAATTGTTATGATTGGCATGATAATTGCTAAATGAATTAAATTTATATAGCTTTACATTGCTAATTCAATTGCATGGAAGACAAGATTACCGCTGAAAAGCTGGAGAAGTATTTTAAAATCTCAAAAGAGGCTTTTGAAAAGGCAAAGAAAACTCCTTTAGCTAAAAAAGCAGCCGCACTTTCTTTTGCTAGGGAAGATTTCCTGGACATGGCTTCTCACTATATCTCAGACGCTTCGCATTTTGAGAAGAAAGGAGACATTGTGAATGCGTTTGCTGCCTTGAACTACGCCCACGGCTGGCTGGATGCTGGCGCCTGCTTGGGATTGTGGGACGTCAAGGATTCAAGATTATTTACAGTTGATGAAAACTAAGCCTTTCTTCTGAACATCTTCTCTATCTCGTCTTTTGAGAAATGAATTATAATAGGCCGTCCGTGCGGGCATGTCCATGGGCTCTTGCACTTGTCCAATTCTTTCAATAATGCAATTATCTCGGGAACAGAGCATTCATCACCGCCTTTGATCGAAGCCCTGCAAGCCATGCGGGTAATGATTGACTCAGTCAGAGCGCTTATCGAATCCTTCCTGCTTTCAGATATTTCTTCCAAAACTTCATAAAACAAATCCTTTGCCTGAACTCTTCCGAATACAGCAGGCACTGTGCGGAGAAGGAATGAATTGTTCCCAAACTGCTCAACCTCAAACCCCAATGAAGAAAGCTCTGCCATTTTTCCTATGACAATTGCATTGCCAGCAGGAGACATCTCAAGAACAACAGGGGAAACAAGCTGCTGCTTCGCGACATTGCCCGAGGAGAACTGCTTCAAGAACTTCTCGTACAATGCCCTTTCCTGCACAACGTGCTGGTCAATCAATAAGAACCCGTCATCTGCCTCGGCCAAAAAATAAGTCTTCGCAATCTGCCCGAGTATTTTCATTGCAGGCAGTTTGGATAAAGCAACTTTCTCATGAGGATTGAATGTTTCATTTGCAATTGTATTTTGTAATTCCTTGCTTTGGAATGAATGGATTGGTTGAATAGCTGCCTCCTTTTGTTGCGGATAATTGTTTGCAAAAGAAGATTGTTGTGGAATAGTCTGCTGAAGGGAGGCATATGAAGGTGCAGATTGCGGGGCTGCATAAGAAGGCGCGCTTCCAAACCTGGACATTGGGACATTCTCTTCCCTCACACTATAATCAGTAACCAGCGAATTATTTCGCAGCGTCTCGCGAATCGCCTCAAACACTGCCCCATACACCTTGATTGGATTGCTGAACTTAATCCTGTCTTTTGCAGGATGGACATTCACGTCAACCATCTCGGGATTCAGCACAATATTCAGGACAGCAACAGGGTGCTTGTTAACAAACAACAGCGTGTGGTACGCGTCATACAGCGCCTGCGTTATCACCTCATCCTTCACATACCTTCCGTTCACGTAAAAGCTCTGGTAGTTTCTCTCGTTTTTCAGCGTGGAAGGCTTTGAAATATAACCAAGAACCTGAGCAATATTATTCTTGAAATTAATGGAAAGCATCTGCTTTGCAGTGTCTTTTCCATAAATGGAAGTTATGTTGTTTATCATGTCAGTGCTTGCAGCGGTTGAAAGAAGGGAATGCCCGTTATGGGACAATCTGAATGCAATGTGCGTGTAAACCAAAGCGTATCTTGTCACGATGTCTGCTATTGATTTCAGCTCAATCGCGTCAGGCTTGAGGAATTTCATTCTTGCAGGCGTATTAAAGAATAGGTTATGCACTTCAACTGTAGTGCCTTCAGGGCATCCTGCTATTTTCTCTGAAACAAGCTTTCCGCCTTCAACTTCAATTGAAAATCCCTCAACAGAATCTTTTGTCCTTGTAGTTATTATTGTTCTTGAGACAGCTGCTATTGAAGCCAATGCCTCTCCCCTGAAACCAAGTGTTGCAATTGAAAACAAGTCGCTTACGCTTGATATCTTGCTTGTTGCATGCCTTACAATTGCAAGCCTTGCATCCTCTCTTGCCATGCCTGAGCCGTTATCGCTTACTTTGATTAATTCCTTTCCATAGCCCTTTATCTCAATGTCAATAAAAGAAGCCCCTGCATCTATTGAATTCTCCAGAAGCTCCTTTACTACAGAAGCAGGGCGTTCAATTACCTCTCCTGCTGCTATCTTGTTGATTAGTTCCTCTGTAAGCAGTTGTATTTGCATTTGAAACCTCTCTTGTTTGATAGGGTAATTGATTGAGGTTTATTAAAGTTTTCGGAAAAGTTGGAGGATTTTCAGCGATTTTTAAAAGAAGGCATTAGAATTTTCAACTTCGCTGAAAATTTTGCGCTTTTTTGTGGCAAGAGTTTATTAAGGGAAAATGCATGATAAGCGGGCGATGGGAAAATCAATAAAAGAGGCTCTGGCGCTGGATTCCAACAAATGGATTCAGCTTGTTGAAGAGATAGAAGACAAGCAAAACGCCGAGAAGTGGAAGAAATATATAGAAGAAAATAATTTTGAGGTTATAGTGCCGGATATTATCCTTGGGGAGATATTGAAGGTTCTAACTAAAAAAGAGGACACAAGAATGTTGCCAGAACGGAAGATGTGCCTTTTTTGCTTTATGAAATCCGGGCAGAAGTTTGATTTTAAGCATATTAAGGCGCAGCATGAAGAGGATTATTATTACCAAAAAGCAGAAATGCTTATCAAAAAGCACCATATTAATGGGCTGCTTAAGGCAAAAGGGTTGTGCCATTGCCTTGATGGCGCAGAGAGATATTTATCAAAGAAGGGCTTTGCTTCATCCTTATTCATGAAACAAGCAATATAAGGAATAGACAGGTAACAAGAATAAAAGTAATGCCTGATTATTAATGCTTATTCTTTCCCCATGCATCCAGCAGCGCCTTTTCCAAGGCTTGCATCTTCTTGTGCCTTGCGAGCACTAATTTGTCTGCCTTGGACAAGCTCTTCTTTGGTTTCTTGGCAATTCTTCCGGCGGCTATCATTTGCTTCCAAGCCCATTCCCTTTCTTTAGGGCTAATCTTGTATTCCCCCTCCTTTTCAAACATAAAATCAGGAAGGTTCATTCCTCTTGTATCTCCGTCAGGAGGTATCATTATCTTAATTATATTAGCCATATTAGATGAGTTGCGCTTGAGATTTATAAGCCTTTGCAGGCAGGAAAAAGCCGTGGCAAGTGGCTAAACAGAAACTTGAAAAAAGTGCTAAATCGCTCCGAGAGAAAAGCGGAAAAAGGTTAATGCTTGCCGGAAAAATGCGCACATTTTTGGAAGAATGCGGCACCACTTGCCATCCGCGCGGGACAGACTTTTAAAGCCATACAACAGGGAATAGCTGGATGAACAAAAAAAGAGCGCGAATTAGTTGAAGGCATTTACAAAGACTGCCTGAAGCTGAAGAAGAGGAAAGAGCTTACGGAGTTCGGCGAGGGACAGATGGCGGTGTGCGGGATGATTCTGGGGATGGGCAAATGAGTAGGAAAGAAGTTAATTTATTAATAGAAGAAGGAGAAGGACTTGCTATCGAGTTCAAGGAGAAATACAGCTCAAAGATAGACCAGGACATTGTTGCCTTTTCAAATTCAAGAGGCGGAACAATCATTATTGGTGTGAGGGATGACAAGAAAATAATCGGCGAAAAGCTTACAAGCGGGCTTAAGGCGCAAATTCTTACTTTGGCAAGAAACTGCCAGCCCTCAATAGAAGTTTGTGTTTCCCAAGCTGATAATATTATTGCCATTGAAGTGCCTGAAGGCAAAAGAAAGCCTTACAGCTGCAGTTCCGGCTTCTTTATACGGCTGGATGCAGTGACGCAGAAGATGAGCAATGAGGAGATAAGGGCAATGTTTGCGGAAAATGACC
>JASEIA010000078.1 GCA_030018575.1 Nanobdellota archaeon | reverse complement strand
CAGTTCGGTTGATAAGCAGGTGGCTTCCTGCTCGCAAGAGCCAAAGACAGGACAGAGATTGACCATTCCTGTGTAAACCCGCCATACATCCTCCGTTCCAGCATCGGCTGGCGTATTGTACGAAACCTGGAAGGATAAATAACTGCAAAGGCGTAATGCCCCGCAGCTTGCTGTGATTGGGATAGACTTTGCCATGTTATTGTTTACTTGAAATCTACTTCTTGTTGTTTGTAAAGCATCAGCTTTATGAACTCAAGAAAGCGAGCCTCCTGGCGGAGCTTTCTTGTTTTTTTCTGCTAAAGACAATATGTAATCAGGGTCGCTGTAATATGAATTAAGTATCTGGCCCATCTGAACAATTCCTTTCACTTGCTGCTTAATCATCCATGAAAGTATTTTTTCCTTGCTCTTTATCTCAGCTGCAAGCTCCTTAAGCGTTGAGCCTGTAAACCTGCAAAGGTCCTCCTTAATTTTCAATGACTCTGAATGCGCATACATGTCATCCTTCTCAGGCCTCCACCTGTAAAGCACATTCGGCTTGATTGTTTCCGAGCCGCCTTCCTCTGATGCAACGTACTCGCCAACCTGCAGCGTCCTCCTTATCCCTTTTCTCCTGTCCCTGAACATGACTACATTAAGGTGGACTGCCGAAAGCAGGTTTGGTGGGACGTTTATTGGCGGATAAACCAGCCGTTTTATTGTTTCCCCTATTGTATCAGCGTGCACTGTTGCATAAACAGAGTGCCCTGTGTGCATTGCCTCAAACAGAACCTGCGCCTGCTCCGCAGTCCTCATCTCTCCCAGGATAATCCTGTCAGGCCTCATTCTCAATGAGTTTACAAGCAGGCCAAGCATGCTAACCTCGCCCTTTCCTTCCGAATTTGGCTGCCTTGTCACAAGCGGGCACCAGTAAAGCTGCTCTGAAAGCTGCAGCTCCCTTGTGTCTTCTATTGAAATTATTCTCTGGTTTGGGGGCATGAACATGAGCATTGAATTAAGGAATGATGTTTTTCCTGAGGCGGTGCCGCCGCTGACAAGAATGTTCATCTCATACTGTATTGCGTGCCAGATAAGCGCAAAAATCTCAACACTGCAGGTCTTGTTGTTTATCAGGTCTATGGCTGTCCACGGATCCCTTGCAAACTTCCTTATTGTTATTGTGTTTCCTTTTGTCCCTATCGGATATAGTACTGCATTAGCCCTGTCCCCTGTCACAAGGTGCGCGTCAAGGAGGGGGCTTAACGTTGTTATCTGCCTTCCAACCCTTCTCGCGATTATGCTTGAATAGTTCTGTATCTGCTCCTCTGTGCGTATTGTTATGTTTGTCTTAAGCCAGCCGTATTTCTTGTGATAAACCCTTATAGGCTCTTTTGCAGAGGGTATTACAACTTCCTCAAGGCTTACATCATTAAGCAGGAATTCTATAGGACCGAGCCCGAGCATGTCCTGAAGCAGGTGCCCTATAAGATACGTCCTTAGCTCTGAGTTTATGTTTGGCATCAATGCCTGGATAAGGGTAAGCGCTTTCCTGCTGAATTTTTCCTTAAGCTGGTTTACCGCGGCAGGGTCCACCATTTCTGAAGTGCTTACGGTCACTTCTGTAACAAGCTGCGTCCTTATCTCGTCAAGAAACGCGTTTGTTGCAGGCTCAAGCTCAGGAAGCGAAAGCTCGTATGAAGGCAGTTTTCCCTCTGACGCAACTATCCTTACTGTCACTTCGATGTGCTCTGACTCTATTCTGTAGGCTTCAATTTCTTTTTGCATAATTGCAGTTCTCCCAATGCCGGGTAGTTAAGCTCGATAAGCCCATGGCTTTCGAGTATCTTGCCCCATTCCTCCGCCTGCTCTTTTGTTATCCTGAACATTGCAGCAGCCTGTGTTATATTTATAACTTCAGCCTTGCCTATTGTCTTGTAAAGCCTGTCAATGTCTGTTTCATACTTTCCGGCCTTTGCAACAGCCTGCACTATTTTTTCCCTTGCAGCAGGCTTAATATCAGGCTTTCCATGCTCCTTTCCTGGATGCATTGCGTTTGAGTATGAAGAAAATCCCGCCAATGCCGCAAAAAGCACAAACAAGCCTATGAGGATTGCAAGATGCATCGGCTTTTGAGATGAAAATATCCCTTTATTGTTGAGGATAAGGATAATTGTTATCACAAGTATGAAAGCAGAGGCAAGCAGCTTCTCTGCAGAGGCCATTGGCGCGCGAACAAGGATTTTGCCTTTTTTCCTTGGTTTTTTCTTTTTTCCATGCCTGAACATTTTTGCAAAAGAAAAGTTGCTCCAATAATATCCGGATGTTCTCCATTTTCTTTTGGTTATTCTCATCCACAGCCTTAACATCCGCTTTTCCTTCTTTCTCAGAATTCCGACTTTCCTGAGAAATCTCCTGCTCGGCTCAAAAAGAACAAGCGAGGCAAATATAACCCCCATGGCTATAAGCGCCAGCGCGCTGACAGAGCTTGCTGAAACAAGCCATGCAAGGAAGTTCTGCAGCGAGTTGTAAGCGGCATCCCCGTCAAAATAAATGTATACTGCCGCAAGGATTATGGCTATTGCGGCAAGGCACTTGTGCAGAAGAGGAATCTCATTTTTCTTTACTGTTTCCATGAATGTCCTGCCCTTTGCAAGCGAAAACCCCTCTTTTGCAACTGTGAAGAACATTAAAGCAAAGCTTACGATGATTGCAAAAAACATAAGCTGCGGATAAAAGACGGGAAGCAGGATAATTGCAAAGCCTGTCCAAAACATAGATTCCAATACTATCTTCTCATACTCGCCCATTTTACCTCTTTTTAATGCACTTATAATGTGTTTTTGCTTTTATATGGTTTGCTATTGGATAAAAACAGTGCCTGTCTTGCTCAGGTTGCTGTTTTCAAAGCTTATTGAGTATAATGAAGCAGGGAAGCTTGCAGCTGCCTGTTCATTGCCAATCTGCTGAAGCCCAATAGTTACAGTTTGCAAAATGCTCATGTTGCCCCGGTTTATGACAAGTTTTGCAGGATCATTGACTGTTATTGTCATTGTTTCAGGCAAAGGCAAGCCTGCATCAAAGTTAAGCAAAAGGGTGTTGCTGGCTGCAGGATTTATATTTCCCCGCCATAAGGATGTTCCTGTAAGTGTTTTTACTGAAACAGACACCGGAAGAGAGCCGGAGGGCATGCCTGCGCTGTTGAATGCAACAGTTGTTTTTGAAGCTTCAATGTAAATTGTGTAATTGTTTATGTTAACAGAAGAAGGGACTACCTGCAGGTTTCCTGACGGATAAGAAGTGTGGCTTATTGTGATATTATGCGGCGAAATAATAATCGGCACTGTTTGCTTTACAGAATCCATTGTCGAATTGCTGAATGCAACAAGGGGGTTTGAAGCATGCCTTTCGCTGATAAAGGAGGCAAACGCGCCAATCTCTGAAACAAGCCTTGAAGAACCCGGCAGTGATTCTGATATTATGAATGAATTTCCCTGAAGCGATGCGGAGAGCCCATTGCTTTGAAGTATTTTTCCAAAGCCGTAGCTTATTGAGCTGTCAAGGTCATAAAGCCTGTCGTAAACCATCATCTCTGAAAATCTTTCATTGCCTTTCTGCGTGTCATGGTAAATAAGCACTGCCAATGACAGCAAAAGCCCTGCAAGCATCATCATTCCTATGCTCTGAACAATGCCTCTTTTTCCGCCCCCCGGTTTTTTGCCGCGCATCATCTCAGCCACATCCAGTACCTTGCAGTTGCATAAGTGCTTCCTGACAAGTTTGAAATCACAAGCAGCCTCTCTCCCCCCACAATGAATTGGTTTTCAGGGGTTTGATTTGTTGTTTCCACAATTATTGTTTCTTCAGGAAAAGTGCCGTCTATCTTAAGCCTCATTTCATATGCAGAAGGCAGTATTGAGCTTATCTCATCGCCTATGGATACAGGCTCTTTTGTCTCAAACACGCTTTCCCTGTCAAGAACAGCCATTATGTCGCTGCCCTGCCTCATCATCTGCATTCTTGAAAACTGGTCCTCGTTCGCCTTGGCAATATAATAAGTGCTGACTGCAATAAATATAAAAGCTATGAGTATTGCCACTACAGCGTCAAGCGAAAGGATAAATCCCTTCCTATTTCCAGACTGCAAATTCCATGATTGCTTTTTCATTTTCATATTTAACATACCTTTCCACTGCAATTGCAGTGCCCCCTGTGATATTTGCGCCTGATGCAAGCAAAACATTGTTTGACAGGTCTTTTATCCTGAATTTGAAATCATATCCCTCTGCCTTTATTTTTTGCTTTGCAGCTGAATAGTTCATTGCGATGAATGCATCCACTTTTGCAGATGATAAAACCCTGCCCGAAGATGCAAGCCCTATTGCTTCTGCTGATGAAGGGCTGTTTTCCCAGGCAGAAGGATATCCAGGGGTTTTTACAAAAGTATCGCTTATGTGAAATGCAAGAAGCCTGATTTTTTCGTATTCAATGCCTTCATTAAGCCGCGTGGAATACAAGTTCCACATGCCGACAAGCACTGAAAGCAGGATAAGGAATATAAAAATTGCTATGAAAAGGTCAATTGAGCCAATCTGCCCCTTACGCATTTTGCACCTGCACTTTGCCATCGACGTAAGCAACATTGATGTTTCCCTTGCTTAAGTAAATTACATTTCCGCTTGCGTTTGAAACAACAACAGGAAAAGTGCAAGGATAATTGCTGTTTCCGGCTTCAACAGCCCTTGAAAGAGAGCTGACTGTTGCATTTGAATTAATTTTAAATGTATGGCTGCTTTTTGAGGAAAAAGCCATTGTGATTGCTGTTGCAATCTTGCTGCAGTCATCCTTGTCAGAAAGCATGCCTTCTGCAATGTTTAATTCCATCCTTCTTTCAAACACAAAATAAAACAGTATGAGAAATATCAGTATTAATGCGCCTATCGCAAATATGAATTCAATGCTTGCCTGCGCTTTCTTCATGCGTTGAAACAACAACAGAAGTCCCCTGTTGAACCTCCGTATTTACACTCTGGATCGAATTCAGGCTTCCATACGCCGCCCGGATACTCGCGGCACTTTTGCTCATTTTGCCTGCAAGCCCCGTCAGTATAGCCTGCAAACCCGCACTTCCCTGCGCAGCTGTTTAAAAAAGATTCTGCAAAGGTTTTTGTCACTCTTAGGCTCCATATCTCCACAGACCTGCCCACATTATGGTTTGTGCTTGAGTCAGTGCAGTTCACATACCATGTGTAATTGCCCTTGTCTATCATTAGTGTCATATTATTTGTGGCATTTTCAGAAGGATTGTTCTGCCAGCCGAAGTAGCTTCTTAATTCACCGATATAATTTAATCCTGAAGCAATTATAAGGCAGTATGAAATTGAGCTGTTTGCGTCAAAAACTGTATATGAAAAGTCCACCCAAGAAAAGTTTCTTGCAAATCCATCCGGGGGCGTTATAAGATGCACAACTGGCGGAACCTGCTCGTCGCTCAGGTTTATCGAAAGGTTTCCTGCCCCCTCTGCGCCGCAGGGTATTCCTGTGCTAAAAAGTATGGCTGTTGATGAATTCATTACATTTCCAAAAGGGTCAATGCATCTTGCATAAAATGCAAAATCCAGGTTAGGCTGCAGATATAATGGGGCAACGTGCGTAAGCCCCCTTCCGTCAAAGAAGAATGGCATTCCTGAATAGTTGCCTGCATCTGTTCCATTTGAATATTTGCATACAGAAGGCTCGTCAGTGTCTACTGCAAGCGTCACAAACCCCGGGCACGCAAGCTCCCCCGGCGCTGCTTTAGGATAATGCCTTAATATTACTGGCGGAGACGTGTCATTGTAGTTTTCCCCAATCCTTACAAACCCTGATTCAAGGGATTCAACAGCAATCCTGTACGTGCCTTTGCCTGAAGGAAACGAGCCCACAAGGCTTGCTTTTGTTGAAGCTGTAAAATCGCTTGCAGAGCCAAGCATTGTGACTGTCAATGAAACCTCCTTTCCCATTGCTGAAGTGCTTAATACTCCTGAAGGCAGTGAAATCCACACGTATTTCTTTGAGCCGGGGCCCATTGAATACATTTCATCAGCTGCATTTGCCAAAGTGTTAACAGTGTCATCTGCCTGGCTCAACTTGACCTTGTAGTTTGTTTCATACAGCGCATAAAAGAAAAGGGGTATTGTAATGAGAAGGATTGCGCCAACTATCATAACATACTCTAGCCCAACCTGCCCTCTTTTTCCAGACATTATGCTATTTCAGTGTGCTTATTGTTTTTTATAGTTTGTTGTTGAAGAAAAGCAGCGCATTCCGCCTTGTTGCCCGGAAAAGAGCAGAAAAACAGCAAAAAGGCATTATAAAAAACTTTATATACCTTAAGCCCCTAAGAATTATAGAGATTTTCCAAATAAAATCTTAAAAAAGGAGGATGAGTTAAATGGAGAAAAAAGGACAGGCAGCCATGGAGTTCTTAATGACTTATGGCTGGGCAATACTGGTCGTACTGGTTGCAATAGGCGCATTGGCGTACTTTGGGGTTTTAAGCCCGTCGAAGTTTTTGCCAAGTTCGTGCACACTGGAGCCGGGGTTTGGATGCGACAGCTTCAAGGCAGACGACAGTGCTGACAACATACAGCTGATATTGAGAAATGGCAAGGGCCAAAGCATGACAGCAGTTGGCGTTGAAATAGCAGGCTGCACAGCTGACTTAGAAGCAAATGGCGACGACCCTTGGAATGACGGAGAAATCCTTGGCGCCGCTGACGGAATTACCTTGACATCATGCAGTTTAGGGGCTGCTGGCGACAGGCTAAAGAAAGATATAACCATAACTTACACTGACGCAAGCGGCATTTCCCACACAGTAGTCGGCGACCTTACAACAAAGATA
>JASEIA010000077.1 GCA_030018575.1 Nanobdellota archaeon | reverse complement strand
TTGTTAAAAGAATAAAAAGGATAAGGGACGTAAAGCAGGTTTATATAGGGGAAATTGAAAGATAGCTACTTCAAAGCCTCGCACTGCTCGCGAATATCACACTTCATGCACTTTGCCTTGTTTGCCTCTTTTTCAGGCGGAACAGCAGAACTCACCAAAGCCTTCACCTTTGAAACAAGCTCTTTCACTTCATTCTCAACAAATGCATTAAGCACAACCTTTCTTCTTTCCCCAACATCCAGGTATTCAACATAACCTTCATTCACCTGCGAATACTTCTCCTTCAAAAGCATAATATAAGCCGCGAGCTGTATCCTGTGATTGTCCCACAAGCCCTGTTTTGGAGCCTTGCCTGTTTTCAGTTCCATGGGTATAAGGCAGTCTTCTGAGTGCATTTCTACCTTGTCTATCTTGCCATTCAAGCCCAATGCATAGGAGGCAACTGAAACTTCTGAAACATACTTTGGACTAAGCCTTTCCCAAAGCTCTTTTCCAATCACATTGTGCTTTTGCATGAAATCATGCACATTCCTTGCGCGAAGCTTCGCCTCTTTAAGCAGGACAGGCCATACCTCTGCCATTGAATCCTCTTTTTTCTGTTTTAACCTTTCAAGCTCAATCTTGTTTTTTTCAAGTATTGAGGAAAGCGCCTTGTTGTAGTTTGCCCTATAATGGATTTCAATATTCTCCAAAACAGGGCTTTCTATCGCCTCTACAATCTCCTTTTCATTGTTGTTCACATGCTCAATCACTGCGTGCATTATGTTTCCTGACACAGCCTCCTTCCTTTTCTGCCCGAATATCCTTAAAGCATAATTCATGTATACCTTTCTAGGGCAATACAAGTATCCTGTGATTGTGCTTACGCTTATCATTGGAGAGAAAGAATTGCTTATTGCTTATAAACCCTTTGCGTCCGTGGCAAGTGGCAAGTGGTAATTGGATGATGGCATGTAGCAGGCAGCTGGCACGCGGCGCCAACTGGTTAACCAAAAACTGCCCACCAATAAATATATAAAACAAGTTGCCCTTTAATGAATCCATGAGAAAGGCAGTTATAATAGCTTTGTTTATAGCAATTCTTGCTATTCCTGCATTTGCGCAGGATGAATATGAGGTGCCCCGGGACATTGTTGTGCCAGAGACAGTGCGGAACAGGCTTTCAATAGAGTTCCATGCTGTTTCAGGAGATGATAAGGTGACATTAAACCTGCCTGATTATTTCGGGAGAAAAGCAGACTTTGTTGCCGCGCCTTCAGACAATGTCAATGTTGAAATAAACTCAAACGGCGTTGCGACGCTTTCTGCAAAAGACCCGAACTGGCGCGGCATTGAAGAGATTGTTTTTGCAGTGTCCAAGGAATATCTTGAGGAAAAAAAGGAAGTGAAGAGGGTTTACGTCCCAAGAAATCTTAGCGCTGTAACTGCAAAAGACAAGATTGCATTGGTATCAGACGCATTCACGCAGGACCAGTATGAGACAATAGTGGGGAACCTTGCAAAAGAGCCGGTAGTTATAGCATCTACGCTTTCAGACGATGCGCTTTCGCTTGACCTTAACAAGGAGATTACAATGAGTTTTTCAAGGGATGATAAAAGCATTGTCCCAAAAGTCCAGCTTGACTTCCATGCAAAGAACGAGAACATAACCCTTGCAAGGTACAGCGAGCCGTCTGACACTTTGTTTCTTGCCCTGCTTGTAATTGGCGTCGGGACAATACTAATACTTGCGTTTTACCTGAAATACATGTTCACAGGGCCGCTAAGGCCTGCATTATTTGCCATAAAGAAAAAAGAGGCAGCTCCTTCAAGGGCTTCGCAGTACAAGGGCGATGCTTTGTCAAGGCTTAAGGGCATACGCAGGAGGCTTGGAAAAGAAAGCCCTGCAAAGCTTTACAAGGAAACATTGATGGTGATGAACTCTTTCATTACAAAGGCATTCAGGGTTTCAGGAGCCCATCTTGAGCAGGCTGACAAAAGGCTGGACAATTACGGAATAACAGGAAGCCTGAAAACAGATATTGTCTCTTATCTTACAGAATACAGGGAAGCTGTTTACAAGGCGTCTGAGATAAAAAAAGAAAATGTGGAAACATTAATAAGGTTCGCAGAGTCAATATTAAGCAGGCTATAGGGGGTTGAAAAATGAATTTCCTGAGAAGCATATTTATAGGCAAGACAGAAAAGGCACACGCAAAGTTTGTAAGGTACGGCAAGGGCGAATATGAACGGCTTTTGTTTGAAATAACAAAGGGAAAATCAAGCATAAAGGTAAAGTCAAGCTTTGATTTTGCAAATGACTTTGTGGGCATTATAGCAGGCAGCATAAAAGAATCAGCCTCTGTTTCAGGCAAGATAATTGTGCCCGGGGATTTCCAGAAAGACATCAGCGCAATTTGCGAGCCCATGTCATATTCAAAAAGAGGCAAGCTGTATACAGCAGAAATTTCAGCAGAGCTTTCCCCTGAGCAGCTGAAAAGAATTTATGATAGATTCTCGCAGAATTTTCTGCTCCTGAGCATAAAGTCATCAGAATTCAGCCTCAAGGTTGGCAAGAGCCTGCCAAAGCCTGGCGGAGCTGTAAAACCCGACTTCTGCAGCGCAACGCTTCCATTGAATCTTCTTGACGAGTTTGCATGGGATGTGAAGCAGGAATTTTCAAAGCTGATAATAAAGCATATTCTCAACATAACAGACATCGTAATCCCGCCTGAGCTGGGGAATGACCCTGCAAGGGCAAGGATTGAAGCCAAAAGAAAAGGCAAAATAACAAGGATAGTAACAATAGGCGGCAAGGAATCAAAGACAGAAACAGACTTTATTGCCTAGCCGCTTCCCTTACATCGGCAGCTGTGACTGTTTTTCTTTTTGCATGCTGCGTAAAGCGCAATGCATTCTGCCCTATCTTAAGCGCATGCTCCTCAAGCACCTTTATGAGCTCTTCCTTTGCATCTTCCCCAACTCTTGGCGCTCCGGCTTTCTTCAGAAGCTTTTCCATCGCAGCAGCTGAAAGTATGTATTTTCCCATGCATTTAAAGGGGCTTTTTTGGTTTAAATAGCTTTCTAGGTGCCTGAAAATCCTGTCTTTTCCTGAAATCCTCAGAAACAATTAAAAGCAGAGCCTCCTTTCTTTCCAGTATGAAAAGAAGCTCACAAAACCTGCTTATGGTAATCCTAAACATAGTCCTGATAGGGGCAGTAGGAATTTTCGCATTCAGGGGAGGGATAAACCTTACCGGCTATGCTGTCGCAGGAAACCAAAGCAGCCTTGCTGCTTACAGGGTTTACCTGAATCTCACTGATATGGACACAAAAGAGTCTTCAAGCGTGCTTTTTGCAGGCAAAACAGTTTTCTTTGTGAATCAGACAATAATCAGCTACGATGAGAAAAAGCTTGTTAATAAGGGCGCAAACACTGTTTATCCTGACAATTCAGTCTGCAAGACATCCAGCTTTTCACAGAAAAAATACCTGTATGATGAGAATCTTAATGGCAAATATGACGAAGGGGAGCAGTACATATATTCTGTTGATACAGACGAAGAAGGGTGCATTGTTGCAGATGTGCCTGAAGGCTATAGGGCTATGCTCGCGCTTTAGAATTAAGGCTTGTAGACTTGTGAGTATTTTGCCTCGAACTGCGCATACATCTCATGGTTCGTCAGCTTGTTGCTGAAATACCCCAAATGCACTTCAGGGACTTTATTGCCTTTTATGTATTCCATATGGCTTTCTATTGCACTCATCCCGGAATTTGGGTCGATTTGCAGGAAATATCTTTGGGAAGAGCTAATCATGCCTGTGTAGTTAACTTCTGCGATGACTGAAATAAACTTATGCACTTCATCATCGCTAGGCAGCTTGAATCCTTTAATATGCTGCCTTATCTTCTCCTGTGATTTTTCTATTTTTTCGCCAAGCTGCTCATCCTGCCCGCTCTTGAATATGAACGGAACATACTTGTCCCATGTGTCTATTGCATCAGTAAGCCAAAGCCCTATTGCTGCATCAAACCCGAATTCCCTTCCTGCAAGAAGGACTGCCAGGTCATCGCTTGTGCCCTTGCCTTTTGCTTTTCTCACGTAGGAGCTTACTATCTCAGGGGATGATTCAACATCAGAGCAGAGTATGCCCTCTTGTATCATTTCTTTGATTTCCTCATCTGTATGCGGCATTTTTGCAATGGACTTGAATGTTATTCCCCTTTGGCGCGCAAGCTTCCTGTTGACGCCTATGCACTCCCCTCCGCCTATGCTAAGGCAGTATATCTCTTCCGCCTTCTGCCTCCATCCGGTGTACCTGTCCATTTTGCTGCCGAGATAAATCCCTTTAAGCACCGCGGCAGAGTCATTTATCTCCATATCCTCAAGGAATTCAGCGCCAAACAAAGGCTGCCTGTTTTTGTTTGCGTAATTTTTTACTTCCTCCCCGCGGATGAGCCTGCATGCAAAATCTTTCATTTCATCGATGAGCTCCTGCCTTTCCTGCTTTATTTCTTCAGTGTCATAGCCAAGCACATAAACAACGTCTTCCACTGTAATTTCCGAGAATCTTTTCTTTTTCCTGAAAGCGCCGTGACCTTCATGGGCATGCCCTTCAACAGTCTGCATGAAAAGAAGTTCGGCTATATCCTGATTTGTTCCTAACCTGATATTCTTGCACAGGTTATAAAAGTCCCTATTGGCCAGGTCCTTGAATCTTGTGCGCCCCATTTTTTTGGTTTTTGCCATTTTTATTACGCTCTCTGTGTTATTAAGCTTTTATATCTTAAAGCTGATGCTTTCCGGATGTATCTGCATTTTTGCTTAGGTTCCTTCCCAAAAGCAAGTCATAATCGCTTATATCAACAGTGTGCCAGCTTTCAAACCTGTCTTCTGCATACGCCTTTATTGCATGTTCCATTGAGCTGAAAATAGGAGCATACAAACGGGATACATTTTCCCCTTCGGATAAATTATTGAAAGACGCAATGCCCCAAAGCCCTTTCTCGCTGTAAGCTGCAATCATGTGGCTGGGCATATTTTCACTTTTGCTTTGCAGCCAAATAAGGCTTACATTGTATTCAGGATTGTCTGCAAGCATCGCTTTGAATGCTATTGCGCCGTCCTCGCATTCTCCCTGCCCCATGCCGTATGTTTCCTGCAGTGAAGACCAGTAATCAAGCCCAAAGCGGTTTAAATCAAACTCAGGGCTGAATTCAATGTCGCGGCTTATCCTTACAGCGGCTTCAAGAGGTGTTTTTACCTCTGCCTGTATCTGCATGGCTTCCTCCTGCGTGATTCTAGGAATAGATTCCTCTATTGCGTAGTCCCTGATGCTTTCTGCATGTCTGCACAGCAAATACCCTGCGCCTGAATAAATTCCGGCAGCAGCAATTGCCGCCCCTATGCCTGCAAGAATTTTTATTCTTTTGCGCCTCTTTTTTTCTTTCTGGATAAAGCTTTCAAACTCCTCATCCGGAATGTCTTCTACCCCCATAATTAAGCTATTTCGCCTTCGTTTATAAGCTTTACTATCCCAAAAGGGCAAAAATGTCATATGGAAAGGTTTATAAATGAGTTCAGTTTCAGAATCTCCGATGGACGACCATAGTGGCCTGGTCCCACCTGTTCCCATTTCGAACACAGAAGTGAAATAGGCCGACGTCCTGCTGTGGTACTGCTTTTCAAGCGGGAAGCTCAGGAAGTTGTCCATCTCTTTATTATTCTTTTAGTTCCCTGATGCTGTAGCTTTTATGCTGCTGTTCCATGCTGCTTGTTATCATCTCGCCAAGAAGCCCTATGGATAAGAATTGTATGCCAATAAGCGTGGTAAGCACTGAGAGTATCAACAGCGGCCTTGTCCCTATCGGAATGCCCTGGAACCATTCAACAACAAGGTATAGCCCTGCAGCGCCACCTAGAAGCATAAACAGCAGCCCGAGCTTGCCAAAGAGCTGCAATGGCTTAACCTGATAAGATGTAAGATATTTAACAGTCATTAAGTCAATAAATCCTGTTAATAGCCGTTTTCCGCCATATTTACTTTTTCCATAAAGGCGGGGGTTGTGGGTTACAGGCATTTCAACAACCCTATAGCCTTTCCAGAATGCTATTGCAGGAATATACCTGTGCAAGTCGCCATATAGCGTTATTTCCTTTACAACCTCTTTCCTATAAGCCTTAAAACCGCAGTTAAAGTCGTGGAGCTTAAGCCCTATCAGCTTTGAAGTAAGCCAGTTGAAAAACTTTGAAGGGATTGTTTTTGTAATTGGGTCTTTCCTTTTGAATTTCCATCCGTTAACCAAATCATATCCTTCTTCTATTTTAGCTATAAATTCTGGGATTTCCTCTGGCTCGTCCTGCAAGTCCCCGTCCATTGTGATTATAATGTCGCCGTTTGCATGCTCAAAGCCTGCGGACAATGCAGCTGCCTTGCCGAAGTTTCTTCTGAAGCTGATGAATTTTACGCGTTTGTCCTTCCTGTGCAGCTCCTTCAGCAAACCAAGTGTTTTGTCAGTGCTGCCGTCGTCTATAAACCAGATGTCATAATCCCTGCCTATGTCTTTCATAATTTTGCTGACTCGGAAATAGAATAAAGATATATTTTGCTCTTCGTTGAAGACAGGGGTTACGAAGCTTATTTTGGGTAATTGGGGCATTTTCATATATAATAAAGTTAGGGGGTGTTTTTAAGCTTTTCTTTAATCCTTATTTGAACCCCACATTCGACACTTTGCGGGCAAAAGTTATGATTTTAATCAAAAATATTGATTTGCATCGCTTTTAATATTTTCTTCTGCGTTTCATCAAGTTGGTTGATATGCCTTACTATAGACAATTCTGTTAATTAGAGTAAAGTTTATAAACCTTTAAATCATTACATCTATATGCAAAAGAGGGATGGAAGGGCTATTTCTAGAGAAACGTTAGAATATCTAAGAATACAGTCAATAAG
>JASEIA010000076.1 GCA_030018575.1 Nanobdellota archaeon | reverse complement strand
TTCCTTACAGCGTTAAACACCGCCTTTCCTAATTTGTAAGGCGAATAAGTCAAAGCCGCCTTCATTGCATTGTACAGGAAATCTGTTGAAAGTCCTATTGTAATGTCTTGTGTAATGTCTTGTTTCCCGTAGCAGTCCTTGACAGCTCTTATCGCTTTCTTCAGAGGCACACCATGGCACTCGACAGGGATCAAATCCCCGTAATCATAAAAACCAAGCTTTCCATCTTTAGCATAAATCTCAACAGAAGCAAAATCACCTGATTTCCCCTGCAATACAAACCCCATTGCAAAGTCAGGCAAAGCTGAGTTTATCTTCTCTGCCAAATCCTTTGCATCCATTGTGCCAGTCAGCCTGTTCAGCATTCTCAAATAAGAAAAGAACTTCGGCTCAGGCTGTATTGAAAGGCACCCATAAGCCACGCAGTTTGCGGCAAACTTCGCGCCTTCCAAAAGCATTTCAAGCGTGTTCGGGTTTTCAACCACTTTATTCAAACCGCCGAAGAACCCCATAAGGTCAGCGCACTTTATCAGCCCTATGTCCCTGCCTGTGTATTCCCTGATTCTTGCTCTCAAGATTCCCGCGTGCTTTTCAGGCTCAGCCTGCCAGCCAGGCAAGCCAATGAACCTTCTCTTGTCAAGCTTGTCCATTGAAACATAAGCCTTTTCATTGTCGCCGTATTCAATCGCAATGCCAACTAATTTAGCCTTATCATATAATACAGTTGCAATATTTGTGTTTGTCCTTTCAGGATGCGAGGGGTTTGAAGCAAACAAAAGCTGAAGAAGCTCTTTCTCCCTCATGAAGAAATCCATTGTGTAAGCGGATAATTTAACATTAACCAAAGGCGGAATCCCGTCAATGCCCTTGAAAACCATGTCGTCCCACTTGTGGAACTGGTCCACGGCTGTCGCCATTGCCTTTCTCTTTTTGCAGTTTCCGTCGCAAGCCATTTTAGTGTCCTCCTGAATGATTATAAAGAGAGTATATAACAAAGAGATTATAAACTTTTTCAGCAAGATGTTAAAAGATTGCAAAAAGAGATGTTTTGCACAATGTATATAAACCCCTGAAAAATAAGTTTCTCGAGGTGAGCTGATTGAAAATAGCTGTTATAGGCACAGGATATGTTGGACTGGTTCAGGGCGCTGCATTTGCAGACGTTAACCATAATGTAATCTGCGTTGACAAGGTTGAGGCAAAAATAAGGCACCTGCTTGACTTCTGCGAAGGCAAAAGAAACGACTTGCCTATTCTTGAGCCTGATTTGCCAAGGCTTGTGAAAGAGAATTATGACAAAAAACGATTGAGGTTCACGACAGACATAAACGAGGCTGTAAAAGAGGCAAAAATAATATTCATAGCAGTCGGCACTCCTTCAAACGAGGACGGCTCTGCAAACCTTACTCACGTGAGGAATGTCGCGGCTGAAATCGGCGAGGCAATGAATTACGAGTCTGATGCGCCGATATACAAGATAATAGTAAACAAGAGCACTGTGCCGCCAATGACATACAAGATAGTGCATGACATAATTTCTGAAAAGACAAAGAACGAGTTTGACGTTGCTTCAAACCCGGAATTTCTTGCAGAAGGCAGGGCTGTCAAGGACTGTCTGCGCCCTTCAAGGATTGTTGTCGGCACTGCAAACGCAAAAGCAGCATCCATAATGGAAGAGCTGTATGCGCCATTCAAGGACAGGGAAGTCTCAATACTGTTCATGAGCAACATAGAGGCGGAGATGGTGAAGTACTCGGCAAATACATATCTTGCTGCGCAGGTATCACTGACTAATGTCCTCGCAAACCTGTGCAGGGAAGTTGGCGCTGACTGGCGAAACGTGCTTGAGGGCGTAAAAAAAGATGTGAGGGTAGGAAGGTTTGTGTATTCAGGGCTTGGCTTTGGCGGCTCATGCTTCCCGAAAGACGTGAGGGAGCTTATCTATTCCATGGGAAGCCACAGGCCCGGCACAGCGGACCTGGAATATGTAAAAAAGATAATCGAGCAGAACGAGGCGCAGAAAGGGCTGTTTTTGCCTGTCATGGAAAAATATTACAGCGGGCTTAATGGAAAGCGCTTTGCAGTCTGGGGAACCACTTTCAAGCCCGAGACAAATGACGTGAGGGAGTCTGCAGGCATGCACATGATAAAAGAGCTGTTATTAAGGGGGGCTTGTGTTTCTGCATACGACCCTTCCGGAAGCGAGCAGGCATTGTTTGCCCTGTCCTTGGACGAAAGGGTAAAGCCGCATCTTTCAAGACTAACATTTGTTTCAGACATGTACGAGGCACTGAAGGAAGCGGAAGGCGTTGTGATTGCAGTCGAGTGGAATGACTTCAGGAACCCTGATTTTGAGCAGGTTAAGAATCTGCTGAAAAAGCCTGTAATCTTTGACGGCAAGGACATAATCAGCACAAGGCAGATAAAAGAGCTCGGCTTTGATTATTTTGGCGTCGGAAGGCCGGATATTCTGGGATTCAGCAGGAAATAGGCAACGCTTATAAACTTATTATTTCTTTTGCATGGCATGTTTGAGATAACCCATGCTTATTTGATGGAAGAAGCAATTAAGCTTCTGGAATTTGAAGAATTGAAAAGTTATAAGAAACAATTAATAGGCGGCGTTGTAAGCCCTGACGCTTATTACCGCGCTGCCGGGCATTTCTTTAACCCTGAAACAGGAAAGGGGATTAAATTTTTTGGGAATGCAAAGGACAAGGGAATCAAAGCTTACAGGAAAGCAGTGAAGTGCTATAAAAATGGCAACAAGAAAAAGGCATGCTTCCAGCTTGGGAGGGCTGCCCACTTCCTGATGGACATGACTGTTCCTGCGCATACAATATTCACGATTCACCTGTTTTCAACAGATGATTTGGAAATATACATGCTGAACAATCCAATAATGCCGAAAAATGCAAAACCAATCAGCAAAGAGCTTGAATCATATTTCACAGACGCTGCAAACGAAAGCAGGAAGATGAAAACAATGCCTAACGGCTTATTCATATCCCTAAAATTCAGGTATTTCGGCAAAAAGCAGAAGCTGCCTGAAGAAGAGCTTGAGAAGCAGGCCAGGATAGTGGCTTCAAGGGCTGTTTCGTATTCAGCAGGGCTTATCAGGGGATTTTTTAATAGCCTATAAGCCTTGTTTTTGGGCTTTAGAAACCGTATAAATGGCGATTATAAGGCGTTAAGCCGAAAAGTTTAATCCGCTCTTAATATTAAAGAAATTATAACTTCTTATGCAAAAGCGCCTTCATCGCCAATACCGCTTTCATTGGATAAGCATATACTGGACTCTTATGGGCTTCCAGGAACAGTTTCCCCATTCTCGTGAATTTTCCGCCCATGAACACTGCAATTATCGGCTTTGAAGGAAACTTCTCTTTTGCTTTCAGAATAACCTTTGCATTCTCAACAGGGTCTGTCATTGTCTGCAGCGTCTCAATAACAATCAAGCCGTGAACATCCTTTTGCTGCAAGACAGCATTAATCGCCGCCTCATACCTGTCAGGCAGTGCATCTCCTACGATATCCAATGGATTGCTTCTTGAGTACGCAGGATGCATTTTTCCTGAAGAGTCAAGCTTCTTAAGAGTGTCTTCACTCAGGACAGCAAGGTTCAGCCCTTCCTGAAAGCAGTTGTCAGCAGTGATTACCCCGCATCCTCCGCCATTCGTGACAATCCCGATTGAATTGCCTTTTAATTTCGGCTGGTAAGCCATCACCTGCGCAGCCTCAAACAATTCATCAACATTGGAAACTTCATGAATCTTAGACTGCTTAAAAGCCGCCTTGTACACTTCATAAGAGCCTGCCAGATTTCCAGTGTGTGTTTTCGCAGCCTTCATCCCTGCCTCGTACTGCCCTGCCTTTAAAATCACAATCGGCTTTTTGGTTTTTGAAGCAACGCGCATAAACTCCCTGCCTTTTGGAATGCTTTCTGCATAAACAGCAATTGCCTTTGTTTCCTTGTCTGCATCAAAATATTCAATCAAGTCAGTAATCCCAATGTCAGCAGAGTTCCCGTAGCTGACCAGCTTGCTGAAGCCGTAATTCTTCCACAAAGCCCAGTCAATGATGCTGTCTGCCAGTGCCCCTGACTGGCTTATGAATCCTATTTCGCCTTTTGGAGGCATTGCAGGGGCAAAAGAGGCATTTAATGAAGCGTGCGGGTTTACAAGCCCCAAACAGTTTGGGCCCAAGACAGAAATCCCTGCATTTTTTGCAATCGATACAGCTTCTTCCTGAAGCTTTTTTCCTTCTTCATTGAACTCTGCAAAGCCTGAAGAGATTATTATGACAGCCTTTACTTTTTTCTTTGCGCAATCCTTCATCACAGCAGGCACAATATTTGCCTTTACTGCAATCACTGCAAGCTCAACCTTTTCCTCTATTTCAAGAATGCTTTTATAGCATTTAATACCGAGAATCTCGTCAGCATTCGGGTTTACAGGATATATGTATCCTTTGAAAGATTCATTATGCCTTGTTGCAAACATGCCGCCCTTCACAAGGTTTACAAGAATGCCGTGCCCGACTGACTTCTCATCCCTTGAGGCGCCGATTATTGCAATGCTTTCAGGCTGGAAAAAGGAATCTAACGGCCTCATTTTATTATCCTCACGTCAACAGCAACTGCATTTTTCTCATTCACAACAACAGGATTCAAGTCGATTTCTTTTATTTCAGGATTTTCCATTGCCATTCTTGAAACAGCCAATAATATCTCAACAAGAAGCCCCTTGTTTACTTTTATCCCGCCTCTTGCGCCTTCCAGCACAGGATAAGCCTTTATCTCCTGCATCATTTCAACCGCATCCTTCTCAGTTATAGGAGCAACGCGGAAAGAGACGTCTTTCATTATTTCAACAAATATGCCTCCCAAGCCAAAAGCAACAACAGGCCCGAACTGCGAATCCCTTTTCATTCCTATTAAGACATAATGCCCTTCATAAAACTTTTGCACAAGAAAGCCATCAATGTCTTTCTTCAGTCTCTTTTCCATGCCTTCATAAGCTTCCCTTAACTGCATCTCGTTCTGGATTTCCAGCTTAACGCCGCCAACATCCGTCTTGTGCAGGATTGTCTTTGAGATTATCTTCAACACAATAGGATAGCCTATTGCCTTCGCAGCGTCCACCGCCTCTTGTTTTGTTTTCACCTCTTTTGCAATAGGCAGAGGTATTCCATACTTCTGAATAAGCCCATTGTCACTAGCGTTCCAAGGTTTCCTTCGCTCCGCTTGTAAACCATTATCACCCATCTTTTTCAGTTAATATAATGCAAAATGCCTTATATAAAGATATTGAAATAGAAATAATCACTTAAACGCATGGTACTTTCTTCCTTCTATGCCGAACTCAAGCCCGTATTCCCTGAGATATTCCTTGATATCATCGGACAGCGCGCCTTTTGAATAAACATGGAGGAACATGGTTTCGCGCTCTGCATCATATTCAATCCGGTGCGAAACAGCCATAATAAATTCCTGTTTTTCCGCCATGCGCTGAAATGTTCTCCTGAGAAACAGGAACCTTCTTTCCCTCCGCGTTTCAAGGGCCTTTGTTTGCATTGTAAGCGCATAATACGGCGCGTTATTTTCAGAAAGAAAAGGCTCAAAAGATTCCAGTTCGCTAACTGAAACAGGCTCCTTAAGTGTTCTGGAAAAATTCCCTGCTATGTCCTCAAGCACAAGCTTTAATACGCCCAGCCTTTTCCTGTCGTAATCCATGGCAGGACAGAAATGAATGAAAACTATATAAGCATTATGCTTTTACCTTCTTCCAAAGCTCCTTCACGGCATACTCAGCAAGAGGCTTCAAATTCAAAACATCCTCTGCATTGTACTGAAGCAATAAGTCAAGGTATTCTTTGTTTCCTGTATGCACGAACATTTCCCAGCAGAAGACAGCGTCATTCCCAATCATTGAGCATACCTCATTCGCCCTCTTTATTCCTAATTGCTTTTCAATGGATTTCAAGCCCCCTCTTAATCCTATTCTTGCGCAAACGTGCCTTAAATCAATGTGGGCTATGTTTATTTTATGATTTAAAGCCCTTTGAATCATCGGAATGTCAAACGAAGAGCCGTTGAAAGTCAGGAGAAGCTTGTATTTGTATAATTCGTTCAGTATTGCATTACGATTCATGTTAAAGCCCTTTACAAAATGCTTCACTTCATAGCCGTTGTAAATGCCGACAACAGTTATGCAATAGCCTGATGTTTCTATGTCCACATATGCTGCCTTTTCCTTAAACTCAGGGTATATTCTCCACATCTCAGAAGGAGGCAATACTTCCCTGAAATATAAGGGGTTTTCATAGTCAAGATTCAGCTTTGCTAGCCTGATAATCCTGTTGCATTCTTCCTTTCTCTTTCTTGAGATTCCTTTAACTTCTCTTGCCAAGAATTCATTCCACGTTTCAACGCCCTGATTCCAGATTGAGGATTCTTTCTTTAATCCGACCTTGTCGAGCATTATGAAGGAGCTTCTGAGCAATATCTCACCATTTTCTATCGTTTACCTCCTTTTTTCCAATAGAGAAGGAGGTGGGGCAAGCCACCCTGCTGTTTGGCAAGCGCCTGTAAGAGCCCCATAAGCTCCCGTGTATCGGCGCTATTTGCAGGATTTCTGCAGCCGCCCCCGGCATCTCAACCGCAATAAGAAGGATGGCAAGCTGCTTTAAAAGCCCTGCGCGTGCGGATGGCACTTATGAGAATTCTGATGAAAGGCACTTATGAGAATTCTGATGAAAGGCAGGTTACTATCCTGCCCCTCATCCCCTTGTCATGTTTTTAGTAACATTTTTATCCTTATAAGCATTATTGTTCTTGAAAACAATGAATACGACAAGCACTTATCCGTGGTCTAAGCCACATTATGGTAGGTCGTGGTATTGTTTTCGTTTTGGTGAGGGGTGCTCTAACCTGACTTTCCAATCTTGGGGGATTTACCGAGAATAAACGCGTATTACCCCT
>JASEIA010000075.1 GCA_030018575.1 Nanobdellota archaeon | reverse complement strand
TATCCATCAGATAATTCTGCCAATTTGTCATCTAAGTCGCAGAATTATCTATAAATATAAATTCCCATCGGTTATAAATAATCCAGCAAAATATGAAAATAACGGGGTTAATTCAGGAAAAGAGACTTTTTGTAATTCTTTAATTTCAAATCCTGCTTCTTTTAGCGCATTATTCCATGTTCCAAAAAATTTCCTTGCATAATAGTATAGATTGGGTTCTATACGCTTACTGGGCGGATTTTTGAGCTGTATTTTTAATTCTCTGATTCTAAAAATCACTTTATCTTTAGTCCATTCGGGCATAAGCTGATTGTGGAAAGAAGGTATATAAACCCTGTGCGAGTGCGTGGCAAGTGGTTCAAGTGGTGTGAACAATCTAAATTTCAGAAGGATTTATAACCCCTTTATCCATCCCTATCTGCATGAGAGGTAAAATCCCTGTGACAGAAAGCAGGTTCTTCAGCAGGTTCATGAGAGATGAGAATCTTCCTTATCTTATAAGGTTGGCTGATGAAGAAAGGAATGAGCTGAATTTCCTTCTCACAGGCGTTGCGCCTGGGAATAATTTTGCGGATTACGGCAGCATATATATCTCTGTTTGCAGGTCAGTCCCTTCTCTTGAGTCAATGGTTGAAAGCATAATTCCAAAAACAGAAATTGCGGCTAACAAGAAAGACATGAAAGAGATACTGCAAGGCATAAAGCCCTATTTCTATGAATTGACAGGCGCTGATGAAGTGAAAGATCCATGGATATTTGTCAAGACAGGCTTAAGAATAAGGGATTTCATCGGGCTCGGCAGGATTATGGACAAGGCTTCAATCCTTCTCAGCGCAGCAGGGGCTGCTGTTCCTCTTGCCCTGGGGCTTGGCTTTCCTCTTGCAGCAGCGAGCGGGCTTATGTATTATTCAACCTGCTTTATCACCTCAGCTGTACTTCTTTATAACTCAATCAAGGATGAAAGGGCTGTTGCATTCCCTGTTTCATTCCTGGACTTGATATGCGCATCAAAAAGCAATAAGATAATAGCATCCGGCATTCTGGCGCACGAATACGCCCATAATGTGCGCATGAAAACAAGGCATTGGAAAAAAAGCAACAGCGTTTTTCTTGAAGAAGGCATTGCAACAGCTGTTTCAAACAGGGTTTTGGATGACATGGGGGACAAGCAGCCTGTATTAAGGGCTCACGGCAAGATGCAGAAAATTGGCTTTTGCCTTGAAAGCGTATACTCCATTCTTCACGGCATCTGCGGCAGTTTTGAATATATAGGCGGCTCGGCAATGGTGCACCTTGCAGAATTCAAATACGGAAAGGGAATCTATAAAGACTTATTCAAAGGAAAATACGACTGCCTTCTTGACTAGAATCTGCTTTTGCTAGAGATGCTCGTGCTTGTGCTTTGGCGCAATGTCTGCATGCCCCGACATGAAGGTAACCTTGTTTGACTTGATGCTTATTACCTTTCCTTCCTTTGATTTGTATCTCAATAATGTTGGCTGCATCTCAATGCTGCCTATTATGCCCATCTTTGTAAGAACTGTGTAAGTGATTATTCTTTCCTCATTGCCGCCCAGTTTCTCAAGGTTCCATTTTATCCTTATTCCCTTTTCTCCCTGTTCAACAGCTTCAGGATGAAGGGTTGCAAACTCCTTCTTCGGATGCAAATGGTGCGGCAATACTTCCATCAGCACTGCGTCATGCAAATACTTCTTGCCGTGGTTTTTTATGTGCAGTCTTACCTTTATCTCTGTAAAGCCGTCATGTGTTGTCTTATGGCTGATTATCTCTTTCTTTAATGAAACCCCCCTCTTGAAGACGACAAGGGCAAACACCGTGAATGCGATTATTGCAAGCATTGCCCAGAACACAGGCCTGTAGTTTATTGTTATTGTAATCTTTTGTGTTGTGCCAGGGCTTACAGTCAAAAGCCATTTGAGGGAATCGCCGCTTATCTCGCTTGGCTCCGGGTTATAGGATGCAAACAGCCTTTCAGCGGATGTGAGTGTTTTCCTGTATGTTGTTTCAGTAGGCGTGTTTCCGCTTCCCTGCCTTGTCACGCTTATCCTTTTCCAGAGGAACCCCTTTTCAACCTGCTCCTCCCCTCCAACATCTGAAACAGTTGAAACTGTGAATGTAACTTCTTTCCTGCTGACAAGCTGCTTGTCGTAATATACCCTGATGCTTGCTGTGTAAGTTCCCGGCCTTGTTGTGTCAGGGATAAGGAATTCAAAGTCAACTGCCCTTTCCTGCCATGGCGTGAGAATCAATGCTCTTCTTTCTTCAAACAGCTCGCTTGCTACGACTATCTCTGATTCAGGAAGAACGGCATTAAGGTTGTTTTCCAAAGTCACTTTTGCCTTGTACATCTTGCCCGGCATTACCATCTCATCAGCATCTATTGCCGCTTTCAGTATGTTCTCGGGCGAAACAGCCCTTATCATCAGGTTAAAGTCTTTTTTCAATTCAGGCTTGTCCAGCTGGTAGAATGTTATTGCCGTTTGATATGTGTTGTCAGTGGGGACTGTTTTCTTGAATTTTACGCTTACTTCAAGCTCCCTTGACTCTGTGCCTTCAATCGTGAATGTGTTTGGGCTGAACATTATGGACTCAAACCAGCTCGATTCAAGCGTTACAAAAGGGTCCCTGCTTACGCCAAAAATAATATTTTCGCTTCCCTTGTTATTGATTGTAAGAACAACTTTTATTGTTGAGCCGGCTGCTGCCTGCTCTATTCCGGGCCCTGTTATCTCAACATCCTCGAACCTTGCGCTTGCAAAAGACGCCATTAAGGCAAACATTGCCATAATTGCCAGTATGTTCTTTAGCTTCATTATATTAAATTAATGCAAAGAGGTATTTAAATATTTGCCTTTGCTTGGTTGCTTCAGCAGTTGCCTTCTTCAAGGAGCTTTTTTATCCTTGCCTGCACTTCTTCCATTTCTCCGGGGTGGTATTTTACGGATTCCCAGTGCGCGAGCCCGATTTTGTCATCCTTGTACCTTGGCACAACGTGAATGTGCGCGTGTTTTACATACTGCCCTGCCGCTTTCCCGTTGTTCAGAAGAATGTTAACGCCGTCAGCTTCCTTCATCAATGCGCAGGCAACCCGCTTTGCGACAGACATTGTCTTGCAAAGCAATTCGTCAGGCATTTCTGTAACGTGCTCATAATGCTTCTTAGGGATAACTAATGTGTGCCCTCCCCTCTTTGTTGCGGGCATTATGTCAAGAAACGCGATTATCTCCCTGTCCTCGTATAGTTTTGCGCAGGGTATTTCCCCTTTTGCTATTTTGCAGAAAACGCACTCACTGCTCATTCTTTATCACGCTCGAGAAGACTTCCTTTCTCCCCTTTGCAACATTGTCGAGAATCTGGCTTTTTGCCATCTCCAATAGCCCTATTGCTTCCTGCGGGCTCACGTTCTGCGTGTGCATCTCTGTCTGGATGTTTTCCTGCTCTATCTTGAAGCGTATAGCGAATGACTTGTCTGCCATGGGTGTATATAGTATTCTTTTGTTTAAATAGTTAGTGGGTGGGTAGGTAGTATGTGGGTATGTAGGTAGTAGTAGGTAGGTAGGTAATGTGGCAGGTAGGCTTGTAGCAACGTGGGCAGTGGGAAGGAGGTTGGGGAAATCTCTCATATTGCTATTCAGCTGGCTATTAGCCCCAAACCCCCTCTCACGGCGGTTTAATGCACTTTTATTCGTATTCTATGTGTCCGCTTTTAGGGGTGCAGTCCAATGGTTCGCTTGATTGAATACCGCCCCTAAAATTACTTTGATTCGCTCAAAAACTTTCAGTTTTTGGCGCCCAGAAAATCTCCGATTTTCTTGGGTTTTCCCTCCGGGCATCATGGCATCCCACGCCAGCGGGCTAATCAAGCCAATAACTGCAATCCGCCCGCTGCCTCCTTTGTTTTAGTTACTTTTATATAACCCCTCCCACACTTATTTCTCATGGACTTGACATACAAGATAATAATCGCAGTCATTGTCGGACTGCTTGTCTTCTACATTATGAAGACAATGACAAAGTGGGCGTTCAGGATTATCATTGCATTGCTGTTCATTGCAGGCTTGTTCTATATGTACCAGCACGTTGATGACATCAAGGCAATATTCAATGAAGAGATGGTTACTGTTGAAGTCCGGCAGTCAGAGGAAATTAACATTACAGAAACAAATATTACTGCGGAGCAGGCGGGGGAATCTCAGCCTGAGGAACAGGGGGCGCCTGAAGCACAGCCATCTTCGGAACCGCCGCCTGCATAGGCTTAATGCCTTTCACTTCCATTATTGCCCTCTTCACTTTCTCCAAGGGCCATCCTGTCTTTATCAGCTCGTTCCTGACTGCATCCTCAGAAAACCCGAAATGCAGCGCAAACTTCACATAGCACCTCATTTCAATGTACGCTTCATCAGCCATTCTTTTTGTCTCCTTTGCTACTTGCCCACAAACCTACACTTCTACTTCTTTATTATCAGCTTCGAGCTCATTCCGCCTATTCCCAAAACAGCCTGTATCTTGTAGCCCTGGAATTCAGTGTCAAGTATCGGCTTTGAATCATCAAGCTTGCTGTCAGTGGCCCTTGCAATCTTGAACAGCAATGCATTCAAGTCAACAGCATCAGTAAATATTATGTTTGTAGGCACTTTTCCAACATTCTTCAAGTCAACAAGCACTGGCTTGTTCAGCCCCTCGCAGAAAATGCCGCGGACTGACTCGTCATACATCAATACATCCACTTTCCTGAATCCGAGCAGGTCCCTTTTCAGCAGGTAAACCATTGCATTTGCGTAATCATCAGTGAATGCAACATCCTTTTTCTTGCAAGCTTTCTCTATCTTCTTGTTTATGTATTCCTTGTTATCCAATATATTGAAATCCTTTTCAAAATCAGATTCAATATACTCCTTTGAAAGCTTCAGCACTTCGTCATTCACCTGCGGCTCAGTAACTTTGTACACAGGCTTTCCGGATTCGTCATTGTCAACTACAACGCCTATCTTGTTGTTGAATGAGTCAATTGCGTATTCCCTTCTCCTGAAAATAGCAGAAGGCGCCTCAGGCATTGAAGGAAGAAGCGTGTTTTCTTTTGCAAGCAATCCTGTTTGCGGAACAAACAGTGGGGCTGGTTGTTGGTTGGCAGCAGGCGGGGCTATTGCTGGTTGTAAGGGCATTGGAATGGGTTTTGGCGCAACATACTTCGGCGCAGGAGGCAATCCTTTTTGCAGAATTTGTGATGAAGAAGGAACCAAAGGCGCTGCCTCTTCTTTTCTTTCAGGCGCAAACTGCCTTATCTTCGAGCCTGTCTGGAACAATGCGTGGATAAATCCCGCAAGTATTGTCGTGTTCTGGTCAGGGTACGGCTTTTTCTGCACAATCGCAAGTATGTCCTCGACTGTCTGCTGAGTTTCCTTTTCCAGCCTGTCAAAAATAAATCTGGTTTCAGGCATTTTTCAACCTTCCTAAAGCTCTGTCTTCTGGAACGGCCTCTGGAAACTTGCCTGGGCCTGCTTTTCCCTCACGAATTTCTCCAAAAGCAAAAGCCCCTTTGCAATATTCTTATTCTGCTCAAGAAGCTCGTCAAGCTTCACAATAAGCGGGTCCTCGTATTTTCCCTTCCTTATGTGCTCGCCTGCCTCTGTGAATAATGTGACCATCTCTTTCAGGTTTTTGTTGACATCCTTCATGTTAAGAATAAGGTCAGCGACCTTGTGCTGCAGAGCGATATTCGTCTCAATCAATGCCTCTGCCATTTTTGAAAGCGTTACGTCGCTGCCTTTTAATTTTGGCATGTCCTTCTTCTCAGCCTCTTCAACAGGGATAGTTTTCTTATCCTGTGATTGTTTTGCCATAGTTCCAATACCTCTTTATGATATATAATTAGTTATTATGTGGATATATAAGCTTTTTTGTGCGAGTCCTTTGCAAATTATAGCTTATTATTTCAAAATATTTGCATTTATTGCCTGAAAAAACAAAATATTCTGTTAAAAAGAAAGCAGCCTTTTTGTTTTCTAAGAATTTATTTTCCTGAACAATTCATTGCTTTTATTTGCATTGAATTTTGTGTTTTCTTTTTCTTGCGATTTGTACTTTTTGAAACGCTCGTTCAATGCCTCTTTTTCTTCCTAAACCACCTCTATTCGCCGTATAAGGCTTGTTTTCAGCCATTAGTAAAGCTTATATAGGTGTTGTATCTCTTAAATAACAACACATAGTAGTAATGATTCAGTGGTACACGAAACTGAGGTTTCGGTACCCCGAGACAAAGTCTCGATGGTATCGGGGGTATTTGAATGGCAGATGAAAGTGAACAGGAAGTAGATTTAGATGACAGGAGAATAGGGGCAGTATGCCGGAATATTTCTGATGTAGCCAGCGAAAAGTGTTCTTTAAGGAGGCAAAAATGAGAAAAAACCCAAAGCTCTTCACAGAAGAGGAATACAACTTCCTGCACAAGGTGTTTATCCAGCAGGAGCCGGACGGGACAAAGCTCTTCTCAAGGATAAAGAGAAAGAGAGGCGTTGGCCTGGACCTGACTGAAGTCAAGCACGTGAAAAAGCGGTACGTGCAGTGGCAGCAGGGTCAGGGCGGAGAAAACGGAATCTTCTTCGTGAGAAACGAGGAAAGGAATTTTTAATATGAAGATTCAAAGAGCTGTTAAAGCGGCGGCAATTAAGCTTCAATTAGAGAATGCATTGGCTGTTGCAGAAAAAGCAGGGATTCGCGGAATCGAAATACAGGAGATACTCCCTTTAGTTGAAGAGGTTTCTTTTGAACAAAGAGGGGATATTGTGGTGAAGGCTTGCGCCATCCCTGCGATTGGTCCATATCAATGATAGTTTTGGTTATAACAAAGATGATAGGGGCTTGGAGATAGGAAAGGGCGATGTCCCTCATAAAGAGCTTATACCTTTGATTGTGTCGGCTCTGCACTATCCTGTAATCGGCACATACGAAGTAAACAATAACATGGCAAAGGCTATCCCAATCACA
>JASEIA010000074.1 GCA_030018575.1 Nanobdellota archaeon | reverse complement strand
GTGAAATGGGCAATCGCAGCAAACTGCGGGGTATCAGACCCATACAGGAATGAAAGTGAAAATAAACAATGAGGAAAAGCATTACAGGACAGTATGGATGAAAGAAAGCGATGTTTGCATGATTAACCAGCGCTTGCTTCCGCACAGGTTTAAGGTTCATAAATGCAAAACATATATTGACACTGTTGAGGCAATCAGGAACATGACTGTAAGAGGGGCAGGCGCGATAGGAGCAGCAGCGGGCTATGCAATGTGCCAGGCAGTAATTGAGGCTGCAAAGCTTCCTGAGGAAGAGGCTGTTAATTATGTTCTTGATGCAGAGAAAAGGATAAGGGATGCAAGGCCCACTGCGCAGAACCTGTTTTATGCTGTTGAAAGGGTGTATAATTCTACAATCAATGCTGACTCGCTGGAGAGGGCTGTGTCTTTTGCAGTCCGCGAGGCTGAGCAGAATGCTGATGATGATGCAGAGGCGTGCAAGCGGATAGGGGAATACGGGCAGTGGCTTGTTGCTGACGGCGCAAGAGTATTAACCCACTGCAATGCCGGATGGCTTGCGTTTGTTGACTACGGCTCGGCATTGTCGCCTGTGTACGCTGCAAAGGCCGCTGGCAAGAAAGTGCTTGTTTATGCTGACGAAACAAGGCCAAGGCTGCAGGGAGCCAATTTAACAGCTTGGGAATTGCTTAATGAAGGGATAGAGCATTATGTTATTCCTGACAATGCAGCAGGCTATTTCATGAAAGAAGGCAAGATTAGGATAGTGATTGTCGGAGCAGACAGGATAGCTGCAAACGGCGACACTGCAAACAAGATAGGGACCTACACAAAGGCTGTGTTAGCTAAAGAGAACGGAATTCCATTTTATGTTGCCGCTCCCACTTCAACGATTGACATAAACTGCAAAACAGGAAAGGACATCCCGATTGAATACAGGAGCGGGGATGAAGTGCACTGGGTTTCAGGAATGGACGGGTCAGGAAGAATAAGGAAGGTCAGGGTGACGCCTGAAGGCTCAAAAGCCCTTAACCCCGCGTTTGACGTGACTCCTGCAGAGCTTATCACTGGCATTATAACAGAGAAAGGCATCCTGTTCAATGAGAATAAGAGATTTAATCTTGAAACGCTGCTACAGGCTTAGCTTGTGCGGATTTTCATTCGGGTTAAAATCCAGATAGCGCATGAATACTCTTTTGTCTTCAAACTCTTTAGGAAGAATTACATCTCTGATTAATAAAAGAAGATTATCATCTTTGTTTTTTCTTTGAAGCGGACTGATTAATGCAACATGGCAGTAGGATTCGTCTCCGTCCGGGTCATATTGATTGCATGTTGAGACAGCGCCTGTAAGCCCATAACCCATGTCTGTGATTGGCCTTGCAAACTCCCTTACAAAGCGGTCATTTGAATCCATTACTTCCTTTTCCAATGCTGCCATAGAATGGAGTAATTGGCTGAAAGTATATAAAGATATAGGCCGGTCTTCGGCATTAATTTTAATGAATATTGTTTATTAACCCTTTTTCATATTCTTTTAGATTTATCCGGAATATTGTTTCTTTTTCCGAAGATTATGGGATTTTTACAGATTTATTGAAGGATTTACAAAACAGGGGGCAAGGCTTAAATAGGCTCTTGATTGAACATTTTAAAAAAGAGGTGATAAAATGAAAAAGAAAATATCTTCAAAGGCGTTTGAGATTCCGTGGTGGGATGACTGGTACAATGCAGACATCTTGAAAAGGAGGCAGATGGTTGAAAAGCTGCCTTTTGTGGCGGAAATGATGGGGTTATGCAGCCTGCCTGAGAAAAAATTCCCAAAAAAATACAAGATGCACACAATAACAACCTCCCTTAACGGGTTTTTCGAGGACCTGGCAGGCTATATGCAGGAGAGGCAGCGCTTTAATGCTAAAACACTAAAGTGTAACAAATAGAACACTTAAGTGGAAAGATTTATAAATAAAGGCTACTTTAAAACACTTAAGTGTAAAATGGAAGAAAACAAAAACTGGATAGGGCTGCCGGTTACAGAGAAAGAAAACTACCTGCTTTTTCATAAGACAGCATACGCAGACGACATAAGCACTGCAGAAGACAATGTAATCAGGCACCCAAGATGGGCAATTATTGCCGGCTACTATGCAATGCATGATATTACAAAGCTATTCCTCGCAAAAGAATTCAGCATAAAAATAACAAGCCCGAATATCCATGAAAAGACAATTAAGGCGCTTGAAGAGCTTGTTCATGACAAAAAGCTGAGGACCAAGCTTATTGAATTGCTGAAAGAGGCAAAAGAAGCTTATTTTAATGCGGAGAGGCTTAAGGAAAAAGCGCTTCCTGCAATGCTAAGATATGGAAAGGCAGAACGCGGCAAAACCCATTACTATTATGAGGATTATTCTGGGAAAGCAGACCCTGACTCCCAAAAAGCGTCTTATTTTCTGGATACTATTGCCGTGCCCTATGTAAAAATAATAGAAAGGATGGTGAAATAAATGATGATTGACATTTGTTTTGGGACAAGAAGCGCATGGAAAATGATTCTGCTGTTTGCAGAGGCGCCAGGAAAAGCCTTGAGCGCACAGGAAATAAGAAAGCATACAGGGCTTGGAAACAAGGTTGTTTATAGGTTTCTTGCAATGCTTGAGAAATTTGGCATTGTAACCTGCGATAAGATTGGAAAGCTCTATTTTTACAAGCTTAACCTTGCAAGCCAGTATACGCGGCTTGCCCTTGAAATAGCAAAAGCCGAAAAAAAAGAATTAAATAATGCTGATTTTGAAATAGCCAATATACTTAGAGAATTCACTTATGGGCTTGCAAATATAAATCTGGAAAATCTTAGCCAGATTATCCTCTTTGGAAGCCATGCGAAAAGAACAGCTTACAGCGAGTCAGATATTGATGTGGCAGTTATAACATCTGAAAAATCTGTTAAAGATGAAATTATTGCAACTGAATTTGCAGACGGGCTAAGAAAAAGGTTTGGCAGGGAGATTCAGGCGCATTATTTCACTGAAAAAGAGTTTGAATCTATGAAAAAATCTAAAAACAAGCTGGCTGCAGAGATTCTTCGCGATGGAATAAGGATTATGTAATCATGGCTATTGAAAAAGGCAAGCCTCCGGCGTGATTTTATTGTTCATTGTTTATTAAGATAATTTCAGATTATTTCGGATTTATCCGGAATATTGTTTCTTTTTCCGAAGATTATGGAATTTTTACAGATTTATTGAAGGATTTTCAAAACAGGGGGCAAGGCTTAAATAGCAAAAATAAGTTTCTTAACAGCAATTATCAATAGGAGGTGCATGGCATGAGCTTTATGAGATTCGGATATCCGCTGGAATATTTCAAAACATGAGAAACAGCATACTATGTTTTTCCCGGCGAATATAAAGGCAAGGCATATATAGAAGACTATGGCACAGGCTATCCTGACGATAAGAGCCTTGTGGAGCTTATTGCAAGGTTCATTCTGATTGCCACAGGAAACGAGGAATATACCATTAAGATGGCCAAAGTGCTGGCTAAGAAGTTAGGCGTTGAAAAAGAGCTGCGGAAAAAGTCGCTTAGTAATGATGAATGGATTAAAATGGTGTTCGGAAAGAAAGGAAAGAGCCGAAAGAGGGGGCAAAAAGCTTAAATAGCCATTGTTACATCATTATTAGTAAAATGCTAATATTGGTGTAGCAAATGAAAGGGCTTTCAGGAAAGGAAATGGAAATGGTATCGGCGCTTGAATTTGACAGGAATTACTATTTCACGCGGGATGATATCCGTCCGTTTTTCAAGAACGAGAAGCTGATGAACTACTATATTCACCGCCTAAAACAGAAAGGCAGGGTATTCAGGCTGAACAAAAACAAGTATTTCCTTGTGCCTGTAAGGGCCAAGCAGGGGTTTTGGGCCGAGCATCCCGTAGTAATTGCCGATGAAATAATGGATTCGAAGGATTATTTCATAGGCGGCAGCTTTGCCAAATATTACTGGGGATATATCGAGCAGATACCAAGGCAGATAGATGTCTTTTCGACAAGAAAGCAGGGAAAGATGGAAATATTTAATGTAACGATAAGGTTCAGGAGAGAAAGGGAAATAGGCAGTAAAGACTATGTAACAAGAGAGATGCAGGGGCACAGGTTCAACATTGCAACAAGGGGGCGCACGAAAAAATGGGTGAGCTAAAGCCGGTTCCGACGGAAGAATTCAATATAATCGCAGGCAGGCTAGGCTTTGACCTGGAGACAACAATAAAAGATTATTACCTAACCCTGCTTTTGTTTCATCTTTCAAAAATAAGCGGGATTTATTTTAAAGGAGGAACTGCGCTGAACAAAATGCTGCTGAACCATGCAAG
The DNA here is from genome assembly GCA_030018575.1 of Nanobdellota archaeon. Lineage (GTDB taxonomy): Archaea > Nanobdellota > Nanobdellia > SCGC-AAA011-G17 > GW2011-AR17 > UBA9640. The sequence goes on along the minus strand of JASEIA010000074.1, from coordinate 3,048 downwards.
GCTTTCAGAAGACCTTGATTTCACTGTAAAAGGAAGCGTTAAGGAAAAAGAGAAAACAATAAGGAGAATCATAAGCAATGCCAGAGGATTTACAAAAGTGGAGCATGATAAGCGCGTGCACCAATTTGTAAGGCTTATAGCCCATTATGCGAATAACGGCATTAATGGCTCTATAATAATCGACCTGAATGGCCGCTCAAAACTTATTCTTAAGCCGCAAAGCCTGGAATTGAAACATTTTTATCCCGAATATATTCCTCCTTTCAGGGTAAATGCATTAAACATAAAGGAAATGATCGCCGAGAAGGTATGTGCTGCGGCCGACAGGTATGCCCCAAGGGACTATTTTGACCTGTACAATATCATAAAGCTTAGCCTGCCTGTTTCAATAAGCCTTGTTAAAAGGAAATTCAGGGAGAATAACGAGAGGTTTGATGCAAAACATATATTCAAGAATACAAACAGGATATTTAATAAATGGGAGGAAGACCTCCTGCCGCTTACAAGCGCAAAGATTCCTTTTTCTGAAGTTATATCCATAATAAGCAGGTTTTTTGATTACAGAAAAATTACAAAAAAGAAGAAATTAAAGAAACGTTAATTTAAAGGAACAAAGGTTTAGCTTATCTTGCTTCCCTCTTCAATGTCGTTCTCCACTGTCAAAAGCCCTAGCTTTTCATTCTCAGACGCTGCCAAGAGCATTCCATTGCTTTCTATGCCCCTCAGCATTACCGGCTGCAAGTTTGTTATGACTATGATTTTCTTGCCCATCAATTTTTCAATAGGGTAGAACTTCTTTATGCCTGCCACAATCTGCCTTGCTTCCATCGCTTTTCCAAAGCTGACTAACAGGATTACTAATTTGTCTGCGTTCGGATGAGGCTCTGCCTTTATGACTTTCCCGACTCTTATGTCCATCTTGGCAAATTCCTCGTATGTGACGTGGCGGCATGCAGGGCATGCTTTTAATTTCTGCATTGCAGCAGGCTTTTCTTCCTTTTTTTGCGCTCTTAGCTCTTTCACAATCTCTACCTCCTTGTTCATCATGCTTCTTTCTTCAAGCGGGTGGCCGCTTTGCTTGTCAATTGGCTTTGGCTCTTTTGTTAGTCTTTCCCTGAAGTATTCAGTGACTTTTGACGTCTTTGTTTTTAATTCTTCCAGCTCCTTGTCTTCAAGCTTGTGGAACAAGAGCTCGATTTTGTTTAATTTCTGGCATGGCTTGATTTCCAATTTGCTTATCTTCTTCCAGTCCTTGTCCTTGGCATTAAGCATCTTTAGTATTTTCATTGAAGTGTCAGGCAGGAAAGGCTGTATTAAAAGCGCTATCATTCTTGACAGGTTTGCGCAGACGTAGAGCGCGTTCTTTGACTTTTCTACGTCTTTCCACGGCTCGTTGTCCTGGAAATACTTGTTTGCCATTGCAGAGAGTCTCATTGTTTCTTCCAAAGCGCTTCTTAATTCCACCTTTTCAAAGGCGACTTTTACGCATTCTATCTGCTTTTCAACACTTTTCAGGAATGTTTTGTCTGCTTTGGTTAAAACAGCTTTAGGGACTTTGCCATTGTATTTGCTTACTATAAAAGTTAATGAGCGGTTGACGAAGTTGCCGAGGTTTCCCACTAATTCATTGTTTATCTTGTCCTGGAAGTCTTTCCAGTAGAACTCAGTGTCCTTTGTCTCTGGTATTAAATAGGTTGAATAGTATCTCCAGTAGTCCGGGCTTAAGCCAGTGGATGCAAGGTTTTCGCAGAATACGCCGCGATTCTGGCTCTTTGAGAATTTTCCGCCTTCATAGTTAAGGTATTGCAAGCCAACAACATTGTAAGGCAGGCTAAAGGTTTTGTTTGCCATCAGCATGCCGGGAAAGAAGATTGTGTGGAAAGGGATATTGTCCTTGCCGACAAAATGGTAGATTTTAGCAGGTTTTTGCCAGAACAGCTTCCATTTGGTTTTTGACCATTCCTTTGTTGATGAGATGTAGCCGATAGGGGCGTCAACCCAGACGTAATAGACTAAATCTTCAAAGCCCTTAAACTGCACAGGAACACCCCACTTGAGGTTTCTTGTGATGCACCTGGGCTTCAAGCCTTCGTTAATCCAGCCTAAGGCTAATGACTTTACCTGCTCTCTCCATTTGCTTTGCTTAATCCACTTTTCTAATTTAGGTGAGAGCTTTTCCAGGTCTAAGAACAGGTGGGTTTTCTCCTTGAATTCAATGTTGCTTGAGTTGCATACAGCGCATTTTGGGTTCTTTAGCTTTTCAGGGTCAAGCATTGAGCCGCAGCTTTCGCACTGGTCGCCTCTTGCTTTGTCATAGCCGCAGTTTGGGCAGGTTCCTTCTATGTAACGGTCGGATAATTGTCTTTTGCATTCATTGCAGAAGGGCAGTGAGATTGTTTTTTGTATTATAAAGCCGTTCTTTTGTATTCTTGCTATGAAGTCCTGTGTTGTCTTGTAGTGTATTGGCTTGCTTGTCCTTGAGAAGTTGTCATAGCTTATCTGGAACCAGTCGTAGATGTCCTTATGGATTTTATAGTAGAAGTCGCATAGCTCTCTTGGCGTTATTCCGTACTTTTGGGCTGCTATTTCAGACGCTGTTCCGTGCTCGTCTGTTCCGCCTATGAAGATGGTTTGAAAGCCTCTTAATCTGCAGTATCTGGCGAAGATGTCGGCTGGAAGATGAGAGCCTACGATGTTGCCTAGGTGAGGGACGTTGTTCGTGTAGGGCAACGCCGAAGTTATTAGTCTTCTTTCCTTAGCCATAAGAATAAGAAATGGCAGAGGGAGTTTATAAGGTTTATTGCGAAGGAAACAAATAGAAACCAGTTGAAAAGAAGGCGGCAGGGGAGCGCCCCTGAACCCCGAGAAGCCTCCGGCATTAAGTCTTTGGTTTAAAGCAAGGAGCATTGTCTATAAGCTTTTTAAAAGATTCATAATCTTCCTTGTCAATCTCTTTAATAGAACGTCCTATTAATATGGCTCCCCACCTTAAACTATACCTAATGACATTTATTTTTATACAATTCCATTAGGTATATCTGAAAGACA
>JASEIA010000073.1 GCA_030018575.1 Nanobdellota archaeon | reverse complement strand
TCCAACCAGCCTGCGGTGCCCTTTGTATTCGCGCAGAATCATAAGCCCCCTTGCTGCGCAATGCCTGAATTTCCTCCTTAATGCCTCTGAATTTTCAATCGCGTATTTTGCAACTTTCCTAACTTCATTTGCCTTCAAAAGCCTGAAAGCAGCCATTGCATCAAACTGCTTTGATGAAGAAAGCACAAACCCGTTGTCGCTTATTCCAATGTCAACATCAACGTGGTGCAAACGATGAACTGCATACGCCACAACCCTTGACAATACGTCATTAACCCTTCTTCCATACAATGTGTGGAACACCTCAAACCTCATCTTCTCTTCCTTGTAATGCTCGAGAATAATCTCTGTCTCGTGCGGTATTCCAATGTAATTGTGCTGCTCTGAAAGATAATTGTATGCCGCCAAAGCTGTTTCAGCAGGCACATACAGGTTTTTCTCAATGAACTCAACAATATCCTTCCTGCTGTCCTTTCTGGATATCATGTCACTGACATTTTTCCTGAACCTCTGTATGCCCATTGCCAGGTCAAATGACAATGGCAGGGATTCAGAAAACCAGGAAGGTATTGTCGGCTTCTGCCCTGATGCTGATGAAACCTGCGCAACAGTCCCTCTTGCGAACTTGAACTGGTAAACATCTCCACCCAATACAAACCTGTCGCCGGGCTTTAATTTCTCCAGAAACCCTTCGTCAATAGTGCCTATTTTTGCATTTCCTATCTTGACAGCAATGCCTGATGCATCAGGTATTGTCCCAATGTTTGTCATGTAGATTACTCTTGTGGCTTTTCCTTTTCTTCCTATGTTTCCTGTTTCCCTGTCGTACCAGATTTTTGCATACACGTGCCTGTCTTCCAGGGCAGCATACTCTCCTGCAAGGTAAGAAAGAATCTCATCATAGTCATGCCACGAAAGGCTTTCAAAGCAATAGCTTTTCTTAATCAATTCAAACATGTCTTTTGCAGTCCATACCTGCTCCAGGGCGAGCCCGATTATCTGCTGCGCCAGGACATCAGCGCAGTTCATTGGAATGCTTATCCTGTCAATCTTCTTTTCAACAGCGTGCTTCAATAATACAGAGCATTCAACCAAATCATCCCTGTCCATTACTATTAATTTTCCTTTTACAGTCTCGTGCATCTTGTGCCCGGCCCTTCCTGCCCTTTGTAAAAACCTCGCAACTGACTTAGGGCTTCCGAGGCATATTACCAAATCAATGTATCCAATGTCAATCCCTAATTCCAGTGATGTTGAGGAAACCACTGCTTTTAATTTCCCTTCCCTCAGCGCATCCTCTATCATAAAGCGGTGCTCTCTTGACAATGAGCCGTGGTGCGCGCCTATTAAGCTCGCAACTGTCTGCGGAGGCCCTTCATGAATTTCGTAGTAATTCTTAGGGAAATGCGTTTTCAGATGATGAACCACTCTTTCTGTCCCGCTTCTTGTGTTCGTGAAAATCAAGGTTGTCTTATGGGATTGTATTAATGAATCAATTAATGCATAGAGGTTCTTCCCAAGCTGCTCATAGCTTGTATTGATTAAGTCCTCTGCAGGAGACAATACAGCCAGGTCCAGCTTTTTCACAAACTGAACATCAACTATCTTGCAATCTCTTCCTATGCCGACAAGGTATTTAGCAACCTCTTCCAATGGCGCGATTGTCGCCGACAACCCAACCCTTGCCATTCCCGGGGCAAGCATATTCAGCCTTTCCACTGACAATGAAAGGTGAACTCCCCTTTTGTTGTCTGCCAATGCGTGGATTTCATCCAAAATGCACCAGTCAATGCTTCTCATGCATTCTTTAAACTTTATTGTTGATAAAAGAATAGCTAAGTTTTCAGGCGTTGTAATAAGAATATGCGGCGGCTTCTTAAGCATCTTTGCCTTCTCAGCCTGCGTTGTGTCAGACGTCCTCACTCCAACCCTTATTCCTAAATCTTTTCCGGCCAATTTTTCAATTTCTCTTAAAGGCTCAAAAAGATTTTTTTCAATATCCCTTGACAAAGCCCTTAGTGGGCTGATGTAAACACAATAGACTTTATCTTGCAGAATGCCTTTTTCAGCAGAGTCAACAAGTTCATTAAGAACAGATAACATAGAAGTCAAAGTTTTTGTGCTCCCTGTGGGAGCTGATATTAAAATATTGTTCCTTGAATGCACTTCCATGACGCCGTACAGCTGCGGAAGGCTGAATTCCTTGAATCTTGTAAAGAACCACTTCTCAACTAACGGATTGAGTATTCTTCTTACTTCAGCTTCAGTGTTTGGCTTGTCCTTGATGGTTATCATGGCGTTGTTTTACTAATATGGCTGTTTATAAATATAGCGATTCAAAATGAGTGAACGAACTATCGTCAAAGAATTGCAAAATATGCGTCTTGGTTTTGTAAAACAGAAAGATTCCAACGCAGTAAACAAAGTGCTGGAAAATATGACGCCTGAACAGATCAAGCTTTATAACGCTCTTGGGCTTGAAAAATATCTGTTGATTTAGGGTCAATTACGTGCTACAACTTTATCCTCGGAAATCATGAACAAATTGGAAACTCAAGTCAAACTCAACCTTATCCAGGTCCTTTTCAACCTGCGGGGTTATGCCCGTGTAATGATACCCTATCATTGAAGAACAATGCTGTATCTGCTCTGCAAGCGTCAATGCATTCCATTCAGCATCTTCCTGCTCTGTTTCAAACTCAGGATGCCTCTTCCATGCTTCCTGTATCTTCCCTGCCAGCTCGTCTGTTGTTATTTTCTTTGTAAATACTCTTCCCATTTTTATGCCCCCTTACTCTGATTCGTACACTGACCATCCGTTTACTCTGCTTCTCTCATACCTGAAAGAGCCGTTGCTCTTTGATACAATGCTCTGGAAGATATGCCCGTCCCTGCCTGCTATAGGCAAAGCAACAGAGCTTAAGGGTATAAAGCCCCGCTCGTAGGTTTCAGGGTCTTTTGGCTCGTATACAATTCCTACGACATACCTGACTCCCCTGTTCCTTAAGAAGCTTACAAGTGACTTGCTCTGGAAAACCCTGTTTTCCGATGTTCCGCATGAGGAACCGGCATAAGCCATGTGCGGCGAATCCAGCATAATCATTACAAGCGAATGGGGCATTTCCCTTCCTATTCCTGACATGGAATGCAGTTCTTTTTCTATTGTTTCCGCTTCCGGTATGCTGTTTCTATTGGCTTTATACTGCTCTGAAAGTTTTTCCACGATTGACATTAAGTCTTCCATTTTTGTTTCCCCCTAATGCTGTTATGCCTTATTCTATTATCATTTTGCAGTAGCTACTACTATATAAACCTTTTGCTAATGCCCGTGAGCTGCAAGCCACCATCTACACATTATGCCACCCTGACACTATCCTGTCCGCGCTTTGCAGCAGCACAAGCTCAGGGCACTTCCGCTTTATCACTTCCTCATTCATCTCATAGTTCTTGTCATAGCCCCCCATGTGCCACCTTACAAGAAGCATTTCCTTCTCTGTCGGCTCAATGTGCCTGCCGATTATCCATAACGACTTCTCGCCGTGCCCGACAGGCAGCTCGTCTTCAAATGTGTATGGCTTTGCCGGAAACCTGCCTTTCCTTGCTTCATTCTTTTTGTATACTTCCACCTTGCACAAGTCATGGCAGATTCCCGCTATCTTCCTGCTGTCGTCTGGCAGCGAAGAGCCGTACCTTGAAAGCAGGGCGTCAAACTCAGTGTAGACAAGCAGCGAATGCGCTGCAAGCCCGCCTTCATAGTTGCCGTGGAACCTTGTTGACGCGGGCGCATGGAAAAAATCGCTTGTTTCAAGATACTGCACAAGCCCCGGCATGCCCTTTCTTTTTATCCCTGAAAGGTGCCCGAGTATCTCTTCCTTCACATCACGAATCACTTTCCCAGAAAGCGCGCCTTTCTTTGCCTCTTCAAGCAATACCTTCATGTCCAGTGTCATATCAATCCCTCCTGCATTTTGTAAAGATTCTTAAGGTCCTTCACAGTATTCGCCTCTACCGGCTTCTTGTCATCCCTTACCTGCCTTGCCCATGCAATGCGCAGGGAGTATGACTTTTCGCCATTGAGCCCGCAGCTGTGCCAGTTTTTGCCATAGTGTATGTTCATTGCCTTTATCTCCACCACTATGGATGAAAAAGGATTTACATAAAACAACGGCAAATCTTCCGGCTTTGCATTCGGCGAGAGGGCTATTGAAGCCGGCTTTTCAGCAGACAGCTTCCATTCAAGCAGCCTTGCTACTTCCTTGTCAAGCCCTGCCCTTTTTGCATTCACCTTTGCAAGCGTCTCAAAGCAGTTCCTTTCAGGGTCATAGGTGCCGCACAGGAGCTGGCTTATCCCCCATTCATTCACGTAAACCCCAAGCACAGCAAGGTCTATTGTCTCGAACTTCTTGAGCTTTATCCAGTGCACGCCCCTGTATTTGGGTATGTAAAGCGAGGCAGGGTCCTTGCATACAAGCACCTCGTTCTGCTTCTCAATCACTTCATTGAAAAGCGCTTCAAGGGATTCGGATGAACCTGCTTTCCACTGCTTCCCGGGCTTTATCCTTGCCTCGTCAATATTCTCAGTGTAATGCCTCCTTTCTGAGAGAGGCAGCTCCAAAAGCCATTCCCCGCTGAAGTTCAGCACGTCAAAGACGCGGAGCTCGAGCTTTTTGCTCATGTCTGCTTTTTTCCTGTATCTTTTTATGTCCGGCATTTTGCTCCTGAACCTGTGCTTTACTGCCTTGAATCCCCTGTGCCCTGTGCCTCCGTTAAGCTCGCAGTCAATAACGCAGTCAGGCAGGTTCCTGATTGAAGCGGAAAGTTCCGGATAAATCTCCAGGGGCACGTCATTCATGCTCCTTGTAAACCCCTTTACAACATCCCCTTTCTTGTGCAGCTGCATCCTGTACCCGTCGTATTTCAGCTCTGCAAATGTCATGCCATTGTGCTGAGCCATTACCTCATCAAATACCCTGTCGCCTGATGCGTAGTTCGCAAGCATCGGCTCAATTGGCGTTAGTATTTCGTATGCCATTTTATTCCTCCTGACACCTTGTGTCAAAAGTGCTATATTGCGGTGCTATATTAAAAGATGGGGTGATATATATCACCACAAAATATATAAGCTGTTGCCTCTTCCTGCTTCCCATGTATGAACAGCTTGCAGAGGCAGGGCTCACAAAAGCCGAGGCAAGGATTTATGCGGCTCTTGTGGATGCGGGGAAGGCGCAGGCGGGCGCAATATCAAGAAAGACAGGCATACACAGGAGGAATGTGTACGATGCCTTGGAGAGATTGGTAGAGAAGGGGCTTTGCAGCTTCATTCGCGAGAACAACAAGCGCTATTACATGGCATCAGAGCCGAGGAAGCTGCTTGAGGCGATGGATGCAAGGAAAGAGGCGCTGCTTTCAATACTCCCTGAGCTTGAGGCAAAGTTCAATGCCGTCAAGCAGAAGCAGGAAACACAGTTCTACAAGGGCACGGAAGGAATAAGGGGATACTTGATGACCAGCTTTTAACGGGAAAGGAGATACTGGTTATAAGCCCGGCGTATCAGGCGCAGCAGGCGCTGCCTTTCTACATAAAGCACTACACAGCGGCGCGAATAAAGAAAAAGATAAAAATGCGGATGCTTTACGCCGGAGGCGTGAAGGGCAAGACAATACCCCTTGCAGAGATTAGGCACCTGCCAAAGGAATATGAGTCCCCTGTTTCGCTGAATGTATACGGCGGAAAGGTTGCAATCATAGTGTGGGGCGTTGAGCCAGCCGCAATACTGATAGCAAACACAGATGTTGCAAAGTCGTTCAGGAATTACTTTGAGCTGATGTGGAAAATGGCAAAGAAATAGCTATTCTTCAATATCCTTTATCCAGTCGTGGTGGACAACGGCTTTTTTCTGCTATAAGTTGTTTAGGTTTTTCATCTAAGCCGAGGACGGGCATCTTGGAGCTTATGCCGTGAACATGGTTTCCGCCTTTTCCGAAGGATTTTCAGCATTTCCGAAACATTTTCAAAGAGTTAGCCCGAAGTAGTGGCGACAATAGGAAGGCTTATAAATGAGTGCTTATTTACACATTACGGGATAAAGGTCCGGGGAGGAAACAAAAATGGATAACGACATAAAAGCAAGCCAAGATTTACAGGGCCAGCCAAACAATGATTTGAACAAGGAAAGAGGCTGTTTGGGATTCTGGTAAGCCAATACAATAATGGCTATTTTTTTATTATCTTTATTGGAGAAATGCAATTTAAACTGCAAACATTGCAGGTCCGAAAAGAAGAACCGTATGCTCTCAGTTGCGGATATAAAGAAAATAATTAGCAAAGTAAAGGCAGCGCATGCATCAGTAAACCTTACCGGCGGGGAGCCTTTGATGCAACCGCAAATAGAAGAGATTATCCGATTATTTAAGAAATCTGGAATAAAGGTTTCCTTGTCCACAAACGGGACTTTTTTGACAGATAATAAGGCTCAACGGCTGAAATCAGCAGGGCTTGATGCAATAAATATAAGCTTAGACAGCTTAGACGAAAAGTTCCATAATAGCATCCGCAATTCGCCAACATCTTTCAAGGAAGCATTAAATGCAATAAGCACAGCAGTTGGGGCTGGCCTTAATACAAGAATCGCTTCTGTTTATTCAAAACAGAACATTAGCAATATAGTTCCGATGGCTTTGCTTGGCATGGATAAAGGATGTTCCGCAGTATCTTTTCGCAAGATTCTACCTGTAGGGAAAGCGGAAGAAAACATGCTTGTCAATAAAATGGAAGATATCCTATTCCTTAAAAAATGTTATATGGCGCTTTCACTGCTTTATCCTTATTTTAACCTATTTATAGAACATCCTCTTGACCCTTATATCGCATCCAGAATCTTTAATAAAAAGGCAGATTATATTGGCTGCGGCGCTTTTAAGCATATATTTGAAATTAAGACAGACGGCTCTGTATTTGCGTGCCCCGCCCTGCCTTTGAAAATAGGCAATATCTTTACAGACAATTTAAGCAAAATTGCCAAAAACAGAGAAGGCATAATAAATATTGAAAAATTAGCAGGCAAGTGTAAAGAATGTGATTTAAAGAACGTATGCGGTGGATGCCGCGCGCTTGCGTATTATGTGTTTAAAGAGCCGAATGAAGAAGATGTTTTTTGCATCAGAAAGGAAGCAGAAGATATTATCAATGAAGTGCCCATATTGGAAGAGAAAACTTTGCTATTGGCAGAAGAAATAAATCGTATTGCGGCTCTTACTGAAGATAACTTAAGAATACATCTTGAAAAATCCGGAATAAAGTGGGACAGAAAAATTTTGGAAAATGACCTGAAAAAAAAGTCATGTTACTGGCTAATCCGCAAAAAGGGCTATATCGCAGGATATGTATGGTTTGAAAATGGAAAAGAGACGCGATTAAAGGCAATAGTTCTTGATGAAACATTAAGAAAGCAAGGAATTGGCTCTTTGCTGCTTGAAAGATTGAGGTATGCTGCAAAAGGCAAGCCCTTAATAGCATTCGTGCAAAAAAGCAATAAGATTTCACAGAAATTCTTTGAGGCAAACAATTACAAGCGCATAGGCGAAGAAAAGGCAGGATTTATATATCGCAAATAGTAATAATTGGCGGGTTCTC
>JASEIA010000072.1 GCA_030018575.1 Nanobdellota archaeon | reverse complement strand
ATAAGAATATACACACCTTAATTAAATTTATTGTGATGGAGTATACAGATTAACGCAATTATCTATAATTAGAAAGGGATTTGGTTATACAGAAGAAGAAAGGCAAAGATTCAGGAAAATTGTGCTAAGCCATATTAAAGGTTATAAGTTTCCAGTGCTCTTTAATGCAAACATAGGGCATACTGATCCTATAATAACCGCCCCCTTGGGCGTAAAAGTAACTTTGAATTCGGAGCGGAATCTATTCAGATTCGACGAAAGTGGAATAAAGCTATAGTTTTAAGAAAACCGCTATGCAACAAGGCTTATAATCTTTAAAAGAGAAGGTATAAATGATGAACAGCTCAATAAGGCGCCTTTACCCCATACAGGTTGCATACCTTATAGCAGTATACTTCACAAACGCGCTTCTCCTGCTGTGGTTCTTAAAGATGGGCATTGCGCATATGGAAATGGCTGTTTTTTACCTGCTCATATACGCTCTTGCGCTTGTTTTCATTGCCTGCTTCAGGAGCATAAAACCAAGATTGTATTTCATAATAGGGATAGGCGCAAATATCGCTTTGTTTGTTGTTTATGCCGCTTTCTTCAGTAAAGAGCTTCTTTACTTCATGCCTTTCCTGTATGCGCCTGCATTCCTGTTTTTCTGGATAAATTATAATATCGCATTTTTCAAGGGAATTGAGCCTGAAAAAAAAGCAACAGGCTCTGCGCTTTATGTATTTGCGTTCAGCCTCTTGTCTGCAATAATGCCCATTATAGCAGGATACACGGCTGTAAAGCTGGGAATGCCTGCAATATTCTGGATTAGCGCTGTAATTATGGTTGTTGCGCTTTTGCTTTCATTCAGGATAAAGGCGGAAGAAGTGCATTACAGGATTTCCAATTGCTTAAAATGCATAAAAGGCGTAAAGACACTGATATTTCTTGAAGGCTTTTGGGAGCACACCACATTCATTGCAATACCGCTTATTTCATTGTTTTTCATAAATGAGGAGCTGAAGCTCGGGGCTTACCTCTCTTATCTCGGGCTCACAGGCGCAGTTGCCTCAATATTCATGGCCAAAATTTCAGACAGGGCAAAAAAGAGAAAGGAATTCATATTTCCTTTGGCAATTGCTCTTGCAATAGCCACAATGCTTGTAAGCTTTGGCTCAAATATTTATTTGTGGGTCATATTCACTGGATTGCTTTACCTTATATCGCCTGCGCTAAAGCCTTTCCAGACAACTGTCGCACTTGACAATGCAAAGTGCGGCATTCACGAGCTTATGATTGCAAGGGAATTCCTGCTTAACTTAGGCAGGTTCTGCGGAGTGCTTGTTTTCATTGCGGCAATCTTCCTTGGAATAACAAAAGGCTCCATATTTATCGCTGCAATTGCAATGGCATTTTACCCGCTTGTAATGAAATGGAAAGGGCACTACAGAACGAAACCCGCGGCAAGCAGCAGTTAGTCTGTAGTTATTAGTTGGTGGTTCGTATCCGCCTGCCAATCACTACATACTGCCTGCTACGTTAGCGTTAAGCTTATAAGTTATCCTGCACACTAAAAAAGCATGGGCATTTACAAGACAATAGGAGTGGCGCTTGCATGGATTTTCAGGCTGTTTCTTATAATTTCGGGAATAGGCTACCTTTACCTTGGCGAAACAATCAGTTTCATAATGTTCCTTTTCATGTTTATACTCACGCTTGTCCCTGTGATGCTTGAGCAGCTTTATGACTTGGAATTCCACTGGGTGTTTGAGCTTGCCGTTTCAATGATGATTTCGCTGCACATGCTTGGCACAATGGGCGCTTATTTCTGGATTCCGATGTATGACAGCCTTTTGCACATGTTCAGCTCGGCAATGCTTGCATTGATAGGGTTTTCGCTGATATTTTCATACAATTACGCAGGCAGGATAAAAGTGAGCATGGCATTCATGGGCATATTCACATTCTTATGGACAATGGCTATCGGCTCATTATGGGAGATAATAGAATTCATATGGGACAACATAGTTGTTTTCTTCTGGGGAAGCATTATCCCGGTCACTTATGAGTTTGGCTTTATGCAGAACAGCCTGTTTGACACAATGAGTGACCTGTCCATTGACGGGGCAACGGCTGTCCTTGTTGCAATGGCTTGCGTGTTTGCAGTGCGAAGGGCAAAAAAGGAAACCCTTGAAGGCGTGTTCAGGCCTTTTACAAAGATGATAGAGCACAAGATACCTCACAAGCCGGTCACTGAGAAGGGCTGAATTTCTTAAACAAGCCTTACTTCTTCCTTGGCTTTCCTATCTCTTCTGCGTATTCGCCCATCTTCCTGACTGTTGTCTTCGGCCTTATCCTGTAGAAAAAGAGGAATGCAATTGCAATCACAAATGCCGAGATTGTCAGGGCAATCACAAGGTTTTTTCTCTTTTCAGCTGCGCTTGTCTCTTTCAGCTCTGTGAAGTTTACAATGGGAATTCCAAGGCTTACATTCACTTTCTCAACAGTAACCTTGCCTGGCTTTTCCAGAGGCATTGTCACATTCTGCTGTGAAGATGTCTCATTTGGCTGCTCCTGCGCAATAGCTGTGAACTCAATCTCCAAAGGTATTGACAATGAAGCGCCTTCCCTGCTTGCTGCAGTGATTGTGCCGAAATACTTGCCTGGAGCTGCATCCTTCTGCCTGTTCATCCAAATATACTGGGAATAAACAGTGCCGGGCTCCAAAACAGGCACAGAAGTCTGATTGAATTCAAGCGAGGAAATTCCTGAAGAAGTGAAAGTGACGTCATGCAATGCAGATTTTGCATTGTTCCTAAACTCAAGAGGCCCCGCTATTAGCCTGTTCACAGGGGCTGAGTTTTTTATCACGGTTATGTTCTTGACAGTCACAAGCGCGCCTTCAAATGAAACTGTTTCTTCAATGCTTTGATTTTGTGCAGTTTCATTTGCAGCCTTTGGCGCAAAGAGAGGAATATTGTAAGATACTGCGCCGGATGACAGCGTGAGTATCGCATCATTCTTCAGATTCAATCCGTCATAATTCACAGTAAGAGTTTTCATTTCATTAACTGCAAGGGATAATGAATTCCTTACCGGCTTTATTGCATTATCTGAAACTGAAACCGCAACATCCAATGGGCTTCCGGCAGTATGCCTTAAGGATATTTTGAAATAAGATGAAGCAGGGCTGATTTTTACAGCTACAGGCGTTATTGTAAACGCATTTCCTGCAGAAACAGGGAAAACAGCTGAAGCATTGGACTCTTTCAATACGCCTGCTTCCATTATTCTTTCTGACACAAGCAGCTTGTAGGTTCCGGAAAGTGTTGAAGGCAGGTTAAAATAGGCATAGTTCTCGTTCTTGGCATAGTTGTAATTATAAAATCCTACAGGCACTTTTGCATTTGAAGAGTCAAGCAGCGAAAGCTTTGAGATGGAGAATCTTTCCATTCCAATCTTTGCAATCACAGTCTGCCCTGCAATAAAAGAGCTTCCTTCAAGGGAAAGCGTGATATTCTGGGCTAGGGCTGTCTGCAAACAAAATATTAAAAATGCTGAAAAAAGAAAAATAAGCTTTTTCATGCTTACTTGCCAAGCAGCTTTCTTGCCTCTGCAAGAGACTTGTCAAGCTCTTCGTCCTTTGATTTTGCAGCAGGCCTCGCAAACCCGGACGGCTTTGAAGATGAAGTCATCTGCCTCATAGGAGGAACTTTTGACGGCCCCATTGGAGGCATTCCAATCGGCTTTGGGAATGCATAACCTGGCTGCCCTGGCTTTGCTTTTGAAAGCCCAAGCTTCTTTGCTGCAAATATCCCTCCGGCAATTATTATAAGCACGATAAGCGCAATGATAACCCATTTTGTCGAGCCTCCGCTGGTAGTGACAGGCTGCTCAGCGCAGTCGCGAGGGCATGATTCTTCTGTTTCATCGCCATTGCAGTCTCCATCTCCGCAGGAAGGCTCTGCCGCAGCGCAGTCCCTTTTGCATGTCCCTTCTGATTCTTCATAATCATCGCATTTTCCATCTCCGCATGAGCAGTCAGTTGGGCAGTTCTTGCTTGTCTCGCCATAGTCTGTTTCGCAGACGCCGTTAACCTGGCAGTCTGAGAAAGTGTCTGCAGGCTCTTCATCTCCTTCTTCTGCAGGGCAGTCCAGCGGGCAGTTTGTTGAGTCTTCTCCTGCATCCATCTGGCATTTCCCGTCATTATTGCATATTGCCCCGGGAGGAACATAATCCGAAGGAGGGGCATCAACCCCTTCTGCAAAAGCGGCATATAAAACAGCGGCTGTTTCAGAAACAGTGCCAAAGCTTCCGTCTGCCTTTTGCTTTGTCTTCAGCCAGCCAACAGCCTTTGCAGCCTGTTCTGAATATGCAGAATCCTCTTTCATTGCCATAACTGCAAGCGCTGTCTTAAGCACATTCCTGTCAAAGCTTCCGTCTGTCTTCTGTATCTGCTTTAACGCGGCAAGGTACCTTGCATCTTTTGTTGCCATGTAAAGAAGCGCATTGTCATCAGCGCTTTCCTCTGAATAAGCATTCATTAAGTACATCTTGACATCAAGCGCCATTGAAGTTTCTTTTGCAGCCCATGCAGCATACATTGAAGGGTCTTTCTTGCATGAGGAATCTCCCGGCCCGTTGCCAAAGCACCCGTTGTTTATCACAACATCAGCAGTGTCGCCTGTTGCGCTTGAAAGCACATAGAAGCTGTTTGCTTGCCTGTAAACAAGAGTTATAAACTTGCTGCCTTCAACAGCAGTGCAGTCAACTTTTACAGATATGCCCGGGTTGTTCAGGAGAGCTGTGCTTACGCAGTCCTTGAGGTTCAGGAAATAGCTGTTTAAGCATTCTGTAAACCTTCCCTTGTCAACAGCGACTATTTTGTCCTTCTTCTGCCCGTTTATTTCCCATTCAAGCTTGCACGTGCCTGTCTTGTCTGTTGAAACCTCAAGAAGCCACTGCCCAGGCATTGAGGAAGGGACAAGCATGCTCTTTAATGCTTCCTGTATCTTAGTCATGTTGTCAACCCTCTGAAGCTTGTTCATTGCAAGCATTGCCAATGCAGTGTCCTTTGTCTTGCAGGGGGAAGAGGGAAAGCAGTTTGTTGCAGACTGCTGCGAGAAAATCCATTTCAATGAGCGCTCTGCCGGGGCTGACATTGTGCCTGCCTTGTCCATTGCAAGCACTGCCCATGAAGTGTCAAACACATTTGAATTAAAGGAGCCTGCAGAGTCTGATTTGCTGGAAAGCCAGTTATAGGCGCTTTGCGCGCTGAACTCTGCTGCTGTGGCGGTTGAAATGGCAAGACAAAATATAACCAGTAATGATAATAGTTTTCTCATTGTTTATCCCTCTTTTGCTATATATAATGGCTACTGTTGATTAAATCAAATAACTATTTAAAGCTTTCTTCACGGTTTTAAGGGTTATGGGCTTAAAAATGCCATCGTGGAACGAATTTGCAAAGGCAAACCCTGCAGAATACTTTGCAAGGGGGCAGCGCTCATTTGTTTACAGGCTTAAATATGATGGAAAAGAAGCTGTTGCAAAGGCTGAAAAAAAGGACAGGGATGCAATCTGCAGGGCTTTAAATGAGGCAAAGTGGCTTGGGCTTTTGAACAAGAAAGGAATTGGAGCAAAACTTTTGATTGAAGGCAGTGATTTCATATTGGTTGAGTTTGTTGAAGGCAAAAGAATACTGGAATTTGCAGAAAAAGCAGGAAAAGAGGAATTAAGAAAGGCGCTTCTTGATGTAATGCATCAATGCAGGGCCATGGACAAGTTAAATGTTTCCAAAGAGGAGATGCACAATCCGTGGAAGCACATAATTGTTGGCAAAAAAGTAGTTATGATTGACTTTGAAAAGTGCCATTATGACATTCATCCCAAAAATGTAACGCAGTTCTGCCAGTTTTTGATGTCAAAAAAGCCTTACGCGCTGCTTGAAAGCAAGGGAATGCAGTTTAGCAGGAAAAAGATTATCTTGCTTTTGAAAGAATATAAACAAGGCTATAGCAAAGCCGGGTTTAAGGCCCTGCTTTATGAACTATGCCTTCAGCCCTGATGCACAGCTTATGCAAAGCATCTTGCGCTTGTCAAAGCAGTCTTCGCACACCAAAGCCCCGCATTTCGTGCAGGTGTATTTTGCAATTTTAATGCCGCAGATTGCGCACATTTTTATTCGTTCCATGCTGAAACCTAATTTAGAAAGCTTTATTAACTTTTCAGATGATTAAGGATTGTATGATTACTGCCATAAAAGTGCTGAAAGTTCTTGCAGGATTCTTCGGCTCTGTGTTTATGCTTTTGGCAATAATCCTTCTTTTCCTCATATTGATAGCCAACAACATGGTTGCAAATGTTGACACAATTGACCAGACTATTGCAGCCACAATGCAGAGCTTTGTGCAGGAAAACAAGGTTGAAATAAGAGAATTCACGCTTAATGAAATGGAAAAGCAGGGCGCTGAGATTACAAAAGAGCAGGTTAAGGCGCTTTGCGCATCCCCTTCAATGCCGGACATGATGGATGACCAGGGGGCTGCTTTAAAGAGCGCCCTTACTTCAGATCTCTGCGGAAGCATCGACACTGCGCCTTTTGAAGAAACAAAGGCAAAGCTGATTGACAATGTGGTTGAAAATAATATCGGCATGATTGTAAAGCTGCCGCAAACAGAGGAATTGAAAGACACAATAAAAAAGCAGGGCGCTGAAGTTAATGCTTTTAGGTCAATCTTCATAGGAACTGCAATAGGGTTTTTTGTGATTGGCGCAGTGCTTACGTTTGCAGGAGTCGGATTTAACTGGAAGCGCGGGCTTTACAAGGTGTGCATGAAAACAGGCATAAGGCTTGCGACAATCGCACTGCTTCTTTTCATATTAAGCCTGATAACAGCTGACAAGGTAATTGACACAATGAAGCTTATAGAAAGCCAGGCTCCGCAGATGATGGTAGCCAGCGCGCCGCCTGTTTTATTGAAGCTGATAGCCACCATAATCCTTGACTGGATGAAGAGCGCAACAAACCCGCTTATACTTATTTCTTTAATAGCCTGCTTGCCATTCATAGGGGCGGCAGTTGCAATGCGGCTCACGATTCTCAAGAATCCCAAGGAGGAAAAGAATCCTGCTGACAAGAAAGTGGTTTAGCAATTGGTTTGCGATTCGTAGTTGGTTGTCAATGCCTGCTGCCAGGCGCAAGGTTTATTAACCATATCCTTATTCTTTTACGCTTATGAAGGACAAGATAGAGGCAAGGGTTGTAATCGAGATAATAGGAGCCCCGAAAACGCATGTTGAGGAAGTCATGAAAAGCGTTGTTGAGAAGTTCAAGGCAGAGGACGGGGTTAAGGTTGCCAAGGAGAAAACAGCCGAGCCAAAGGAAACAGAGAACCATCTTTGGGGCACGTTTTCAGAGATTGAGTTTGAGACAAGCCACATTCAGAAGATTGCAGACATATGCTTTGACTACATGCCTTCATCAGTTGAGATTCTTGGGCCTGCAGGGCTTGACATGGACACTTCAATGCTTGCAGACATGTTCAATGAGGTTCTTGCAAAGCTTCACGGCTATGCAATGAACTCCAAAAAGCTGGATGCCGAGAACAGGCTCCTGAATGCAAGGATAGACAAGCTGAGGCAGGAAAATTTAGAGCTCATGAAGAAAGTGCGGTAATTTCTTGTTGTTTAGATATAGTGAAAGCCATAAGTATTTCCCCACAGATGTCATGGCTTTCACTGATAGCC
>JASEIA010000071.1 GCA_030018575.1 Nanobdellota archaeon | reverse complement strand
ATTGAAAGTAAAAATACTTCTTGCAGACCTGCACGCTGCTTTGGACGGAGTTTCATGGGAAATACTTGAAAAAAGATACTTGTATTACAAGGCAGCAATAGTCACAATCCTGAAAACAATAGGCGTTGACATAAAAAAGCTGGAATTTGTCAAGGGAAGCGAGCTGCAGCTTAACCAGAAATATTTCCATGACCTTCTTAAGCTCAGCACAATAAGCTCTGTTCATGACTGCACAAAGGCGGCGTCAGAGGTTGTAAAGCTTGGAGATAACCCAAAGCTTTCAGGATTAATCTATCCGCTGATGCAGGCTTTGGATGAGGAATATCTCAAGGTGGACATGCAGTTCGGCGGCATGGACCAGAGAAAAATCATGGTTTATGCAAGGGAGCAGCTGCCAAAGATTGGATACAAGCCAAGAATTGAATTAATGAATCCGCTAATACGCGGGCTTGTCGGCGTCAAGATGAGCTCAAGCATTGAGTCAAGCAAGATTGATTTACTTGATGATGAGGTAAAAGTAAAATCAAAAGTAAACAATGCAGAATGCGTTGCAGGGGATGCAAACAACGGGATAATGGCTTTATTGCAGTACCTTATTTTTGTTATGAAAACAGACAAGGGCGAGAAGTTTGTCGTTGAAAGGCCTGAGAAGTACGGCGGAAATTTGGTTTACGAAACATATCAGGCAGTTGAAGATGATTTTGTTGCAAAGAAGCTGCATCCCTTGGACCTGAAGAACGCAGTTGCAAAGGAAATAAACAATCTTCTAAAGAATTTCAGGGACAGCAAGGAAATCCACCGGCTTCATTTAGAGGCTTACGGGAATTAGAAAGCCAGCCGTCAGGCGTGAAGTTGATAATTGTTTTGGTTGAGCATTATTTTAATAAGTTTCACGAGGCGAAAACATTTATTTCTGCATTTATTGAAATCTTTTCAGAATATTTGAAAATATATGAACCACTTGCCATTTGCCAAATAGGCACAAGGTTTAAATAAGTCATTTAATTGTTGATTCTTCATGAAAGAGGTTGTTATCCCTAAGATTAAGAGTCCATTAAGGTACCCCGGAGGAAAGTCTAGAGCCTTAAAACAAATACTGCCTCTTGTGCCTGATTTTGACGAATTCAGGGAGCCGATGGTTGGCGGGGGCTCAGTATTTTTTGCATTAAAACAATTAAACCAGCAAAAGATATTTTGGATTAATGATGTAAACATCCAATTATTTTCTTTTTGGAAATATTGCCAAATGGAGGTATATAACTTGACAAATAATATCATAAATTTTAAATCTAAATTCAGATCAGGCAAAGAGTTACATAGCTTTCTTTTAACAAAAGAAATGTCCGAATTAGATAGCGCAACACGTTTCTTTATCTTAAACAGAATTACTTTTTCGGGTCTTGCTGAATCAGGCGGTTATTCAGAAG
Source organism: Nanobdellota archaeon (assembly GCA_030018575.1). Lineage (GTDB taxonomy): Archaea > Nanobdellota > Nanobdellia > SCGC-AAA011-G17 > GW2011-AR17 > UBA9640. The sequence goes on along the minus strand of JASEIA010000071.1, from coordinate 6,372 downwards.
GTGCATTTAAAGCAAGATTTACAGATTCATCGATTAAACGATTAGAATTAGCTAATAGTATATTAGCCGATACCAAAATTACTTGCGAAGATTATGAAAAAGTTGTCAATTCAGAAGGGAAAAAGGTATTTATATTTCTAGACCCCCCATATTATTCAACAATGAAATCTAGGCTTTATGGCAAAGAAGGAGTGCTACATTTCACGTTTGACCATAAGCGTTTTGCAAAAGTTATGAGGACATGCAATCATAAATGGTTAATAACCTATGATGATTCACCTGAGATAAGGCGGTTATTCTCATTTGCGAATATTTATGAATGGGAATTGCAATATGGGATGAACAATTACAAACAAAAAACTGCCGCAAAAGGCAAAGAATTGTTTATATCAAATTATAACATTTCTTCGTTAAAGCCTACAAAAAGCTTAATAGCAGGGGAGGAAACCTAGGTAATATGCACATATCTGCAGACATTCTTAAGGGGATTACATATAAAGCATATCTTTGCAAAAAATTAGAAGAATACAGCCTTAAAGAGATAGACAAAGCTTTAGCCAAAGATGGTGCATTCTTCTTGAAGGTGGATGATAAAAACACATTTGCTGTTAGTCGGTGGGTTTCTGCAAAAAGAACGCGTTCTTATCCCTATGCCAGAATATATGATTGTATGAATTTTAGTGGAAAAATAGTTACGATTATCCCTGTTTTAAAAGACGAAGGCAGAGGGGATAGAGATTATTTACAATGGGACACTATCTCCCTTATGAGCCTATTAAATATCCACATTATTATTGCATACTATTCTTCGGCGAGCATTAATAAAAGGCACCCAACAAAAATTACGGACCAGCGATTTGACATACCTTTTATTAGAAATCAAATTAAAAAACTAAAAGACTATAAATCTTCGCCTTTGATGTGGAATATGGCTCAGGCAGACCATATAGTAGAAATAGGAAAAAAAGCATTATATGCCTATGAACAAATTTCAAAACAATTAGGAATAAAAACCCATTCTAAAGAGTTAGCCGAAAAAAGGTTGTATAAGATAATGGCAGACAGAGAAACGTTTATACGTTTTTCAAGAGACCTGGCTGCCAAAGCTCAAAAAAGAGAGAGTATGACTACTCAGCCTAAAGAACAAGTTTCCGGCTCAAAAGCAACAATTACAATATGTAATCATCTTGGTGGAGAATATTTTTTAACTGCAGATGAAACTGAAATAGATAACAGAACATTATTCTTGATCGAAGCTAAGAATAGCAAAAGGTCAAAATTACCCTCAGAAGCAGATATAAAAGATGGTTTGCTCAAAATGACACTTTTTACGAGTTTGGAAAATGTAAGGATAGACAATAAGGAGTATAATAAAATGCCTGTATTAAAATTAACGGCTAAAAACTTTAAAATATCAGAATTGACACTTAAGGAGAAAAATTTCTTAGAGAATTTAGAAGCAGAATCAAGACAAAATAGGTTTAAAGTAATCATTAATACACAATATCTTGATGAGATGGAATTTGATTAGAATTCAAGCCATAAAAAATGAAACACCTTGAAATGCTCAACGAAGACGAGATGGAATACATGAAAAGAGGATACAAAGTGTATCTCAAAGACTCAATCGAAGACCCCAACTTTGAAATTACAAGCATTGAAAACTTTGAAGAGTGGGTTGAGGAAGAGATTTATTGGCAAAACATGCATAAGTGCAGTTAGCGGGTTCAGGGATGCAATCCCTGCCTCCTTCTTTTTTGCTTAGCCTATAGCTTTCTGAGGGCGTTCCCCGATAAGTTTATAATACCCTATAACATTCTCACAACCAAGAAAAGAGGCAGTATATGAACTTAAATAGTTTGGATTTAGCAGGCAATTCAGTTATTTCTATAGGCATTGAAAGGGAGAACGAGATTCTAAAGACGAATATTGCACAGCTTCAGGCAGAGATTGCGCAATTGAAAATGGACTTTGCAAGGATAAGGAGCCCTCCTTTGGTTGTCTGCGACGTTTCAAAAGTCATGGGCGACAAGGCAATTGTAAGGCTTGCAAACGGAAACCAGCTTCTTGTAAACATTCACGATTCTGTAAGGAGCAATGTTGCTGCAGGCGACACTGTCTTGGCTGAGCAGAGGACATTCAATGTAATACAAAGGCTTGAAGGGGCAAAAACCTGCAACCCCGAGATGTTCCTGCTTTCAAGAAAGCCGACAATAAAATGGGCTGATATCGGCGGGCTGGAAGATGAGATAAGGGAGCTGAAAGAGGCTGTTGAATTGCCCTTAATGAGGCCTGACATATTCAAGACAGTGGGGATTGAGCCCCCGAAAGGAGTTTTGCTTTACGGGCCGCCAGGATGCGGAAAGACCTTGCTGGCAAAAGCCCTGGCGAATGCGACAAACGCGGCTTTCATTGAGATTGTCGGCTCAGAGCTTGTCCAGAAATACATCGGCGACGGGGCAAAGCTTGTGAAGGAAATATTCATGCTTGCAAGGGAAAAAGCCCCTTCAATAATATTCATTGACGAGCTTGACGCAATAGCCGCTGAAAGAATAGAGGGCAGCACATCTGCAGAGAGGGAAGTGCAGAGGACTTTCATGCAGCTTCTTGCCGAGATTGAGGGCTTTTCAAAGCTGGAGAATGTGAAAATAATCGGCGCGACAAACAGGTTTGACGTGATTGACCCTGCGCTGACAAGGCCCGGAAGGCTGGACAGGCTGATACAGATAGGGCTTCCGAATGCAGCCGCAAGGGAAGGGATACTGAAGATTCATACAGCGGGAATGAGCCTGAGAAAAGTCAATATAAAAACCCTTGTTGAGAAAACAAACGGGTTCTCCGGAGCTGACCTGAGGCTTGTGTGCACAGAGGCAGGCTACTGCGGGATAAGGGCAAACAGGGCGCACATCATGCAGAAGGACTTTGAGCAGGCGGTGGAAAAAGTGAAGGTTGCAGAGGAAAACACTGACTACAGGAATATGTTTGGGTGATTGGGAAGTGGCTGTGTGGGGTAGTGGGTTGTTAGGTTTGTGGGTAAGTGGCAGCTGCAAACCTACGTTGCTACTGCCTACTTTGCTGGTGCTGACCGCCAAAAGCTTTATATTCATTCTACGCCATTAATATAGCATCAAATGAGGTGGTTTAAATGGTTTGCGAGCGAAGCGAAGTGTGCTCGAAACTTGCGTTTCGGCACCCCGAGACGAAGTCTCGATGGAACCTTGGAGTGAACAGAGGTGAACGACAATGGCAAAACAGATAAAAATAGCAGAGGCTTTTGAGCCTAAGAAGATTAAGAGATTTACAGCGCAGACACTGAACAAGATAGGCGCGTGGGCGTTTATTTTCGGGATAATAGCTGCGGTGTTTGCAGGGCTGTGGCCTTTGGAGGCATGGCTTGTTTCAACGCTGATTGTGCTGGGGCTTATTGTTGGCTTCCTGAACATTGAGCTGCACCAGACAAACAATTTCCTGTTTGCATCATTGGTGCTTGTATTGATTTCAAGCTTTGGCGGAAGCTTATTGAGCCATGTATCAGTCATAGGAAACACCCTTGCGCAAATATTTGTTGCAATTGTCAGCTTCGTGACTCCTGCCGCGATTATAGTTGCAATGAAGGCGATCTACGAGCATGCAAAAGAAGACGCATAGTTGGAATTGTGGGTAAGTAGGCTGTAGTAGGTAGGGCGGCAGCTATTGGCTTGTAGCAATTGCTCCCGGAGAAATTAGCAAAGCACGTTTTTTACTCTTTCTTTTAATTTTTCATACCTTGTTATTGTTGCCTCAAAAGAAAGCACGTAATCCCTTGTTGTAGGAAAGCCTTTTGCCTTGTCAATGCCCGCAGGCATTATTGTTCCGTCCGGAAACTGCCTTCTTGTGAGGTCTATTTCATTGCCATCTATATTGTTGAAGTAATGCGAAATGTTCCTTCCGTCAGCAATAATGCATTTGCCCAGACTAATTTGCCGCCAAAATAGTCATTCACGATTAATGCAGTAACAGCGCACTGCCTTGACCAATAATCCAGGGCATCATCGCAGTTGCCGTCAAACCACCTTGTAAGGCATTCTGCAGTTTGCTGCTCAAGGTTGGATGTGCATTCATAAGAGCTTTCAAGGTGCTGAAAGAAGTATTCGCCGCATTTTATTGAATATCCATCAAAGCCAGCTGTCACAAAAGGCTTGTTTTCGCACGCAGGAGCGTAAGTGCTTATAAGCTTTGCTGGAAAAATCCCAAAACACTTTTAAACCAAACGCCCTTTCATATTGCATATGCGCTTGTTCCTTTCGATTGACCTGCCTGAAAAGGCAAAGGACTACCTGTATAATTTCCAGAAGAATCTGAAAAAAGATTACGTTAAGGTAAGCTGGGTTCCCAAGAAGAACCTCCATTTGACTTTAAAGTTCTTTGGGGAAGTGGATGAGAAAAAGCTTGATGAATTAAAAGCAGAGCTGAAGAAGATAAGGCAGGAGCCGTTTAAAGTGAAGCTTAAGGGAATAGGTTTTTTTCCGAATGAAAAAGAGCCAAGGGTTATCTGGGTTGGAATACAGCCTGAGAAGGAAGTCATTGCTTTGCAGCAGAAGATTGACGAAGCATTGCTTTTGTCATTTCCCTCTGACCAGAAGTTCCAAAACCATCTGACAATCGGAAGGATAAAGGCAGTGAAGAAGCCGAAAGAGTTTGCAGAGCTGGCAAAGAGCTTAAGAGTTGAGGAAATAGAGTTTGAGATAAGCTCATTCAAGCTGATGAAGAGCGAGCTGGCAAGGGAAGGGCCTTCTTATTCAGTGATTGAAGAGTTTAAGTGGTAAGGCGTTGTAGGATTCCTGAAAGCTTTGGTGTGGCTTGGTTCGTTGTTTATGGTTTATTGAAGTTCTTGGAGATGTAATCCAAAAGAAAGGCGGCAGGGGGTACCCCTGAACCCCTATTTCTTCTCCAACAATCTTTGCTTCTTCGCTTCTATCCTTTTCTGTTTTTCAGGCGTCTTAAGGTAATTCTCTCCAGAAACAACGCTCTTGCCAAGCTTTGTCTCAATCTCTTTTCTTGCAGTTCCGGCAACCGAGCCGCCGTCTTTTGCATCTTTCTGCAGCTTGTCAAATTCTCTTGAGTCCCTGCCCTGCGTCAGCCTTGTTGTGGCAGCTTCCCCCAGCATTGTGAGTATAAGCTCCATGTCATCCATGTGGTCCCTTAGGCTCTCCTGCTTCAGCCCTTTAAAATCCCTGTACTCAGAAGGAGTCATGCCGAATGTTGCCTGCGAAATCTCTGCCGTGAGTATTGCATAGTCTTTCTCAGTATCAGCGCCCCTCTTGTCCCATTCTGATGTCAATTCATCCCTTACCGCTATTCCCCTTATTCTTTTCTCTATCCATTCGTCTGAATAGCCCTTTGCCCTGTATATGTCCCTAATCCTCTTTTGCGCCAATTCAGGGTTTTGTATCTCCTGAACGCGCTGGTATCCAACTTTTGCAAGCCATAGCTTAAACGGCTCTGCCTTTGGGGAAGGGATGGACTGGATTATGCGGAACGCACCTTCTGTATTAGCACAGTCTGTTTCCCTCATTTTTCCGTCTTCTGCGGGAAGTTTCAACTGTCGACAAAATGTCGATAGTTCAATTCCGGCTGACTCCTTCTCCCTTTGTTTTAGCCTGTACCAATAATCTTTCGGGTCTACGCTGTCTGTCAAGACCCCTACAAAATCAACAACTGAAAAGTACCACTCATTATCCTGCCAAACCCGCCTTATCTGTTTCCCCTCAAACACCGCAAGTGCATTATTTTCTTCCATTACACATCACCCCAAAAAGAGAATAGCTTCCGCCTTTATAAAAGCTGTGCGTGCGTGGCAGGTAGCTGGAAGAGAATCCTCAGAAAGCTTATATACTCTGTATTAATCTGTATGGGCGATGGGTGACAAATACTTTATACCAAATCTACCAGTTCTATTAAACCCAAGTTTGACACTTAATTCTTAATTCTCGTTTTTAGGGCGTAATAACCTTAAATTTGATGCTTTTTGTAGTTGCGAAATAGTTGCGTAACATTTATATAGGTGTTATTCCTTCAATTAGGGTATGCATATAATGATTACAAAACATAAGAGTAAGCATACGGGAAAGGTTAGTCAACACGCAAAAATTGTAGAAAGTTATAGGGATGCAGGTAAAACTCCCAGAAAAAGAACAATTTTCAATCTTGGGCCTGTAAAATCTAAGGGAGATATGGAAAAATACAGGAATATTTTGAGTTCTATGCAAACAGGGAACTCCTTTGTAAATCTGAAAGATATTTCTGCAAATTCTGCAAAAGAATTTGGCATGACATTTGTAGCAAGTAATCTTCTAGATGAGTATGGCATAAGTAATATTTTGAAAGATAATA
>JASEIA010000070.1 GCA_030018575.1 Nanobdellota archaeon | reverse complement strand
TGGATAATATGAACAAAGGGTGGATAATATGAACAAAGGGTGGATAATATGAACAAAGGGTGGATAATATGAACAGAGCATGGCTCTTAGTGCTGGCAATCTTGCTATTAATATCTATGGCCTCAGCGCAAAATCAATACTATGAAGCAGGAGAAATCAACCTGAAAATCCCCTGCATCTACAACAATACTTACTGCACTGCTACGACCGCCTGCAACATTACATTATTGGACTTCAATGAGGAACTGATAGCTAATAACCAGCCGATGACTAACAGCGTGGCTTTCTTCAATTACACAACCAACCTGAGCGAATTGGGAGAATACCAGGTATTCATGGCCTGCGTAAGCAGTGCAGGAAACGGATTTTTTTCAAACAGAATATTCATTACAAGGAATGGGAAAGAGCCCGCAGAAGGCATATTTAAGCTTTTCATATACGTCCTGTTCATTGTATCAGTGCTCGGCTTGCTGGCAATGGCTTTTCTAAATGTATTTGAGCTGGTAACAGCGTCAGAAACTATTTATGGAGTGCTTACGTCATGGCTTTTTATAATCCTTACACTGATTACGATTTATTTGAGCAATTACCTGCTTGACGACTATATCTCAAGCCTGAGCCAATTTGCGTTAGACGTTTCATGGTGGGTTAATGGCGCATTGCCTGTTATCGGGCTAATTGTTTCAATGATTTACAAAGGGTTCAAGAAAAAGAAGCCGCTGAGCGTGCAGGAAGTAAGCGGCAGGATGGTATGAAAATGGCGCAGAAATATATCTTTGTACGGATGCCTTGGGAAACTTTCCAGTTATATAAAGGCATACAGCTCAAGATGATAGGTGATATGAAAGCATATACAGGCAGGGAAATTAAGCTGCCAATGACCAGAGTATTTAAGGTCGTGGCTTCCCCAATGCTGAATGAAAACTATATTCAGGTAGACCTGAAAAAGCTGGTGCAATTTGCGAAAAAAAGGCGATAAAAAAGGACAAATGGACTTTCCAATACTGACGTTTGCAGTAATCATAATAGCCCTGATAGTCATGGCTCCGTTCATTATGAAGATAATAAGCTCATTCAAAGGCTCAGTAGCCCCCGCGCTCGGCAACGTATCAGGTGGCGGCCAGCAGGCAGCTACTGAGTTCACGCACGTGCTTGATACAGGCGGGGATATGCTTGACAAGGCAATGATAGCAGTATTTTTCATGCTTTTGCTGCTGATGCTTGTAAGCTCATTCCTGATAGATACAAGCCCGTTCTGGGTAATCCTCTATATCCTTGTAGTGTTTTTCATAGTGCTTTTCGTACCCAACATAATGGACGCTTTGGGCGCAGCAGTGTATGACAGCCCGACATTTGCGACAGAAAGCGCTGGATTGTCTTTCATGAACAGCCTAAGGATGCATTTCGGCGAGTTTCTTGTCGGGATAGCTGTGCTGTCAGGGATAATAATTTATGGGAAAGTGCGCCTGTTCTCGTCAGGCGGTTCAGGGGGCGGGAGAGTATGAAGAAGCTGTTGTTGTTTGCAATGCTATTGCTTCTAATCCCGTTAGCGCAAGCTGAGGATTTAACGCTTACAGATGGAGCAACATATACAATAGGCGTAAACAAAACTTATGATAAAGTGAGCATCACGAACGGAGCAATCCTATATTTCGCTTATAATACCTCGAACCCTGTGTTGACTGTGACTAATTGGATGTATGTGCAGAATGCAACATTAAGCGCAAACCTAAGAGGAATTGGAGGAGGCGCAGGCGCTTCTTCCCAATGTTCAGCAGGTCAGGCCGGCTCAGTCGGAGGGAATTGGAGATGTGAGCCTGGGATTGGCTCAGATGGCACAGGCGCAGGAGGCGCAGGAGCAAGTAACAGCGTTAATGGCACGAATAAAGAAGTTTCATGGGGCGGCGGCGCGGGCGGAGGCGGAAGGGGATGCAACATTAACGGCGGTGCTGGAAATGCTGGCGGAGGGATTATTCACATTATAGGATTGACAGGAACAATAATTACAATCAACGGAACGATAACTGCCGATGCAGGTAGCGGTGGAGCTGGCGGCGCGTCGTGCGGTTGCAGTGGGGCTCATTGCGGCGCAGGCGGTGGCGGAGGCGCAGGTGGAACAATCCTCATAGATAGCAAAGGCGTCGTAAACCTTACAGGTTCTACTATTTCAGTGCAGGGTGCAAATGGCGGCCCTCCTACGAACTGCGTCTATACGTGCGGCAGTGGCGGCGCAGGAGGCGCAGGGCAGTCTAAAGTATTCTACTGGACGCTATACAACTCATCAGTGTCAGCATTGGGCGACACAAGCATTCATTGGGAACAGCAGGCGCCTGAATGGGCTGTTACGCTTAACACACCAACAAACAACTTAATGAGCAAGAATGCGACGATAATTTTCAATTGCTCTGCACAGAAATATTCAGGGTTCAATATTTCAAACGTTACCTTGCTGATTGATGGAGCAACCAACTATACACAAGCAGCAAGCGGCTCATCTGCTTCAATCCAAACGAGCCAAAACGTGCCAGAAGGGGCGCACGTGTGGAACTGCGAAATGCGGGACACGAATAACAGCAGGTTTACGAGTATAAATAACAGAACGCTGACGATAGATATAACCAACCCTTCCTTGAACATGACAATAGCTCCCACTTATGTGAGCAGAAGAACAGGAAACGTCAATAATGTTTCATTCAACTGGACAGCAAGCGACACTTATTTCTCAAGCACATGGCTTACCTTTAACAGCGTGAACTACACACCGATTGGCACAACCCCTAACTTTGGATATAACCTTTCAATCACGACAGGCGGTATTAATTACGTTTATGTGTATGCAGTTGATACAGCAGGCAATATGAATTCATCAGTAACGAGTGTTTACCTCAACCTCTACAATTATTCAGTGGATTATCAGCCTTACGTCGTGCAGAACAAGGAAACGACAATATCTTTCTACCTGTCAGCGACGGACACAACGCAGTATAACGCTACGCTGGTCTACAACGGCACAGCGCACACAATGACAGAATATTACAATCCGCTTTACAAGCTGCTCAAATACACTTTCACAACTCCGAGCGTCAATGCCACAACAGCATATCCGTTCTACATAAATTTCAGCCTTGACAATGAGATAATCAAGACAACTAATTATAATCAAACCGTGCAGGCAATACCGGCTCTGACAATAGCGCAGTCATGCTCAACCGCCTTTTTCCGCTTTGCACTGTTTAACGAGGGCAACCTTAGCAGCTTAAACGGAACGTTTGAATACAACTTTAAACACGGACTGGAAAACACTGACAAGAAGGAAACTTACGGGACAATAACGAATTCCCATCAGATTGAGATTTGCACTAACTTCTCTTTGTCCGACCACTGGATTATCAGCTATGGCGAAATAATCTATTACAGCAGCGAATATGAGCCAAGAAGGTATTACATCTACAACGGGACTTACGTGTCAACATCAGCGCAGAACATCAGCTTGTATGACATTCAAACAGCAGACAGCACCACTTTTCAGCTCACAGCAGAAACCACGAGCTTGCGGGCATACATCAACAAATATATCAATTTGCTAAGATGGTATCCTAATCTGAACACTTACAAGACTGTTGAGATGGGAAAGACAGACGAGAAAGGGCAGACGCTAATTCACGTGAAGTCAGCAGATGCAGATTACCGCATCGGACTATATGAACACAACGGCAGCCTAATCAAGCTTGTAGAGCCGACCCGCTTCCTTTGCCTTACAAGTCCTTGTTCTTACACAATTCAAGTATCCCCTTCTGACTTAGACTATACAAGCCTATTGGGCATTCAATATACATTCACATTCAGCCCCACAACAAACATCTGGACTTTCACATACTCAGACCCGAGCATGAGAACGAGCACAATGAACATGACGATATACAAGATTACAGGAACAAGCATATACCCCATCTGCAACAATTTCTACAGCGGATACGTAGGAGTGCTTACCTGCAACACAACAGGCTATACAGGCAACCTGAAAGGCGTAGTGCAAAGAATGTCCTCTCCGGCCCAGACACTTGTTTCTAAGCTTGTTTCCATATTAGACCAGCCGTTTAAGTCAAGCTGGGGTTTATGGCTTTCATTGCTCATAGCGCTGCCGATAATCACGATTGGCGTAATGTTCGGCCCCATTCCCGCCTTGATTGCAGGCATAGTAAGCCTGATACCTGCGCTGTATTTCGGCTCGATAAGCACAGCAGTAGTCGCAAGCATAGCGGTAATGGGCTTCATTGTAAGCCACTTCCTTAAGAGAATAGGGGGATATTACTGATGGCAACGACCAGCGGATTTATTGAAGGAATAATCTTAAGCCTTGTTTTCGTTGCTGTTTTCAATATAGCCATAGCCACAATGAATCATGATTATGGCAAAGATTTTGATGCGGGCTTTAGCGACAACAGCGGCGCAGAACAGCTTTTCGTAAAATATCAGGATACAGCACAAACACAGATTCAAGGCGGGGAAGCGCAGTTTGACGCTACGCAAGGCATTACAGTTAAGTCAAGCTGGGGCTTGGCAAAGGATGCGGTTACGATTTCATGGCGTTTCATCACAGGCGGATGGATTGAAAATGTTGCAGAAAAGCTTAATCTTGGAGAAGCTGGCACAGCACTCGCAGTAGGATTAAGGATAATCTATTTCATCGGCTTACTCATGGCGCTGCTATACGTGCTATTCAAGGTGATACTATGACAGGTGTAAACTGGAGCAATATGTCAGACTTAAGCGAGCTGCCGCAGGCCGCCAACACTACAACGGGCGGCACGTTCTGGGTTGGAATGCTCTATATGGTCTGGGTTATCCTTATGCTCACGCTGTCAGGCTATGGCCTTGAAGCTGCTTTGCTGATAGCTTCCTTTGCATCAATGATAATCGGCATTCTGCTTGCTTACGCTGACTTAGTCGCATGGGGGCACGTGCTATTTTTCGTTGCTGTCATGTTGTTCATGTTTCTATATATTATGTATACAAATTCAAGAAAATAAGTGAAATGTAAACAAAATAGGCAAAAATAGTGCTATTTCCTTAAATATAAGCCAAAACATCATATTCATTACAGGCGGTGCGGTATGCCATAAGCCGCAGGAAAAGAGAGATGATTGAAAACCTTACAGCATTAGGATGGGGGATTGTATCCCTTGCGATGATAATCGGCGTAGGCGTTGTCGTTCTTAGCAAGTTCGGCACTGCGACCGGTGGAGAGGCAAACACAACAGTGCAGTATCTCATCACACAGCTTGGCCAGTCAGGGTTAAGTGGCTGGGTGCCTGCAATAATTGCCATTGTGATAGGCCTTGCGTTCCTTGGCGGCTTTATGACAAGGAAGAAAGGGCGTTATTAAATGCCCTGCTGGTCAAGGCGCAGGAAGAAGAAAAAGAGAAGGCGATGAGCCTTCATTTTTTTATTTTTTTCAATAATCCATAAGCCTCATCTGCGACATTCCAGCAGACAATATTTCTCCAGGCGTCAGATGCTTGTATCTTTCAATATCAAGGCTCTCAAAGTTCTCAATGTAATGTTTCGCAGTAATCCGTGTGCTGCTGTGTTTCATCCCTTTGCTTGTGAATTCCAGGGCAACAGATGCATCCTTCCATTTGTCCAGTTGCCGGGCAAACTCTAAAGTCTGGAAGTCTTTGCGCAGGCCCTTAAGCTGATAGATGTATTCAGGCTCAAGAACGCCGCATTTGTCCCTAAATCGCTTCTCCTGCCAGCTTGGCAGCCGTGGCCGTATGAACTTCGCAAAATACCTGCGGAAAGTGTGCGCATCAATCCCAAACAGCTTGCCGCCGTAAACCCTGTGCGTGTTCCTGTATTCCCGCAATTCCCGGACAAAATAATTAGGCAGCCTAACCTTCCTGAAACCCCGCTGGTTCTTGCCAAGGTGCCAGTAAATGACATTGCCGTAAATCATGCTTGCCTGCATGTTGTCGAGCTCTTTCATTCTGCACCCTGTCAGGAATAACATCTGAAACATTGCTCTGACGTCGCTGGCATACTGCATTATGTTCAATGCCTCTAAAACCCTGTTAAAAGGCACTGCGTGGCTGTCTATCTCGTGGTTGATTTCCATTTTCTTAAGCTCCCATCACCCCTTTCAGGCTGGAAATCAAGAGAGGGTTATAAGCTTTAGAAACGTTTATATATAAGTATATACTCATATATAGCAACGCAATGCGTGGAGAGGGCGCATCGGTTGTGAGGTAGATTCTCGGGAAGCCCGTTTTACCTCGCCCCCTGACGTTCTATTACGCATTACAGAGGAGATATGGCGAGGACAAATCCGAATAAGGCAATATGGTTTAATCTTGATGAGCAAAAGCTCTATGAGAAAATGAGAGCTGCAGGAAAAGTGTCTCAGAGCCTTAAAGATTTTGTGCATTCTGCTTTCTACGACAAAATAGATAAAATCAATAATCGCATTTCAGAGGGCGGACAATGACAGAGCTTCTTTCAAGCGGAGAAGGGATAGGCATTAACGATAGGGAATTCAACAGAGTTGTTACGCTTCTCAAGCATTATGCTTCTATTCTTGCGCATAATCCGACTGATAAGAACATTTCTCTTAGAAAAGAAGCGCAATTGCTGGCAGAAAAGATTGAGGTGGTTGTTTTCGAGATGATGCATAAGAGGGGGTTGTATTGAAAAATGGTTGTTACCCCCCTACCTCACAACCAAATCACAACCAAGAAGGTTGTTTCTCAGGCAAAATCATCTGCGAAATTGACAGTTGCAGAAAGAGCAGTGCTACATCTTCTTACAGAAGAATTTTTAACGCCTTCTCAGATAACAGCCCGTCGTCATACTTCTCAACAAGCAACAAGTAAAATAATTAAAAGTCTTAAACAAAAAGGGGCTTTTGATACTGCTTTTAATAACATGGTTGTTACCCCCACCCCACTACCCCTACCTCACAACCAAAAAGTCAACCAAATCAGGCTTCATGGGGAACATTGGGTTATCAAACTTCTCACGATTTCAGAAAAATTTATGAAATACAAGGAAGGAACAACACTCAACATTGACGGGAACACAATAATCACGCACAAAAATAAAATTCAGGTTTACTCAGGGCAAAGTTTCTATGCGGACACGGCTATTGCAGCCACAGCTAAGGGATTAGAGCATTGGAACAGGTTTTTTGCAAGGCTGGAACAGGAGTTTAACGTCGTCATTATCAAGCCGAGAATTCCAAACAGGCAAAGAGTGAACGCACATTATTCTGAAATCAACAATGAAACATCAACGGAGTGCGAAATAAAGAAAGAAAAGATAAAAATAATTTCAGACGTGGACGGGAAGCTTTGGGCGGAAGTGGATAATAGCCTTAACTGGCATGAGTTTGAAACCAAGGGGCAAAAGTCAGAAGGGGATATGCAGAACACGGTTGCGCCTGTATTTAATGATTACAGGGAAAAGCGCTCTCCTTTGCCAGGGGAAGTATGGTCTATTATCGCAGAGCAAGCCAATCATGTGAAGGAATTAGGCGCAGGCTTAAACGTCATTGTCAAGCTGATTACGCCGTCACAGCCATCCAGCCCCCAGGTTCCGCCTTTAGAGAAAAAGAAAGAGGAAGGTAGTTATTTTGGGTAACTTTAAGTTACAGGAGGTTTGCGTAAGGCACTTGAATGGGAAAACCTGCACAGATTGTGACAGCTTTCCATGTGAAGTATGGCGAAGGATGAATGGGATGGATGAAATTGAGGAGTTGCAAAATGCCTAACGGCCTGCAAAAAAAGCGAGCCTGCCATGTTTGCGGCAGTAACCTATACACATACGGCGAGAGCGGAAGGAAGTGCCACACCTGCGGCTATTCCAACCATCAAATGACGATTAAAGGAGCATTAAGATTATCAAAACACA
>JASEIA010000006.1 GCA_030018575.1 Nanobdellota archaeon | reverse complement strand
AAAGAATTCACGCCGGAAGCCCAGCCTCTCACTCTATCTCTTTCCCGCTCACTGCGCTTATCTTCAAAAGCCTTCTTTTCTTCTTTCCAAACAATTTAACTTCGTAATAAGGATAATACACAATATCCGAATCTTCAATGCCTGCGCCAAGCCATGCCCTTAAGAAAACAGCAATGTTTTTTTCATTGACTGAAGGCTTTTGCTCTTGCCATTCCTCTTTTGAATTTGAAACTTCAGCCTCTTCAGAAACAGCCTTCTTTAATTTCAAAGGCACTTTCATGGGAACGCTTTCCCACAAATAAGCCCTGCCCTGCTCTTTTTTTCTTCCTGATAATGAAACCAGATGCTTTCTCATCAGCACATTTGCAGCGTCATTGACTGCGGTTTCCGTGATTCCCAATTTTGAGGAAATTTCAGCGTGAGTTGCATTGTCCCCCATTTCAATTATTGCTTTCAAAACCCGTAATTCAGTCTCATTCAATGAAAGCAATTTGGAAGTTTCAAAAAATTTTATGTTTCCCTTGGCATCAAGAGCAGCAAGGTTTCCTTCAACAGCGTCAAAATATAATGTAAACCTCTCTGTCCTGTCCTTGAAAATGCCTTTTTTAGTTGTAAACGCATGAACCCTCAGCAAAGGCAGGGCAACAAGCCTGAAAGACTCAAGTGTTTCCCTCTTTGGCCCGAAAAACAAAAACATCCTCTTCTTCTTTTTCTCAATCATTGCCTGCGCATCTGCTTTTGAAACATTCACTGCAAGGTGCGCAGCGCCTCCTTTTGATGCAATTCCCCCCTCCTTCTTCGCAGCTTTTGCCTCCTTCAGCTTAAACATCGCCCTTGTTTCAGGCGTTGTTATTTTCTTCACATCATCATCTGTCAGTGTCTTATGCTCTGTCAGCAGCCACCTAACTGAAAATTCCTTAACATCCCTGAACAAGTCAGGGCAGAACATGAAGAACTGCCCAGGCTTTAAGGAAGGCAAAGAGCTTAATACCTTCTCTGCTTTCTCTGCTCCAACAGCTTCCAATGCTGTCTTCACTTTTGCAATGTCCTGCTTTGTAACCATCCTTCCAAGAGCCCATGTCCCGAACTGCGCAAATGCCTTGTAGTCAATGTCCCCGGGATTCTGGGTTCCTGTTATGCAGCCAACGCCATACTTCCTTGCCTGCTTATACACTAACTTTAAAATTTCCTTTGCCATTGGCTTTTCAGCGCCCGCAGGAATATAAGAGGAAACCTCGTCTATCAAGAACAATGCCTGAAGCTCTTTTGAGGGGTTTGAAAGCATCCACTGGTAAAGCTCTGTCGCAAGCATTGAGGCAAAGAACTGCTTTTCCTCCATTGTTTCCAGGCTGTTAAGGTAAATCACGCTGATTTGTGTTTTGCCTTTTCCTTTTCCCAGCAGCATATCCATGTCAAGCTGGGCTCCTGACTGGAACATTAATTCCTTTTCGCCTATTGTGAGGAATTTCAGCTTTTTTGCCAGCTGCGCAAGCGCCTTTGCATCATTGAAGAAAGCCTCCCCTTCTTTTCTCACATTTTCAGGCGCATTAAGCACAAGGCTCGAGAGCCCGTCAAATGTGGTTAAATGGATTTCTTTTTTCCAGCAGTCATGCAAAAGAAGGTATAAGACAGCCTGCGAATTTTTTCCCGCGTCCTTATCCAAGTCATAGCCGATTAGTTTTGTCACAGAAGATGATATCTGGTTAAGCACGCTTACAGCGTCTTCACTGTCAATATTTTTCTTTGGGAGCTTCAGAGGATTGACGCAAAGAGGTATTCCTTTTGAAGATGTGGGGGTGAAGACAACCACTCTTGCATTTTTCTGAAATAGCTCAAGCCTTTCCTTGTCAACATTTTTCCCTGTCCCGGGCATTGCAAGGCTCGCCAAGTCTCCCTGCGGGTCAACAATTATTGATGGAATGCCATTGATTGCAGCTTCCTCAATCAATGCCTTGCTCAGGACTGTTTTTCCGGAGCCAGTGCTTCCAAGGCAGATGAAGTGCTTTTTTAATGTCTCCAATGGATACTTCATGTCCCTGCCGAGAATCGCGTCTGCCATTGTGATTTGTAGTGTATTTTATTGTATATATATATTCCTATGGAATAGCTTATTCCCGTTTTGGTTTAATACTCCGACAGCTTGATGCGATAGTAATTGGCAGGGCAACCACTTGCCACTTGACAAACATGCGCGAAGAGTTTATAAAGATTTTAAGCATCTCAAAAAATAGATGGCAACAACCCACAAAGCATATAAATTTCGATTATATCCGAGTAAGAAACAAGAATTTTCGCTTAATAAAATGTTGGAGCTTGCCCGCTTTGCATACAATAAGCAATTAGAGCTTAAGATTCATGCTTATCAGAAAGAGAATAAAAACCTTACACATTTTGATCTGAATAATGGCATTCATCGATTAAAGGAGGCTTATCCTTCATTGAAAGAGGTTCATTCACAGGTTTTGCAAAATATCAACCAGAGGATTTCATATGCTTTCCAGAATTTTTATCGGAATATTAAGACAGGCCGGAAGGCTGGTTTTCCACGCTATAAAGGGAAGTTCCGCTACGATTCATTGACTTATCCCCAATCAGGCTTTCGGCTAGAGAAGAAGCTTTTTATCTCCAAGGTTGGCGGGGTGGCAATAGTAAAGCACCGCGAATTAAGCGGGAAGATTAAGAATTTAATAATAAAAAGAACATCAACAAACAAGTGGTACGCTTGTTTTAGCGTAGAAAAAGAATCGGTAAAGAAATTGTCAGGAGAACAAAAATCTATCGGCATTGACCTTGGGCTTGCTAACTTCTATGCTACCAGCGAGGGAGATACAGTTGAACATCCCCGTTATCTGAGAAAAGCTGAGCAAAAGCTTGCTTTCTCCCAAAGAAAACACTCGCGGAAAAAGCTGGGGAGCAACAATAGGAAAAAATCCAGATTGAAGGTTGCAAAACTTCACGAAAAGGTGGTTCAACAGCGTTTAGATTTTTTGCATAAAACTACAAGGCGGTTGGCAAACAATTATGCCTATATTGCGGTTGAGAAATTACATATTCAAAACATGCTTCATCATCCTTATCTTGCTAAATCCATAAGTGATGCCTCTTGGCACAAATTCATTCAACTACTTTCTTACAAAGTGGAAGAAACTGGTGGGAAATTAGTTGGTGTGAATCCTAATGGGACATCACAATACTGCATCTGTGGCAGCAAAGTAGCAAAATCATTAGCAGTAAGGGTTCATAAATGCCATGACTGCGGGAGAAATATAGATAGGGATGTCATGTCAGCAATGCTCATTAAGCAAAAAGCCTTCGATGGCACTACCGCAGGAAGTGCGGAAAGTAACGCTTGGGGAGATGAGAGAATGCTTTCGTCAATGAACCAAGAATTCCTTGCATCTAAGGGTTAATTCCTCAGACGCCCCGCAGCTTGCTGCGGTTGGGAGCTTCACTGTATATAAAGGTTGTTTTATGCAGCAAAAGCAAAAAAGGAGCATCCTCTGTCGCTACGCTCCGAGCCCCACGGCTTCGCCGCAGGACTTCGGCATTAAGCCTTTTTCTTTGCGATTGCTTTAGCAACAAGCAATTCTTTTTCAGAATTCTCTTCTGCGATAATCCTGAGGCATTCATTAAAGGTTTTTAAGAAAAGCCTTATCCTTGGATTTTCCCTGTTTAGCAAGTAAAGCTGTGTTTTTCCCACAATGCGCGATTTTTTAACGTATCCCTTGCTTTCAAAATCCTTAATCACTTCATATGTCTT
The DNA here is from genome assembly GCA_030018575.1 of Nanobdellota archaeon. Taxonomy (GTDB): domain Archaea; phylum Nanobdellota; class Nanobdellia; order SCGC-AAA011-G17; family GW2011-AR17; genus UBA9640. The sequence continues at coordinate 23,859 of JASEIA010000006.1, read as the reverse complement.
TGGCCTTGAAACATTCAGCTCTTTTGCCATGTCTCCTGCTGCAAAATCAAGTTCCTTGTTTTCAAGTATGTATTCCATTATTTCATTCTCAATTGTGTCCCCGTATACTTCGCAAAACGCTCCTGCCATTTTTTCCTCCTTATTGGATTTTGTCATAAATTTCCTTCAGCTTCCGAGGGTTAAGGCTTACGTGCCAGTCAGAGCCTTTCCCTGTTCTCTTAAGCATCCTTATTATCAGCCCTTCGTTCAAAGCCTGCCTGTATTCCATTCCAAATTCAACAAGCTCTTCCCTCTGCATCCATTTTGTCTTTGAGTTTACCAGCTTTTCTTCAGGCGTGTGCCTGCCGCCGATATACTTCTTGTGCAGCATTGCGGTAAGCAATGCCTTTAGCGCCCTGTTCATCGTGCCTCCTTTCAGGCATTCAGGGTACTAGCGATTACAAGATAAATATAGTTAATTTATATTTACCAAATGTTAATAATACTTGCTTATATTTAAATCTTTCGCCGCCCTGAGCCTGCTTTTTGCATAAGCATGACTTATTGCTTCTTATTCATAAACTCTTCGCACAAAAATCCGCAATATTTTTAGAGAAACCGCAAAAGACAAGTAGTTTATTGGAATAGTTTTAGAAAACCAATGCCAAAACCCTTGTTTTTCCGGCTTTGCCGGAAGGCACTTATATTCATCCTCGGAGATTCTGCCTCGAAGTCTTGAATGTGTTGATAAAGTATTGATTTCAGAAAAATTCAATTTTTCTTCCAAGGAGAAGAATCTGCATAATCAGGAAAAACATGAGTTTATCAACACATTCGTCTTTCCAGAAATCAAAAGGTTTAAATGCTCTTAAAGAGTATTATAAACTATGAAAAAAGAGATGAACGTATTATGGCTTTTATTATTCTTGCCTGTTCTTTGTTTTGCACAAAGTGATGAATCCATAAGCCTCACTGCCACTGCAACACAGCTTTCCCCTTTTGTGGGGCAAAGGTTTACGATAACTGCAAGCGTTATAAATCCTTCATATGAGACAATATCTGGAAGCCTGCTGGTAAAAGGAGCCAGCGGCCTGACATTTTTTGACCCTGATGCCCAAATAGGGACAGGCAACCAGTGGATTTCCGGAGAGCAAACCCTTCCAAGCAAAGGAGGGCAGGTGCAGATAGGTGTTGATGCCATAGGAAACGAGGAAGTAAATGCTCCGATAGATATAGCCTTCAGTTATAAATCAAAAGGAGTAGAGAAAAAAATAGCAACAACTCTCAATCTTACAATTAAGCAGCCTGTATGCGGCGATGGCAAATGCGAATACACTGAGAATTCCATAAATTGCTGCGAAGACTGCGCATGCACTGCAACCGACAAATGCGAAAAGCAGGGCAGCGATATAAAGCCAAGATGCTATCCTAAATCAGACATACCAGAGATGTTTGGCAGCATCCTCGGGACGCTTATAGTATGGGTTTTTGTCATAGTTCTCGCAATATTTATTATTAAGAAAATCTTTTGGCATAAGCATTAAGCAATATTCTTTATTGCCAGTTAATATCCCGTATCATAAGTGGCATCATACCCGCCATAAGTGGTTGGCTCTGCATCGACAGGGGTTGTTTCTGTCCCGCCATACAAACCGCACTCTCCAAACGGGCTTCCGTACGCATTGCCGTACCTTGCTGCCTGCGCTTCGCACTTAATTTCCGTGCCGCCAACAACGATTACAGGAATAAGCTCAATCATCCTTATCTCATTGCTCTGCTTGTGGATGCCGATTTCTGCAGACATACCTGTGCCAACAAGGGTAAAGTCCCTGCTTTCATCCTTGTTCATTTCATTCACATATGACCTTGTAACAAAGCTTATTATCGGCTTGCTTCCCTTGTTCTCCACTTTTGCCAAAAGCCCGCAGTCCAGCAAGCCGCACGAGAAACACGCGTCAGTAATCTTTACGCTTGCTCCGGAGCATTCAACTTCCTTGTTTGGCAGCGGCTCAGGCTCAGGAATTGGATTTACCCTTGGCGGCGGGGTTTCTATTGATATCAGCCTCTCACCCGGCGCGGGCGCTTCCTGCGCATATTCCGGCTGATAGGTTCGCGCAGGCAGCTGCGGCTCGCTAGCAAAGATCGCACACGCTTTGAAAAGAAAGATCATAACAATGATAATAATAACCACTGTGAGAAACCCGTGCTTCTTCGGCTGCGCCTGCTGCATAACTATTTGCATTGCTTCGCGCGCAGGAGGAGCCTGTGTCGGCTGCCTTACCTTTGCGCCGCATTCAGGGCAGAACTCGTCGTCTGCATCCAGCTTTGCACCGCATTTTGGGCACTTGCTCATAGTAGATTATAGCATACTTTCATGTATATAAATGTTGTTTTGCCCTATTGCCTCTTTTTTTCCAACTTAAGAAGTATAGAAACAACCACAATTACTGCAACCACCATCACGAAAACAATGCCCACATTAGGCATCATCCCGCCTGATGCAAAAAAAGGCGCGCACAACCTGAGCATTAATGCAAACAAAAACAGCAGGACAATGTACATCATAATCCTGAAGCTGATTGGAAGATGTTTTGAGGCGGGCTCTTTTAATTCCTTAAGCGGTTTTGCTTCCTTAACAACTCTTGCGCCGCACTCAGGGCAGAACTCGTCGTCTGCTTCAAGGGAAGCATTGCATTTTGGGCATTTTGCCATCTTATTTCTTAAGCTTTGGCTTTGCAGGCTTTCCAGTAACCTCTCCCCATCCTTGCTTTACATTCTGGAAGAAATTAACAGTTATTGCCTTGAGAAAGCTTATGATTATCACTTTCAGGGCTATCAGGAAAGTCACAAGCCCTTTTCCTATTGTTGCCAAAGCCTGCTTCCACTGCACATTCGGCTTTTCTGCAGGAATAGGCTCTTTTTTCTCAGGGGCTTTCACAGGCTCTTCTTTTTCTTTAGGTTCTTTTGTTTCCTTTGCCATATTTCACACCTCTTGAATATTAATTAAAAATAAAAAAAGAAAAAAGCTTACTCGTGCTTCCTTGATGTCTTGCCTATCAGGTATGCAACTACAAGCACTATCACCAAAACGCCGACAATAATCGCCCATGTGGGGATTTTCATGCCGCCGACATCGATGACTTCAGATGCAGTGCACTCTGTCTTGCCTTCAGGGCATTCCGGAGTTGACATGTCCTTCACGAAAGGAACTGTCTTCCCAAGCCTTATTTCCCTGTAGTCAGAGTCTTCTACCATGTCTTCGGCTTTGTACTCGAGGTTCATCATCTGGAAGCTCTTGACATTTGCTCCTGCCGCTATTGTAGTTGTTGCTGTTCCCTCAACAAGCACTTCCGCGTTCTCCGCAGTTGCGCTGTTCAAAGTCACCTTCAAGCCATTGACTGTCTCAAACTTGCCGACTTCTATTGTCTTTACTGTGCCTTCAATGTCCAGCTCTGCCTTTGCAGGAACTGCTTCCACTGCCGCCGCTGTATCTGTTGCCGCAACAGCTGCTACTTCTGCTGTGAAGCTCTTAAGCACGAGATTGTGCCCTTTCACATCAGTGCCCATTGTTGTTACAGTTTTAGTTTCTGTAAACGGCTCTGTCTTGGTTTCAGCTTTTGCCGCCACTTCCTTGAACGGTATGTACTTTATTGTGCATGCGCCGTTCTTGTCTCCTGCTGTTGTTGACTCCAGTGTCAGAATCATTGACTTGTAGCTTGGTCCCTTGTCCATTATGAACTTGGGGCTTACGTACTGGGCTTTGCCGGCTCCTGCTCCCTCAGATGAGCCTATCTGCACATCGTCAGGGCTGTTGCACCAGAGGAATCCCTCGAGCTTAAGTGTAACGTCTGTGTTTACAACGTCAAAGATAAGCTGCGCCGCTGTTTTTCCGGCAACACCCGGGTTTGTCCTTTTTACAGCCACAGACACGTCTGCCAAGGCAATGCCTGACATGAGCACAACCATTAGCGCCAAAACAAGCAATTTCTTCATGTTTTCACCTCCCTTTTTTTTAATAATGGAACATGCGTTCCTTCACCATTATTCTCGGGTTTCTGTATATATAAAGATTTCTACACGTTTTTGAAAACAAAAAAGCAAAGAAAAAGAGGATAAGGGGGCGCCCTTATGAACCACAACAAAAGGATTATATAGCTAAAAGGCAATAAGAATAAGATGCCAAAATGCCCTGACTGCGGCGCCCTATATGGTATAGATGATGATTTTTGTCCCGAGTGCGGAGAAAGGCTAAAACCAAAAGAAAAGGAAGGGACCAACAGAATTGGTTTTATCTCTATGTATGAATGCCCTATCTGCCATATGCCCGGAATACCTGTATGGAGAAAGGCTTGCTTAGACCCTGCATATCCTACAAATTGTAAGAATTGCGGTAAAAAAGTTGGCGTGCCTTACTCATCAATGTTGGCAATGCTGCCTTTCATAGCCGCTGTTTTAGTATCGCTTTATATGCCTTCCTTGATATTGAAGGGCTGGGCTTTAATTATAGGCATAGTTTGTATGTTTATTATCCATATGAAGTTTGTCCCGCTAATCTCGAAAGAATAAGGCCAATAGTAAAAAAGGCGGATAAGGGAACGCCCTTATGAACCCTGTGCATAAATTCTTATTCTTGCTTATATTCAATCTCTCTTTTTGTTTTCTCCACAACTTTTTTCAAGTCTTCAGGAGAGGGCAAGCCCAGATGGTATTTTGAAGCGAATATCCTGTTGCTCATGCCGCCAAGGGAGTATTTCACAAATGTATTGTCTTTCTCAGTACAAAGCACTATGCCTATCGGCTCATTTTCCCCTTGCATAACTTCGTTCTCCCTGAAATAATTCAAATAAAAATTCATCTGCCCTGCGTCTGCATGCGTGAATTTGCCGCTTTTAACATCTATGAGAATAAGACAGCCCAAAGCCCTATTATAAAATACAAGGTCAACGTAATAATGCTCGTTATTAATTGATATTCTTTTTTGCCTTGCTACAAATGCATATCCTTTTCCAAGCTCCAATAAAAACTCCTGCAGATGGTCGATCAGCGCCTGCTCTATCTGGCTTTCTGAATACTTCTTTTCTTCCTTGAGGCTAAGAAATTCAAGGACATAAGGGTCTTTTATTTGCTCTTCAGGATTTGGAGAGCTGCTTTTTGCCTTTGAGGGCAGTGCATTTTTATTTTTGCTTAATGCAAGGCGCTCATAAAGAAGGGAGCTTATTTGCCTGTCTAATTCATGGGCGCCCCATCCCTCTTTTTCAGCCATACTAATATAAAATCCTCTTGCTTCTTTATCTTTTACCCTAAGCAGCATCCTGTAATGGCTCCATGACAATTTCCGCCACAGCGTGGCGGATTTTGGGAAAAGCAGATAAAACCGCCTCATTCTTTCTATATTGTCTATGCCAAATCCCTTGCCGTATTTTAAAGTTAGGTCTGAAGATAGCCTTTGCAAGAGTTTGCTGCCATATTCTGCCTTTACCTTCCCTTCACAACGCTTCCGCACTTTGTGCAGAACTTCACGCCTGCCTTCAGCCTTGCGCCGCACTTGGTGCAGAATGTCGGCAATTTTGCAGCTGATACTGCAGAAGGCTTTACTCCTGGCTCTTTTTTCATCCTGCGGAGCATCTGCTGATATTCCTCTTCAATGATGTCATCGTCAACATCCATGTCCAGCTTTTTAATCGCTTCATGCACGCTCAGGGGATTCTCAGCATCTATTTTCATCTTGTACAATGCTTTTACAACTTTCTTCCTGTCCACATCTTCTTTTGCTTTTTCCGCTTTCTCAGCCTTTTCCTTTTCAGCCTGCCTTGCTTCCCTTTCAGAAGCAAGCCTTGCATACAGCTCCTTTCCCTTTGTTGCGCCAAGATAAATAAGAACAATCACAAGCACAAGAATTCCTATTATCATATACATCCACCAGCCCACATCCTTATCGCATGAATTTTCTTTCTTGTCGCAGGAATAGGAATAAAATGTCGTGTCTTCAGGGCATCCGCAGTCCACGCACGCATTGCTGCTTGTTTCGCCTTCCGTGCACTTGCCGTCATCAGAATCCATCACTGTGATAAAAAGTTCCTCTGTCTTGGGATATTCAGCGCCTTCTATAACAGGCGTAATCACTGATGTAAGCTTTACCTTGGCTGCAGACCGCCCGTCTATTTTAACTTCAACAGAAGTCCTGCCTTTTGCAGGAACAATCATTAGCCCGCCTGTGCACTGGTTGCCTGTGCAGTCAGCTCCTCCGATCACGCCTGACATTGAAGCGCCTGTTTCTATGTTGAGCGTAAGCTTTACAGGAATGTCAGTGCCGAGCGTGTTGTCAGCGCTTATTGTTACAGCCGTGCTTTCCCCTGCAGAAATCAGGTTCTTCTCGCTGCTGAGGATTGTGTTAAGCGCGCGCATGCACTTGCCGTCCCTGCTGCAGTAGTTTGACTTGCACTGGTGGTAGCATCCGCAGTTGCTTCCGTCTTCCAGCTCGCCTGTTTTCTCGCACTTGCCTGTCGCGAGGCAGGCAACATATCCCTCATTGCAGCCGCAGTGGCTGTTCCGGCCGTCCGGGTCCGCCTGGCAAAGCATATTGCCGCACTGTTTTCCGGGCTTTGTTGTTTCAAGCTCCTCGCCTGTGCACTTGTTGTTCTGGCACACGCCCGCCTTTCTCACAACCTTCTCAAGCGTGCTCCTGAAGTCAGGCGAGCATATGAACATGCCGGTGGGGTTGTCCCTTGTTGCGCAGTGCTCATCCTTTATGCAGTCAACGCACCGGCTGTTATAGCAGTATGTGCTTGAGCCGCAGCCTGCGTCCAATTCGCAGCTTGTGCAGTCCTCCCCAAAATCCTTTTTCCCGTTGCCGCACAAAGATGCGCAGCCCCTCTGGTCAGCCCTTGAATTTCCAGGAGCGCATTCCTCTGACTTGCTGCATCCGCAGTCCTGGAAGCAGGTGTTGCAGTTCTCATTCCCTTCACATTTCCCGTTGCCGCAGAATGTCTCGCACTGCCCGCTGTAGCTGCATCTCTGGTCGCTGCCGCACCTGCAATCGCTCACGCATGTATTGCAGTTTTCACTTCCGTCACACTGCCTGTTGCCGCAGAATGTCTCGCACTGCCCGCTCCAGCTGCACCTCTGGGAAGAAGAGCAGCCGCAGTCCTGGGAGCATGTGTTGCAGTTCTCGCTTGAATCGCACCTTCCGTTGCCGCACCTTCTCACGCAGTTGCCTTCTATGCAGTCCTCGTTATATGCGCAATAGCGATCAAGCCTGGAAGGATTTCCGCAGCTGTCAAACCACCACACAGCGCTGCCTGAGCATCCCCTGGTTGCGTCAGGCGTGCAGTCAGGCGCAAAAACAGCCTGCCCAAAAACCAAAATAAGCATAACAGCAAGCGCAATTACAAAAATCCTCTTTTTCATCACAGCTTAATTGGTATTCTGTTTATTTAAACGTTTCTAGGGGCAGGCAAAAGCATAGTGTAGTTCAACATAAGAAAGGAGTCATACCACTTCCGCAATAATCTTCCTGTTCTCCGAATGCATCAGGACTTCCGAACCAGGCTTCAGGTGCACTGCCTCTGCTATTTCCTTCGGCACCCTTATGGCAATGCTGTTGCCTATCTTCGCAGCCTTTACCCTGCCCGCAATCCCGAAAAGCCCTGCCTTTTTTGAGGCAGCCTGTATCCTGTCAACAGCAGATGAATCATAATATTTCTCGCCGCATTTGGAACAGGACATTGCAGGAAACTTGCCTAAAGAGATTCCAAGCTCCTTATGCTCAACCAGCTTTTCTTTCATTTCCCCTCCGCACGATATGCATTTCATTTTAGTCTCCAGCGGGATACACAGTTATTACAAATACCATGCCGTCTTTGCAGATGAAAACAGCTTCCAGCCCTGCCATTCTTGCGTGCATCTTTTCAGTGCCTTCCTCTTTCCACTTCATGCCTCTTGAAACTACAGCTTCGACTTCTTTCCTATCAACGCCGTACATGTCCATCTTGTCAACTGCATGGCTGCTGAATACAACTTTCATCTGCTGTATCCCGTATATCCTTGGATATACCTGTATATATTTAAAGGTTTTGGTTTTAATTTTTGCATGTTTTTGTGCTTATAACTGCCTATTCATAAACTCTTCGCACAAAAATCCGCAAATCTTCCGGAGGTTTCCGAAAATTCCCATGTGCCAGCCGGAAAAAAGCAATGAAAAAGAGCAAGAGAGGCAGGAATTTACGGCTTCATCGGAAGGGGGTTTTTGCTTCGTATCGTCAAATCTCTGCAGAGATTTGACGGAGTTCACAAAAGCTTCGGCTTTTGCAAACTATCGTCAAACCTGCCTGCCCGAAAAGCGCCAAAATCCTTAAAAGCCAAGCCGCCTTCTTAATTCCATGCTTATCAGCTTTTTTGAGGAATATCCTACAAAAGAAAACCTTGCAAAGATTTCGCTTGTCTCAATTCCAACAAAGCTTTACATTGCTGCTGAGTCCCTTGACGCTTTCTATAAGATAAAAGACAGGATAAAATCAAAAAAAGTAAAAGAAGTAATCTATTGGCCTTTGCTGAAAAAAGAGGAAGGCTGCTGGTTGAGCCCGTTTGCAGAGAGAAAAGCTTTGAAAAGGATAATGCAGGAAACAAGGAACGTGCCCCTGCTGTGGGATGCAGAGCTTCCGAAAAGGCGCCTTTTGCTGCTGAAAAACCTTATATTTTTCCATAAAAACAAGAGAATGATAAAGGATTTCCTTTCAAGCCACGAGAAGGATGTTTACTGCGCGGAGTATTTCCCTGAAAAAGGAATTTCATATTGGCTTTTGAAAGCCCTTGGCTTGGAATTCAGCGCAAAAGAGTACGGGAATTATGAAGTCAAGATGCTTTACAGCTCAATGCACGGCTTTTCAGAGGAATTCATGAGAAAAGAGATTGAAAAAGGCATTGAGGACTCTGGCGGAAAGTTCATTCCGGCATTCGGGACGCTTGCTGTCGGCGCAAGGGGCGATGAAAAGAAGATTTCATTGGATATTCTTGAAAGGGATTTGGGGATTGCAAAAGAGGCAGGCGTGAAGGAAGCAATAATCTTCCGCCTCGGCGGGCTCACGAAGGAGTATGCAAAGGTTTTGAAGAAGTATTCTTGAAAGCAACCGAAAAGGTTAAATATAAGGCATTACAATTCAATTACCATGGTAATGGATACAATCCAGATAAGGATGAGCCACGGGCTTGTTGAGATGATGGATTCCTTGGTGGAAAAAGGAGTCTATGCAAACCGCTCTGACGTGGTAAGGGATGCTGTGAGAAGATTTGTGTGGGCGGACCAGGTGGGAACAATAAAGCTGAAAGGCAGCGGCGTGAATATCATAAGGAAAGCGAGAAGAGAATTGTCCAAGCAAAAGATAGACTTGGATGAGATAAATAACCTATAATGCATCTTCAGGCAGTTTAGCATCAATGCCATATCTTAGCGCTAACTTAATCAGCTTCCTGTCTCTTGTAATCAGTATTGCATCTGCCTGCTTTGCCAGAAGCATATGAATTATATCGTAAAAGCTGATTTCATAATTGATTTCTGTTTCTATACACCTTGCAATTGCCATTTCCCTGTCAGAGAGAAAAAGCCGCCTGAAATTCAGCCGCGCAATGATTGCCAGCCTGCATTTATTAAATTTATCCGCTGAAAGAACAAATTGGAGCTCTCTCAATACAAAACCTGAATAATAGATTCTGTCCTGCCCATGCACATTGAAGAAATTTTCAGCTATTTCCCAAGGTTTATTATTTTGCCTTTCTTCCTTGTTCCACAAATTGATATAGATGCACGAGTCAACGTAAAATCCTGTTTTTTCCATCGCTAAACTGCTATGTATTCTCTCTTCATAAACTCTTGCCGCGAAATTCCGCAAATATTCCAAGGAGATTGGAAATTTTTGATTATTCCTTAAAAAGCAGCAGATGAAATTCCGGATTTGCTGAAAAACTGCAACACTGCTGCATATTTTTGAAGCATACTTTTAAGACGGCTGCAACGCTTAGAAAGGTATATAAGACAGTTTCCACACCCGATTAAAACAAAAAAACAGAGGTGAGCAGTATGTTAAATCCAGTACACATAGACGCAACAAACATATCAGACGCGTGGCACCAGGCCATTTACGCTATTTTCAGGCACGGCAGCGAATATGCCGTACAAAAAGGCAGTTTTGAAAATGAGGACAAGAGGCTTGAGTTTGACTCTGTCTCAATAAGAATAAGGAATCCAGGTGAAAGGCCGCTTATACCAATTATAGATGTACCTGGAATACCACCGCCTTCTGACCAGGAAAAGATTGATGAGTACCTGCCTTATCTGCTCACTGATATCGTGCAGAAGAACGAGACATACACTTACGGCGAAAGAATAAACAACCCAAAGCTGAGGGTAATTGAGAATGAAAAGCTGAAAGAGTTCCTGTTGGGGAGAAAAGAAGGCGATGAAATCAGGATTAAGCCCGCAACAGAAGTGTCAATGCACTGCAATCCGCTTGAGATGGTCATTCAGCAGTACAGAAAAGGGCTGTTTGGCCAGAACCAGCTCACAATGGAAATTGGAATGCCTTCTGACTTGCAGATCTCAGACCCGCCTTGTTTGAGGTTAATAGACACAAAAGCAAGGTTTGATGAAAGCATTGGAAAATACAGGCTTCATTTCTTCCTTTATTTCCGCTCATGGGACCTTTGGGGCGGATTGCCTTTGAACCTTGCAGGGCTGCAGACAATGAAGGAGCATATGATTAACTGCATAGACAGGGATGATTTGGTTGACGGAGAAATGCACGCATTCAGCAAGGGATTGCATATCTACGGCATGTCCCTGAAGTATGCAAAGATGCTTACGCACCAGCAGGCGGAGTAAAAGTCCGGCCATCCGGCATTTCTTCTTTTATTTTCTTGATTAAGCAATAATTTCTAAAAGAAACATAAAAGAAAATCAGCCTCGGATTAAAAAAGAAAAGAGCTGATGCCCAGAGGCAAAAGTAGGGCATCAGCGTAATAGTAAGGGCATCGGGGGTATTCTAGTGTAGAACTAAAATATTTATGCCCTTAACCATGAGTTCACCTTATGAACTCTATACCCAGCTCCTCGTTCATTCGGGTGCCCCTGGATACAGCTGACTTGGTTGACTTGCCGAGCACGTAGGGCGAATTCACGCCTGTCACGATTGTCATAACCCTCAGCTTTCCAGCCATGTCGTTTGTAACCCTTGCTCCCCATATGACGTTTGCGTCTGCGTCTAGAGTCTCGGTGATCATCTCGCCAGCCCTGCTGACTTCGTCCAGTGTCAGGTCAGGCCCGCCTGTGATGTGTATCAGGGCGCCTGTTGCACCTTCGTAGGTTACGTCAAGCAGCGGGTTGCTCAAGGCCCTCTTGACAGCTTCCTCAACGCGGTGCTCGGAATCTGATTCTCCTACTCCGATGACTGACACTCCGCCTGCCGCCATTATTGCCTTTACGTCAGCATAGTCGAGGTTGACCAGTGAAGGCACTGCTATAATCTCAACAATACCCTTTATCATTGTTGAAACCAGCTCGTTTGCAACTGCAAATGCCTGCTGTACCGGCAAATTCCCGGCAATCTGCACCAGCCTGTTGTTGTCAATGACAATCACTGTGTCAGAAACTTCCCTAAGCTGCTGCAAGCCGAATTCAGCCTTGTCAATTCTTGCCCTTTCAATGTCGAAAGGCATTGTGACGCAGCCGATTACGATTGCGCCTGCTTCTTTTGCGATTTGCGCTACGACAGGCGCTGCGCCGGTTCCTGTACCGCCGCCCATGCCTGCTGTTACGAAAACCATGTCAGAGTTCTTCAGGGATTCCTTAATCTCTGAAATCTGCTCTTTTGCAGCCTCTCTTCCTTTGTCCGGGAAACCGCCGCATCCAAGCCCTCTTGTCAGGTCCCTGCCGATGAGTATTTTCTTGTCGGCTTCCATGAGGTCCAGATGCTGCTTGTCCGTGTTCATTGCGACAATTTCCGCTCCCTGAACTCCCTTCTTATATAGCCAGTTTGTAGCGTTACATCCGCCACCACCAACACCCATTACCTTAATGTTGGCTTGTCCTATAAGCGACCCGGTTGACTTCATGTCAGGCGCCGCTTTCAGTGCGTTTTGCACGATAAATTCCATTTTTTTTGCCTCCTTTAGGGTTTTTTTAGCGTTCGGAAGTATATACCAAACAACAATAATCTTTATATAGTAGTTTAGCCTATACTCTCTTTAGAAATACGTGTCGCCAAACACTGTTTCGCCAATCATTAAATAAACCTTCGCCAAAAGGTTTGTGAAAGCCAATCACCAAGGTCTCGCCAAAGACTCTGTTGAACGCTTCTATTATTTTTATAACTGAATGAGTATTTAAAGATTATTGAAATGCAATATATAGATTGGAGTATATAATTGCCTCATTTTTCCGAGAAAAAAGCAGAAAACTGCAAAAGTGAGTAGTAACTGGCGCGTGGTTTAAGCTTCTTTTTAAGCAAAAAGCATGAAATATGCGAAGCAGACTTACGCAGAGAAGGCGAGCCTCCGGCATTAATCCTATTATTAGCATTACTGCTATCACTTTTCAATCTGTAGAATTTATATTCTCCTTGAGTACAACATCAAGTTTATATGCAACATTGAGGGTAACACTTTCTATAAGCCTATTAAAAGATTCATAATCTTCTCTTCAAAATTAATTGTATAATGTCAAGACATTTGTCCTAAAAGCGTAGCAAGACTTATGTTACCCAATTTTTAAGCGCCCCAGATTGGACATTGGGTTCTGAAATTATACTAGTATTTTCAATTCTTTTTTTAGCAATATTAAAATAAGCAGGATCTATCTCAATTCCAATAAAATTTCTTCCATACTTTTTAGCACTAACCCCTGTAGTACCTGAACCCATAAATGGATCTAAGATTGTATCACCTTTTTTACTTCCAATTAAGATTATTCTATCTAATAATTTCTCTGGTTTTTCAGTAGGGTGCGAAGTTATATGCCTTTGGGCATTTATCTCCCATAGATTCTTCATTTGTTTACCTTTATTCAAAAATTTTGCTAGCTCATAATTAAAATAATACTTTTTTGATTTTGAAGCCAGCCATATTAATTCTGTTGAAGGTGCAAATCTATTTGGCTGGAGCTGTGGTGCAGAATTAGGCTTATACCAGATTATATCGTTTATAATCCAAAGGTTCAATTTTTTTAATAGCATACCAATCGAAGGATGATTATGTAACGTTCCGGAAATCCAAATTGTTCCATTATCTTTAAGTAACCTAATACATTCAGCAACCCATTTTGAATTAAAACCTTCTATATCTTCAATTACATCCCATGAACCTTTAAAACATTGAACTTTTTTGCCACTACTACAGGTTATATGGCTCTTTCCAGAAAGATTATAAGGGGGATCAGCAAATATCTGGTCTATTGAATTATCCGGAATCTCTTTTAATAAGTCTAAACAGCTTCCCAATATCAATTTGGGAATCATTTTAAACTCCCAGCCCAATTCGATATAATCTTATCAAATTCACTGAGCCATTCACTAGCATTTTTATAAGATTCACGTAATTTATCTAATAAGTCGAATAGATTTATTATTTCCAAACTTTTAATTTGGCGCTTCCTTTTTACTTCTAATGCAATTTTAAGGATTTCAATAAATTGTTTAATAGTGAGCGGGATTATTGTTATTTGCCCCCCTTCGACTATTGCTTCTTTAGCCGCCATAAAAAAGATATTTCTTGTATCATGGTGTATACTTGGCGCAATAAAAATTCCAAGAACTTTACGTTTCCCTTCATTATTTTTTATTTGAACTACATGTCGTATAACTGGGATTCCTTCTTGTACATATTGGTCTCTTCTGGCGCTCATGCTTACTTCGGGAATGAGTGCATAGCCTTTGTAGTACGCTTCTATATCGGGTTTATTAGGTCTTGCAACTGATGTTGGTTCATTATTCTCATCTAGAGGAAAATTTGGTTTAATCAATTCTTCATCATCTAAAGATTTTAATGCTAAAAAAGTATACCATTCTAACCATAGTGGTTTATCTGCAATACTTGTATCTTTAGAATCTATATCCTCTAATACGGAGATTATCTTTGCTAACTCCTCTGGGCGTTTTATATCCTCTGAATTAATTATCTGAATAAGTTCTTTTTTCTGCCCGCGTAATCGGTAGATAAGAGATTTTAGTAGAGGTATATCAAATTTCATTAACTCTTTTTCTGGAAACTCTTCTATTTTATATGACATTTCCTTCTTTATATCTTTCAATTCATCTATAAGTCCCGATAATGATTGTTGTAGTCCTAAAGCTATTTTTACTAAGGATACTTTTTCTTCATAAGGTAATAAGGGTTTATCTAAAGCTCCAAAATAATCATAAAAATTCATTAAGCATTCTTCCTTCGTCTTACCTTTAAATTCTAAGGCTGAACCTTCAAAAGTTTGTAATATTTTATTTATTTCTTCTTTACGTGCAGGAGATAAGATTATTTTTCTTTCTTGAAGTGAAATAAGCTGAGTATATCTAAAATATCTCATTATCGTATCGCCATAATCTCTGAGATTATTTCGCTTTTTATTTAAAAATAAATTTGTAATCAATGTTTTGCTATCTCCAGAAATTGCTTCCAATTCGGCTTTTAACTCTTCATTATATATTCTTCTTATAAATTCTTTAGAAAAAGATTGAATATATTCAGCACGCTTTTTTAAGTTTGAACACTCTTTCAACCCCTTTCTGAATTGTGCTATTAATTGTACTTGTTGATCTATATTTTCTATTTTCGTAAGCGTTGGTATAAATAAGTTAAATTCTTCTTTTGAAAGACCTCCTGTCTTTTTTAATAGCTTTAATGTTGCTATAAATGGTATGAGATTATACTCCGAAAATCCTCTGGCAGTTGGACTTGGATTTGGTAATTGCCATTTTAATAGTTGTCTAAGGAAGATTTCACTTTCTTGTTCTTCTGTTGATTGTATAAGATTTTTACCTGCAGGCGTTATCACTACATGCCCATAGGTCTCATAGGCAATTGCAAATCCCAATGTATTAAAAATACCTACCCACGTACGTCCTCTTAGTGCTTTATCTCCTATTTCTTTCGAGGGTTTATATAATCCTGATGAAATAGCAGAATCTATAAATGTGACCTGTATTTTTGCATCAAATATTTTGCCTTCAAATTTAGCTAATACCTTTAGCATATCTTTTAGTCGGGCTGGATTTCTTGTTGTTACATTGATACTCCAATTCTGTTTCATTTTTTCTATCCCTTTTATTGCAGCCCTATTTTTTGGATGATTATAGATTTATATTTGCTATTGATTTCATACCCTATCCCAATTCTGCCTAATTCTTTTGCAACTTTTAATGTTGTTCCACTTCCAACAAATGGATCTAGTATGGTATCCCCTACAAAAGAATATAGCTTAATAAGCCTCCTAGGTAACTCTTCTGGAAACATTGCAATATGAGTGTTTTGTTTTATAGCCGATATATTCCAAACCCCTTTAGTAAATTCTCTCCATTCCTCTTTTGTTAATTTGGATATTCTTTTTTTAGACCATCTAATCTCTCTTTTTCCAGGTTTTTTAAAAATAAGTATATTTTCAAACATAGATTTTAAAATACAAAAATTAGGAGGATAAGGGTAAGAACCAAAAAGAGGTTTACCTGCTAATGCCCCTGCATTTGCATTTGCTTTTACCCATATTATTTCATCATATAGATCTAATCCTTCTTTATTACATTCAAGTGTGATTAGCGGAATTAAGGGATATATGAACCTACGTCCCTCTTTTTTTATATGTGAATAAGGGTTTGGAATGTTAATACATAGTTTTCCATCTTCTGCCAAAACCCTGTAGCATTCCTTTAATATAATTACTAAATCTTTTATATATTCTTCAAAAGTACTGCCGAAACCCACTTGGGTTTTAACTCCATAATCTTTATATTCAAAATAAGGTGGAGAAGTCACAATTAGATTTATACTCTTATCAGGCACTTCTTTCATTATGCGAGAATCTTTAAAATATACTTTTACCTCTTTTGTTATAATATCATGCATGTAGATTACGATAGTCTCCTTATTTATAAACTTTATACCCCTCTCTTTGGCAAGTGGTCAAGTGGTCAACATATTTCCAAACACTTTGAAAATTTTTTGGAATCTCTGAAAATTGTTAAATTCCCTAAACATTTGCACATTCTCTCGCCAAAGCAATCTCCTGCATCGGGCTTGCAAATGGCGTTTCCGGCGAAATCTCCTCAAACCCGATAGTTGCAAATCTTGAATGCATTTCCTGCATCGCCCTGGGCTTGGAATTGCCTTCTGCTGCCTTTTCCATGTCGCAAAGCAGGCTATATGTTACGAGGCTTTCATTGAAACTCTTGTAGCCGCTCTTGCTTATGCATCTCTTGCACATGCTGATAAGCCTTAATGCTGACTTTCTGCTGCTTGGGAGAAGCAGGAACGCCCTTTTCAAAAGCGCGTCAAATTCTTGTATCTCCACTTCAGAAACGCACCTCAGCATAAAATATCCCTTTCCTGAGGTCATTATCTCAAACCCGGGCAGGAAGTCATTTATTGTCTGCTGCAGGCTGTCAATGCTTATTTTTCCTGTCACTTTTATCTCGTCATAGCCAAGCTGGTAAGCCTTTACGAGCTTCTCGCTGCTGTATTCCATTGCTATCGCCTTGTCTTTGGGCTTTAAGCTGCCTGCAGTGATTATGACTTTCCCGATGTCCTCATTCACTTCCAGCTCCTGCCCTTTCTTCAGGCCGTGCTTCTTTATCCAGTCCGCAGGAAGGCTTATGACGTAAGTCTTTCCGCCCATGAGTATTAAGCTGCGTTTCATTTATTTTCACTTATAGGGTTTAAAATAGCAAGATTTATATACTTGGTTATAATTTCGCCCAATGGGGGTACATAATATAACATAGATTATATAAAGTATATAACAAAAATGGCGAAGAGTTATAGCTGCGAAGAAAAGGACGAATGCCTGTATAATAGTTTTATAAGACCTCGCTTAAAGTCAAAAGAAAAAGTAAGGCTATTCTGCTCTTTTACATATATTACCCCCAATTACATAAATCTGTTTATTATTAATGAACTGGCAAAATTGGCAAAAGAAGGCTATGAATTATTCATTGTTATATGGGACATGAATAGCATCACGAATAAGTATTTTAAACGCCAAGTTGTGCATGCATTAGGCGCTGAAAGCCCTTCCGCATTCATGGATAAAAAAGTGCAGGAAGTAGAGCGAATATTTTCTTCTTTGGATGTTGACTCTAGGCAATTACACATCTATAAAGCCTCGGAAGTATGGAGAAGGATGGTTAATGTCCAAAGCCATGATTTGTTCCTTAAATTATACCATATACTAACATCATTGAAAGTAGTGGACTTTGCGTTACCGCACAAGGTTTCTCACCTAATACAAATGCCGGCAGATATATTCTTTGCGAATTTTTTCCATCTGCTTTATCCCGAAGATGCGGAAAGCCCTATGGACGTCGCTTTGCTTGGCAATAATAAAGAGGAAATTTACAAAAAAACAAGGCAATTAATGTATGATGAAGGCATAATAGGCATGGAAAAGCCTGTTTTTTTAATAACAAAGCATGTGCCTTACATAATATTAGACGAATCAGTCCCTGAATGGAATATGTCCCTGGAAGAAGTTATAAGAATCTTTAATGGGCACAAGCCCAGTGAGCGAGACATAAATGCATTATTTGAAATCATTCTGAAAGACAAGCTTGATACGCTTCATTATTATGATACAAAAGGCAATATAATAGAAACAGACCAAAGCCAAATAACAAAAATAATTCACAAGCTCCCAATAGAAAACCAGATGTTTACTTTGGGGTATAATCTCTATAAATATATGAACTCTTTCAAGGCTAAATTTACCCAAACAGAATCACCCAGCAGGGTTTTAAGCATAAAAACAAGTGAACAGCTTCTTGAGATAGGGAAAGTGGTTAAAAGCAAGCCCTTGGTGGAAATGCTCCATCTGGCAGACGGCACAAAAACTATTTCACAGATTGCAAAACTATCTAAAAAACAGATAGCAAACACAAGCATGTATATAGGCAATTTAAAGAAAGCCGGATTAGTCACAATTGACAGCAATGGGAAAGTAAAAAGAGCATATGATGCTGTTAAGATAAACTTTGTTGCGAATATCTCTCCATACGGAGGCGGAAGATGAAGCTGAAAGTTCTTCTTGCCACCCCCTTAGTAAAGCATCCTGTAAAGAAAAATGGAATAGCAGGGGAAGTTGGCATACCTATGGGCTTGCTGTATTTGGCATCTTACGTAAGGGAGCATAACCCCGCTATAGAAATAAACATACAAACAAACCGATTAAACCAGTATAAAGGCATATCCAGAAACATAGAACGGGATTTTGCAGATTACGATATAATTGCCACCGGCGCATGCACTTCTGAATATCCTGATGCCTTGCGTATGCTTACAAAAGCCAAGGAGATGGGAAAAGTAACTATAATGGGAGGCATATTTCCGACAACAAACGCAGAATTTGTGTTGGGAAGCGGAGTTGTCGATTATGTTGTCAGGGGAGAAGGAGAAGCCACATTCTTAGACTTGCTTACAAGAATTTCAGAAAGAGCTGAAACCCAGCAAATTGAAGGAATTTCATGTAAAAATGAAATGGGCATTATTCACAACAAGGATAGAGCTATGATAGAGCATATAGATGACATCCCTTTGCCAGCATATGACCTTGTTGATATGAAAACATATGCCCAAATCACAACTGGTTCTGTTTATTCCGCAAGAGGATGCGCCAAATCCTGCAAATTCTGCACATTAAATGAGCATTGGCAGTATAAACATCGAGAGCGTTCAATAGAAAATGTAATTGCTGAAATTGAACTGTTGAGAGGTTACGGGTTTAGCAGAATACATTTCAAGGATGAGATATTAAATGTGGATAGAAAAAGGGCTATTGAACTGTTTGCTAAACTTCAAGATTATGGCTTGCAGTTTAAAGGCAAATCCAGAATTGATACCATAGACGAAGAGATGTTGCAAGTAATGTCCAATGCTGGGCTGGATACTTTGCAGGTACTTGTTTTTGTAGATTTTTGCCATGAAGTCCTATGTTGTTTTACAGATATGGTCCATTTAACATTATATAGGGTTTATATGGATTTTAAGTCATTTCTTTCCTGAAACGTCCATAAAAAGCAGAAAGCCAAAGGATTCCCGCCTCCTTTATCCGCCCGAAACTAATTTAAACAGCAATGCACTTAACAATTCACATGGAAAGCTTTTCAAACGGCGATGAAGTGCAGGTTGTTCTTGAAGACAAGACGCTTCACGGAAAATACATTGACAATCCTGACAAGAAATTCGTAAGCATAAAGCTTGACTCTGGTTATAACATAGGCATTGAAAAAAAGAAAGTGAAGTCAATGAAGCTGATTAAGAAATTCCATGCGGCATTGCAGAAGAAAGAAGCTGTTTCTGAAGTGAAAGGAAGGAAAAGCATTGTCATTCTCCATACAGGCGGCACAATCAGCTCTGCAGTTGATTATTCAACAGGCGCTGTAACTCCCCATTTCACTCCTGAAGAGCTTGTTGCAATGTTTCCTGAGATAAACAATATTGCAAACATAAGCTCAAGGCTTATGGGAAACATGGCTTCTGACGACATGAGATTTGCGCATTACAATTTGATGGCAAAGGAAATTGAGAAAGAGGTTAAGAACCGCGCTGACGGAGTCATCGTAACGCACGGCACTGACACATTGCATTACACTTCAGCAGCGCTCGAGTTCATGCTTGAGAATCTTCCGGTTCCTGTTGTATTGGTCGGCTCGCAGAGAAGCTCTGACAGGGGAAGCTCTGACGCTGCAATGAATTTAATTTCAGCCTGCCTGTTTATTGCAAAAACTGATTTCGCGGGAGTTTCAATATGCATGCATAAGGGAATCAATGACACATTGGCTCTTGTCATCCCGGGAACAAATGCGAGAAAGATGCATTCCTCAAGAAGGGATGCTTTCAAGGCAGTAAATGCAGATGCAGTCGCAGAGGTTGACTACCATTCAGGCTCTGTCAGGATGCTTCACGGCAATTACAAAAAAGCTGAAAAGAGAAACCTTAATGTATTGCCGTTTAAGGAGAATCTGAAGATAGGAATTGCTGTCTCGCATCCAAACATGTTTGCTTCAGAGCTATTGGCTTTTGAGGAATGTGATGGATTGGTATTGGAAGGGACAGGATTGGGGCATTTCCCTATTTCAGAGATTGATGATTTCACAAAAGAGCACAAGAAGATATTCAAGGCAATTGAGGCACTGGCAAAGAAGATGCCTGTGGTGATGGCCTTGCAGACAATATACGGAAGGGTTGACATGAATGTTTATTCTCCCGGCAGAAAGCTGCAGGACATTGGCGTATTAGGCAATTTCAGCGCAATGACGCCAGAAACTGCCTTTATCAAATTGGCATGGCTCTTGAGCAATCATCCGAAGGATGTTAAGAAGCTGTTTATGGAGAATCTCCGCGGGGAGATTGTGAAGAGAGTGGGAGTGCAGGAATTCTAAACCTTTCTGTGGCTTTTGCAGGGCCATATAAAACAGAAATCTGTCCATTTTCAACCAGAAATCTGTTTTTATTTATAAATAAATAGATTTTTGGAACAGAAATCTGTTTATTTAAGAAAAGTATATAAACAGACAATGCCTTGCCAATACCATGAAGTTTGAGGAATTCAGGGAAAAGGGAGTCATAAGCAGCCTTCCAAAGGCAGAAAAAGAGAAGTATGCGGGTTTCCACAAAGATGCATATAAGGATGACTTAAAGGCAGCTGAAGCATTGTTTGCTGTTTCCCCAAGAGGGGCAATAATTGCAGGGTATTATTCCATGCACGATATCGCAAAATTGTACCTTGCGGATCAGCATAACCTGAAGATAACAGGAAGGGGCGTGCATCTTGCGGCAATTGTTGCGCTAAGAAAAGTCCTTTCTGACAAGCGGGCAAAGGAGCAGGCAATAAGGCTGCTGAGGGAGGCTGAAAGGGTTTATGAAATATTCTCAACCCACTTCAAAAAGGGAATAATCCCGCTTATGCTGGGCAAAGGCAGGGATGAGCGCGAAAAATCCCAGTATTATTCTGATAAGCATGAAAAGCTGGCTTTTGAGAAATCAGCAGAATTTAATGAGCAGATTGTAAGCCCGTTTATTGAACTGATGGAGAAGATGCTGAAAAATGATGCTTGAAACAATCCTTGGATACAAATCATCATGGCGCATACTTGGGCTGTTGTCTGAAACCCCGACAAAGCCTATAGCCAGGACAGACATAAAGAGATATACGCAATTAGGAAATGAGGCTGTGAACCAGGCATTAAAGAGACTGTTTCTTGCGAATTTGCTTGTTAAGGAAAAAAGGGGAAAGAAAGAGGTATACTACCTCGACTTGTCAAATGAATATGCAAAAAAGATGCTTGAGCTTTTAAAGGCAGAGAGAATTAGCCTTAAGAGTATATCATTTGACACCATGCTAATCCTCAATGAGTTCAGCAGAAAGATAATTGAGAAAACAACATTTGCAAGCAGAATTTTCCTGTTCGGTTCTGTGGCAAAAGGGATGGCAAGGGCAAATTCTGATGTAGACATAGCCATTATTGTGTTTGATAAAGATATAAAGCAGGAGATGATAACTGCCGATATTGCTGATTCTGTCTCAAGGCAATTCAAAAGAAAAATCCAGGTGCATTATTTCACAGAAGGGGAGTTTGCTGGCTCAAAGAATGCGCTGCTTGAAGACATAAGGAACGAAGGCATTGGATTAATCGGCTCTTTCAGGCGGCATAAAGACTAATCAAGCAAGAGATTGTTAGGGGGATTGCAGTGCAGGAATTCTAAGAAAAAATTAAGCCTTATACCTTGAAAACTTCTCTTTCAGCTTTGTTAAGGCAAGCACAAATGCAACATTGCTTGTTATGTTAAGCCAGACAACTTCTGCATCTTTCTTTTTTTCCAGCTCTTCATAATTAAGCTCCTGTGCGCATGACCTTCCTGAGTTTACGCCGGGTATTGCCGCTATCTCCAGCAGGTCTTCCTTGCGCTTTGCAAAGAACCCGCTTTGCTGTGGAACTTTCGGCTGCCTTAAGTCAATCGCCAAGCCATAATGCGAAACATTTTCAGAATAAGGCTGCATAAATACAGAAATCTCTACATTTTCAAAGCGGTTTCCAATGCTTGCGACCCCGTAAGTTAAAATGCGCGGCTGAAAAATAGGAACCGGCTTTTGTTCAGGCAGATGCGAAAATTCAAGGCCTAACATCAGCCCAATACCATTCAAATACTTCTGGAAGCTTTGCGTCAGGCATGCATCAACCATGCTTGTATTTGCAGTATCGCCGTATTTTTCAGCAACCTTTTTCCTTGCATATCCCAACTCATCGCCGTAATCCCAGCTTATCTTGCTTTCAATTGACTGCCTGTGTGCATCCCTCATTGTAAATGCCTCCTGATTGAATAAGCAAGGAATAATGTGCTTGCTTAAATAGATTTCTGTGGCAAATGCAAAAAAAGCAGGAGATTAACGCCGGCAGGCTCGCCTTTCCATTCACCGCCTTGGCTTCTCTCTCGATACATTTTTAAACATAAACCCTCTTTTCAAATGCAATGGACTATGAAAAGCTCGGCTTCAGGTGCGGGATTGAGATTCACCAGCAGCTCGAAACACACAAGCTCTTCTGCAGCTGCCCTTCTTTGGTAAACGACGAGAGCAAGCCCGATATAATCCTAAAAAGAAAGATAAGGGCTGTCGCAGGCGAGACAGGCGAGGTTGACAAGGCCGCTGCCTTTGAAAAGCAGAGAAACAGAACATTCATATACGAGGCGTGCAGGACAAGCAGCTGCCTGGTTGAATTGGACGAGGAGCCTCCGCACGAGGTAAACCGCGAGGCATTGATGATTGCTTTGGAAATAGCTTTGTTATTAAATGCAAAGCCAGTCGACCAAATCCAGTTCATGAGAAAGACAGTCATTGACGGCTCAAACGTGTCAGGATTCCAGAGGACTGCGTTGATTGCAACAGACGGCTACATACAAACTTCAAAAGGAAAAGTTGCCGTATCCACTGTCTGCCTTGAAGAGGAGGCTGCAAAGAAGATTTCTGAGAAAGGAAACGAGGTAACTTACAGATTGGACAGATTAGGCGTTGCATTGGTTGAAATAGCGACAGACGCCTCAATAAAAGACAATGAGCATGCAAAGGAATGCGCTTCAATAATAGGGATGATACTGCGCTCTACAGGAAAAGTGAAAAGAGGCATTGGAACGATAAGGCAGGATGTGAATGTTTCAATTGCAGGAAAGACAAGGGTTGAAATCAAGGGATTCCAGGAATTGAGAAGCATTCCGACTGTTATTGAGAATGAAGTGAAAAGGCAGATTGAACTAAAGGAATCAAAATCAGAAGTCAGGAAGGCAAACCCTGACGGAAGCACTGAATTCCTCCGCCCAATGCCGGGCGCTGCAAGAATGTATCCTGAGACAGATGTAAAGCAGATTCTGGTTACAAAAGAAATGCTTTCCGCGTTAAAGCTGCCTGAATTGCTCACTGAAATGGCAATAAGGCTTGAAAAGCAGTACAATTTGAATGCTGACCTGGCAGGCTCAATTGTAAAAGAGGAGGTTGATTTTGAGAAGTATGCGATGAAGTTCACAAAAATAGAGCCGACATTCATTGCAACTGCATTGGTGATTTATCCAAAGGAAATAAAACGAAGGCATAATATTGATGCAGGCTTAACAGAAGAGCAGTATAATGTGATATTTGGCTTCCTTGCT
>JASEIA010000069.1 GCA_030018575.1 Nanobdellota archaeon | reverse complement strand
CGAGAAATCCCGCCTATCCTGTTTCGGCACCCAGATTAATTGCTAAACTCGAGTTATAAATCTAAAAGAGATAAGAACAAATTATCTCTAAAAATGGGTGATACAAATATTAGATTTTCACCAGGCGAGCATAATGAACTACAAATAGATATTTTAACCTATTTTAGAATCCACTTTTGTCCTAATTCGGAAATTCTGTATGTTGGAGATACAGCCCATAAGATGTTATATTTGAATGAGCCATTATTGAAACAGATTAATTTGGAAATTAAAAAACAGGATATATTACCTGACATTATCTTATTGAACAGAACAACAAAGAAGCTATATTTGATTGAAGCCGTTTCATCTCATGGGCCTGTGTCTAAAAAGAGGTTTATTGAGTTAACTGAATATTTTTCAAAAATAGAATATACTAAGGTATTTGTAAGTGCGTTCCCAGATTTTAAAGAATTTAAAAGGCACGCTGAGGATATTGCTTGGGAAACAGAAGTTTGGATTGCAGAAATACCAAATCATATGATCCATTTCAATGGTGATAAATTTCTTAAAATGTGATATACTATACTTATTCTGATTTTCAGTGACCTTCTCCTCAGCCTTCCTCTCCAAATAGAACATAATCTTGTAATAACCAAAATCTCCCTCAACAACAGGACTACTGGCATAATAAGATGCTCTGCCTGCAAGGCTAAAACGAAATGCAGTAGTACGGATTAATGAATAACAGCAGGTAAGGTCTAAAAGCCAAGTGTACCTTGAGGTGCACGTCCAACAGTGCTTTTAGGTGCTGCATTTTTTCTACCATACAAAATATATCTCTTTTTCCAGTATTATCATATCTATAAAGGCGGGGTTTGGAAAATAATCTAACAGGGGTCTCCCCTGCCGCCTTCTTCGATACATATTTAAAACAATCCGCTCACTTTATATGCATGGCAATACAAAAGGAAGACACGCAGAGGGAGCGCTTCAAGGCATTCTCCCACGTGTTTGATGAAGGCACGTTAAGGGCAGTGCAGAAGGAAGCCTCAATAGGAACTTTTGAAGCATTAAAGAGCCCAATCAAGATTGGAAAGGAAGCAAACATTTTCTCAGCAACAAAGGGCAATGAATTAAGGTGCGTGAAGATTTACAGGATTGCAGCCAATTTCAAGAAGATGTACGAGTACATGGCTCCTGACCCGAGGTATGCGGGATTGAAGAGAAACAAGATGTCAATAATCAACACATGGGCAATAAAGGAGTACAGGAATTTGTTAAGGGCAAGGGAGAATGGCGTGAGGGTGCCAAAGCCAATACACGTATTCAAGAACGTGCTTGTAATGGAGTTCATAGGCGGAAAGGAGCCTGCGCCACAATTGAACAACTGCCAGCCTGACAATCCAAAGCTCTTCTACGAAATGCTTATAAGCAACATACGAAAGCTATATCACGATGCAAAGCTCGTGCATGCCGACCTGTCGCAGTTTAATGTGCTTAACTTTGACGAGAAACCTGTAATAATCGACCTGTCGCACGCAGTTGACTTAAGATACCCGGACTCAAGGAGCAAGCTTGAGCGCGACATAAAGATAGTATGCGCATATTTCAACAAGCTTGGGATGAAGCTTGATTACATGGAAGAAGTGCAAAAGGTAATGAAATGAAGAAAGCAGTTAAGAAGGAAGTTAAGGCGAAGGTTACTAAAGTGAAGGCTGCTAAAAAAGCGCCTGAAAAAAAGGCAGCCCAAACTTCAGTCAATACCCTGCCTTCCAAACAACTTCCTGAAATGCCTGCTCCTGAAGTGTTTACGCAGGAAATGAAAATACCTAAAGACAGGGTAGGGGTTCTTGTAGGCACGAAAGGCGCAGTAAAAAAGCACATTGAGAGGACTGCAAACGTAAAATTAGACATAAGCCATGACGGCGATGTAGTGATAAGGGGAAAGGACACAATAGCATTGTATGATGTAAAGATTGTCATTCAGGCGATAGGGCGCGGGTTTTCGCCTAATATCGCATTCCAGCTTTTCAGCGAGACAAATTCCTTTGAATTGCTTGACATCACTGACTATGCAGGCAAGTCAAAGAAAAAGATGGACAGGCTGAGAGGAAGGGTTATCGGGGAGAATGGAAGAGCTAGGCGCTCAATTGAAGACCTGACTGAAACAGCTATTTCTGTTTACGGCAAGACAGTCGGGATTATCGGCGATATGGAGATGGCTGCTTTGGCAAGAGACGCAGTGGACATGCTTTTGTCAGGAGCTCCGCACGGAGCAGTGTACAGGATGCTGGAAAATAAGCGCAGAGAAATCCACAGGCACAGGCTTGAAGCAATGGCGAGGATAAGGTAGGCGAGCCTCCGGCGTTAAATTGATTAATATTTTCTTTTGGCAATTAAAATCCTAATTTTCTGAAAAATTTACACATAAATCGAATAATTTTCAAAATTCACGGAATTTCGCAAATTCAAGCGCCGTATCGTCAAAAAACAGAAGAAACGCTTAAAAACAGCAAGCATATAAGAAAAGCATGAAAGATGCAATGCGAGAAAATGTGTATGAGGCTGACATTTCAAACCAGATTGAAAATCCGTGGAATAAGGAGACCATTCTCGCAGTAATCAGCCGCGACAAGTCTTTCAGGTTTACAATAAAGGTTAATGGGGAATACAAAATCAGCATCAGGGATGAATTTTGCCATTCCCTTCCGGCAGGCAAGGAGAATTATCATAAATTCCACCGGGAAAGAAATGCTAATAGCATTGTCATAACAATTATTCATGCATACCTGATTCATAAGATTACTGTGCTTAACCCAAATATGTCAGGGGCATTAATCGTTTGCCCTGATGCAAGGCCGAAAGAGAAAGTTGAGAAATATTTTTATCGCGCCTGCAGGCATTTTTGCAGCGGAGCTGAAAAAAGAATAAGGATTACTTTCAGAAAAAGCTGCAAGATAGGCGGCATATTGGTAAGAACCCCGCGCTCAATGGCTAACCAGGCTGCGCGAAAAACATTGCGGAAGAAGATAAATCCAAATTATTCTATTACAAAAGAAGATATAAGGGAACTTAAGGGATTTATACGCAGCAATTATCAGAAGATGAGATTTAATTGAAAAAAATTGAAGGGTCGAGCTACGCTCCGAGCCCAGCAACGCCGTTTTGGGCAAGCCCTAGTCAGGCGATACACTGGAGTACCCTTCTAGATATTAAGGTTGCAGGCTTGTTTAAATAGCTTTCTGTTGTATAATCCATAGTTTGCTAGGAGTCACAAGTTGAAGGGGCTTGGGGCAGTGGCTCAAAAGTAAGAAGGAGCTTGCGGTTCCCCAACCTCCTTTTATTTTGCTGCTTTCTTTCTCCAACACCTTTATATTCTAAAAACATCTCTTTCTGCATATGAACAGGCAGGCTCTAATCGGCTTCATCAAGCAAAAGCGGGAATTCAGGGATTTAGACAATAAGTTCGTGGAGAAGATGCTTGACTCAAGGCTGAAAGGAAAGAAAGTGGAGGACTTAAAGCCAAGAGACGCTGAGAAAATGGAAAAAGAGACAAGGGCTTGCCTAAGAGAAGTCTATGGCGCCTTTCTCACGCCTAAATTCTTCCAGAGGGAGAAGTTCCTGCACAAATTAAAAAGCTTAAATGACACAGAAGGGCATATAAGAATCCTGTCACTTCACTTATCAACAAGGGAGCGTTTGCCTTATTACCGGGAAATATATCAGAAGATATTTGCAGTAACAGGAGAGCCTTCTTCTATATTAGACCTGGGCTGCGGATTAAACCCCTTCTCTCTTCCATTCATGAACTTAAAAGACGTAAGATACTACGCTGTTGAGCTTGCAAAGCCAGACGCGGATTTCATACAAAGATACTTTGACAAGTTCAAAATCAATGGAAAAGCAATAAATATGGATTTAACAGAAGCTGAAAACCTTCCTTCAGCAGACGTCTGCTTCATGTTCAAGGTTATTGACACGTTTGAGGCAATCCAGTGGGACGTCACGGCTGAGTTAATGGCTAAAATAAAGGCAAAGTGGATAGTTGCGGGCTTCGCGACAAAGTCACTGGGCGGAAGAAAGATGATAAAACCGGAAAAGAGGCAGTGGTTTGAAAAGCTGATAGCAAACAGGAATTACAGCGTGTTTGAAGTTGAGAATGAGGTTTTCTATATTATAGAGGGGTTTATGCAAACACAGGATACGTGTTTGAGGAAGTTGGGCTTCAAAGCCACAGCGATGTTTTCAAGGACGAGGTGTTAACAGAGGAAAAGGAAAGGCAGACGCTGCAGCAGAAGCGGGGTCCGTTTGTTGAGCTTGGATTGAGCTATTATTTCTAGCAAGGTTAAGTTTAAAAACACTGCATTACTTCTTTTACAGCATTCAGCCCCGTAGTGTAGCGGCCAATCATACCGGCCTTTGGCCACGGACGGCATTAAGGAAAAAGCCGTGGAAGAAAGCCGGTGACAGCGGTTCGAATCCGCTCGGGGCTATAAAGTGCAAATAGTGCTTTGCAAGCAAAGCAAGGTTAGAATTGCTAAGACCCCGTGCGGATAAGTCCTACGCTTTGTATTTGTCTATACAATCTTTACATTATTCATTTGCTGTTTTCCAAAGGTAATCAAAATAATTTTTATAAGTAAAATATGCAGTTGGCAGTATTTATGATTTACAGAATATGGGACTTCAAAATGTGGATTATATAGTCTGTAGAAATGCATTGCACAGATTCCGATTTCCAGAAAAAGCGTTAGACCAAATGTACAGGCTCCTTTTACCGAATGGAAAAATTTACATCAGAGATTTAAGAAGAGATGCAAATTGGCAAAAAGTGCTGGAAAGAATAGGAGAAAAGAGATGGCAAACCCAAACATTAGTAGAAGATTATGTCGGCGCAATGGCATCTATGCTTACGACACAGGAGTTAGTGGAGATTTTGCATTATTCAGGATTAGATAATTTTGAGATAACTGATGGCAGATATGCCAATGGCGAGATTAAAAGTAAGGGTAATATTAGAGAATACGAGGAAGATACAGAATATGTTTGTGTTATCCAAAAAGAGTATAGAGAGCATTAAAGTATTCAGGGAGGCATATATGCCTATCTAAACTCTGTTTCTATTCCGCACTCTCTATTAAGCTTGAAAAAGAAAACATACTTTTCAGCTGAGTCATCTGCTGTTATGCGCGCTTGATTATATCTTGACAGGGCTTCTTCAGCTTCCATATTGAAAAGAAAAGCAATGCCCGCAGTCATATTAAAGCTACCAAAAGGGACAATTCTTGTAAATATAAGAACATCGGATATAAGGGACTTACTAAGATTTAGATCAGTTAATTCTACCACCCGCCCCTTGTTTAATAAGTCATCCAACTTTACCAAAGAATCTTCACCCGATGTAGAAATAACCCTAAATAGTGACGTATAAGAAGAAACCATTGCATTAAGTATATCTTTCTCAATCTCATTCTTGCCACCAACTATACCGCGATATATCTTTACTATATTCTCGCCTTCAAGCATATACTCGTATAATGCAAAATCCATCATTACATTCATTTCATCTTCATTTTCAAACACCAAGATATTATTCTTACCAGTAATTCCAAGCATTTTTGCTGATTTTTCCATTATTTCCTTGTCTATGCAGGAATTTATTATCTCATGATTTAATTTTATGCCTGCTTTCCTATACTCCTTATACTCTTTCACGCTATTCATCCTTTGCTTCCTCTTGTATCTGTGGACTTCAACAGCCCTTCATATCCCTTCAGGTTCTTTATCCCATACGCATCTATCAGCTTCTGCTTTCCGTTCGGCTGCTTTAACAATTCCTTCCAGAATCTTTCCGCCTTGTCAAACTGCGCATTGATAAATTCGGTGTGAACCTTTTTCCATTTATCAGGATTTTCTTTCATGAACTTAGCCCATCTCTGCACTTCTTCGCTCATAATCTCAGCTTCCTTATCATTTTTTTAATCTCTGAAATCTCATGCTCGTCAACTATCTCGGCATACACGATTCTTAAATGCTCTGCATCCTTTAAATCCTTTTCTGATTTCAATGCCTCTTCCTTGAATGCAATGTTCATGTTAATGCTGCCGAACCAGATATCCAGCCCAGTTGAAGGAATCTTAACTCTTGTTTTAATCTGGTAATCATCCAAAGCGCCCTTTGCAAACTTCACTTCCATCTCAGGCAAAGGCTGGTCCCTGATAGTATACCTTACAGAAATCTTATCTGCAAGATAGCTGAACACTTCATCTGCAGAATCCGACTGCATGCAGGCAAAGCCGTTCTTAAGCAAGTCAGAATGCAATGCTTTAAGCTTCTCCAAAGGCAGCTTTTCAATAATCATGTCAATATCCTCTGTTGCCCTTGTCCTTCCAGAGCTTATGGCGACAAAGCCCAAGACAATGATGTATTTGCAGTGCTTTTCAGCAATATTACAGAATTTAATGCAAAACTCGTCCAGTATGTTCTTGTCTGATACACCTCTCATGGAAGGAAGGAAGTATGGGTATTTTATAAACATTTTGGGCAGAAAAATATAAAAGACAATGCATACTATACTATGAAACCATGGCTGCCTCTTTTTGGATTACTGCCTTTGCTCAGCGGATGCGTTATGATGACAGCCAAGATGGCTTCGCCGCCGAAAGTTGTTGTAACAACAGAAACAATGGCTGTTGATGACATATGCATTAAAGCTTGCAAAGAAGCAATAATTCCATTAGACAACGGCCCCTGCCTTCTTAACCCAATAGCAAACAGCGGCTGGGTCTGCGATGTTGCACATATACCTAGGCGAGACATTGATAATATTGCAGAAAACCAATGCAGCGCATTCAGGGAAGGGAAAGCAAGCCATTTTGTTGAAGTGAGCCCTGATTGTAAGTTAATCAACAAAGTTTAAAACGGAAAATAATTCAGCTTACGCTCTTCATGTATAAGCAATGTTTCATAATCACGTATAATTTCTGAAAATTTCATCCTTATATCCAATAATAATTCATGCAATTGCTCATCATCCTCAACCTCAAATTCAAGCTCGGCATCCCATGAGCCTGCCAATTTAAGGTATTGCACGCCGGAAGAATGCGCGGTTACGTATGCCATTAAAGTTCTTTCCTTTTCAGCGGTCAAAGAATGCAGCCTTAAGATTATCTTGTACAGCTTATGCTCAATTTTCCCCAAATCTAATAAAACTCTATATTGCGCTATAACCCCCTCTTTGGAAAGCTTTTTGAGGCGGTAAGCAATAACATCCCTTGTTAATCCTGTTAATTTAATCAGCTCAAGTATTGGAATTCTTGCATTTGCAGACAATACTTTTAGAATCCTTTCATCAATTGCATCTAATTTATACTGCCCAATCTTCTCGCCATAAACAAACTTTTGCTTTTCTTTCTTTTCTGACAAATATGCCTTTGTAAATACAGGGCTTATCTGTGTAATAAGTATGTCTTTTTCCAAAACAAAAAGGCCGTATCTGCTGTTAAACTCATTTAAGATTAGTCCAAGCTCTCCGATGTCTTTTGCTAATATGGAAACAGCAATGTCCCATTTTCCCCTGCACAAAGCCACCCATGCTGAATTTCTGCAATTAGCCCAATAATTAATAAGCTCATCTTCTTTGGCAGGGCTTGCATTCTGCAGCTTAAGGTAGATCTTATATTGCGTATAGCCTAATTTGGAGAAGTTGATTACGGCATAGAACTGCTTTATAGCCTTGTCCTTAACCAGATTTTTCAGCCTGTAATCAGCAACCTGCTTTGACACGCCTGCTTTCCTCGCTATTTCATTCAACGAAGCCTTGCTGTTTAAATCCAATGCGTGCAGGATTTTCCTGTCTTTCAGGTCAAGTTTCATTCCTGTCTGGGTCTGATACCCCGCAGCTTGCTGCGATTGCCCATTTCACC
>JASEIA010000068.1 GCA_030018575.1 Nanobdellota archaeon | reverse complement strand
ATTATCGACAAGAATAAGTTAGAAACACCTCAGGGTATGACGCCTTAAAAATACCTCACAACAGATAGTATCCAGCCAACCCACGAAACCCTTATAAGTAATGCAATTATCACTATTTTCTATGCTTAAACACGACATTGAGAAATACGCCCTGCACAATGCAGTGAAATACAATGGAAAGGCAAACGCAGGCGCTGTATTAGGCAAATTGCTTTCTGAAAAGCCTGAATTAAAGGAGAAAATGAAGGATGTTGCAAGGGATGTGAATTCTGTAATAAAGGACGTCAATGCAATGAAGCCAAACGAGCAGCTTGAAAAGCTGCAGAAGACTGCGCCTGAGCTTCTTGAGAAGAAAGAGAAGCCCAAGCACGAGCTTCCTGAGCTTAAGAATGCGCATAAAGGCAAAACATTGATGAGAATGGCTCCGTACCCTTCTGGCCCTTTGCATATTGGAAATACAAGGCCCTACATTCTTAATGATGAGTACACAAAGAAATACAAGGGAAAACTTTTGCTTGTTCTTGATGACACAATCGGCTCTGAGGAAAAGAATGTCACAAAAAAGGCATACGGCATGATTCCGGAAGGCCTGAAATGGCTTGGCATTGATTTTGAAAATAAAATTATTTACAAGTCAGACAGGCTTGAGATTTATTACAAGCACGCAGAGGAATTGATAAAAAAAGGGCAGGCATATGTCTGCTTCTGCAATACAGAAACATTAAGGAAAAACAGGGCTGAGATGAAGATTTGCGAATGCAGGGAAGCGACTGTTGAGAAAACCCTTGATGAATGGAAAAAGATGTTTAATCATTACAAGGAAGGGGATGCCGCATTAAGAATCAAGACAAGCATGGAGCATCCTAATCCCGCGTTCAGGGACAGGGTCATATTCAGGATTTGCGAAAGAGAGCATCCGCGGGTTGGAAACAAGTACCGCGTCTGGCCTCTTTTGGACTTTTCATGGGCAATAGATGACCATCTGCTCGGAATTACCCATATATTAAGGGGCAAGGATTTGATGATTGAGAGCGACATGGAGAAATACATCTGGGACATCTTTGGCTGGAAGCACGCTGAATTAATCCACACAGGGCTTGTGCAGATTGACGGAGTTAAGCTTTCAAAGTCAAAGGCAAAGAAAGAGGTTGAGTCAGGCTTGTATTCAGGATGGGATGACCCTAGGACCTGGAGCCTGCAGGCGTTGAAAAGGAGAGGGATACTTCCTGAATCAATAAGGGCTTTTTCATTGAGCTTTGGAGTGAACCAGAACGAAATCACAGTGCCTGTTGATAATCTTTATGCTGAAAACAGGAAGCTGATTGATAAAACAGCAAACAGATATTTCTTTGTTGAATACCCCAAGAAAGTGAAGATTTCAAATGCTCCTTTGATGAAAGCTGAGATTGATTTGCACCAGGATTTCAAGGAAAGGGGAAAAAGGGTTTTTGAAACTTCTGATGAGTTTTTTGTTGCTGATTCTTTGGCTAAAGGGCGGGTTTACAGATTTATTCATTTGTTTAATTTCAAGGACTTGAAGTTTATGTCAAAAGAGCATGACGCTTCATTGAACGCAAAGTTGATACACTGGCTTCCTGCGAATGAGGAGAATGCAGATGTTGAGATTCTGATGGATGACGGAAGTGTTAAGAAAGGGCTTGCTGAGAAAGGTGTTAAGCATTTGAAAGAGGGAGAGGTAATCCAGTTTGAGAGGTTCGGCTTCTGCAGGTTTGACAGGAAAGAAGGCGGGAAGTATATCTTCTGGCTGACGCATAAGTGATTTTTGCCTGTTTTTCAATATATAAAGCTTTTTAAATCTGCAACGCCACTATAATAGGCGTATGGAAGAGGCTAATGGAAACCACGAGATTTCAAGCTCAAAGCGGTTAAGGCAGATTACGAATGCGCTTTTCAAGCAGGGAATGGGCTATGCAATTGACAGGCTTGAGCTGAAGCATCATTTGACTTTTCACAAAAGGCTGCAGAAAGAGGAGTTCTCAAAGCCGATAACATCTTTGCCTGTAAGGCTAAGAAAAGTCCTTGAGAATCTTGGCGGCACTTTCATAAAGCTGGGGCAGATGCTGAGCGTCAGATATGACTTGCTGCCAAGGGAATACTGCGACGAGTTTGCAAAGCTGCAGGATGACGTGAAGCCGATGCATTTCAGGCTTGTGAAGCAGATAATAGAGGATGACCTGAACCAGAGCCTTTCAAGGGTTTTTAAGGAATTTGACCAGAAGCCGATTGCGTCAGCATCAATCGGGCAGGTGCACAAGGCAAAATTAAGGTCTGGAGAGCTTGTTGCTGTAAAAGTCCAGCGCCCGGGATTGTATGACTTGTTTACTGCCGACACAAAGCTTTTGCATTATCTTGCAAAGTTGATTGAGCACCGCTATCCGGAAGTAAGGGAGTATGACCTCAATACAATCATCAATGGGTTTGAGGCTTACTCAAAGAAAGAGCTTGATTACATGCTCGAGGCAAGAAACATTGAGATTTTCTACAACAATTTCAAGAATGACCAGAATGTGGCAATACCAAGGGTGTTCTGGGAGCACACGACAAGAAGGGTTCTTACAATGTCGTATGTCCACGGCGTGAAGATAAGCGATATTGCTGACTTTGAAGCATACCATAGCTCAATGAAAATAGCCTCAAACAATGTTTTCAATGCAATGTTGGATCAGATTTTTGACTACAGGGTTTTCCACGCAGATCCGCACCCCGGAAATATCCTTCTATTGGGGCACAACAAGATTGCATTTCTTGACTTCGGGATTGTGGGTAGGGTTACGCCTGACATGGTTGACGAAATGGAGGAAATCTTAATCGGGCTCTTGACAATGGACCTTGACGCAATTGTCGCGGCTTTCCAGAGAATGGGGCTAAACGACCCTGCCGCATTCAATGCAAAGCAGTTCAAGGAGGATTTGGTTGAGAAATTTGCGGAATATTATGACGCCTCAAACAGCCAGATTAATTTTGCCTCTTTCTTTTCAAATGCGTTTGACATGGCAAGAAAATACAGGATAAAGCTGCCCTTAAACTTCATACTGCTTGCAAAGTCAATAATAACGCTTCAGGGCTTTGGCATGAAATATGTGCGTGACTTCAACTTCACTGCTTACATGCAGCCGAGAATAGAGCAGATGATGAAGGAAAGGGTAAGCCCCGGGCATGTTTACGGCGACATAAGAAAGGTTGCAATCAACACAAAGGATTTCCTTTCAAGCCTTCCAGGGGATTTGAACAGCTTTTTCAGGACATGGAAGGAAGGGCAGAAATTAAAGCTCGAGGTAAGGAAGAGCGACATGGACAGGGCTGTGATGGAACTTGACAGGTCAAGCAACAGGCTTGTGATAGGATTCATAATAGCTGCAATCATAGTCTCAAATGCGCTGATAATACACGCGCAGGTGCCGCCTTTATGGCTTGGCATTCCTGCGCTTACATATTTGGGCGTATTCCTGATTATATGGCTTGGCGTCTTGCTTACAATCTCTATCTTAAGGGAAGGCAAGTACAAAAGCGAAAACGGAGAATGAAAGGAGGTAATAAAATGGAACCAGAGGATGTAAAGCAGCTTGCGAGAAAGGCGATGCTTATCGGCATCGGACTCGGGGTTGTGACAAAAGAAAAGGCAGAAGCACTGGCAAAAGAGCTTCTTGAAAAGGGAAAGGCAAACGAGGATGAAGTGAAGAAGTTTGCAGATGAAATCCTTGATGAAGCTGCAAAAAAGCAGAAGGAATGGCGGGCTTTTGTCGAAAAGCAGGCAAAGGGTGCCAGGGCAAAAGGAGAGGCTTTTGTAAAGAAAACAAAAGCACAATATGAGAAAAAGCTGAAGGTTGTGCAGGCAAGGGTAAAATCCGCAGAATCAAAGCTTAAGGCAAAGCCCAAGGCAAAGAAGAAAGCAAGGAAGAGATAAGGGCTTTTTTTCTTTTATTATTGTTATTTTTACTTCTATATAATAGGAAAGCTTTATAAATACCATTGAAATAGCAGATATCAGGAGCCCTGCATTAAAACGCAGATGACCAATGATTCTGCGCGGTGAGCAGGGCATTCATGATTTTGGGGGTAAACATGGAAGACACAATAAGGCTTTCAGAGTGCTACAGCGCAGCAAGCGGAATTGAAGTCAAGGATGATGATTCTTATTATTCCAAAATTGAGCTGATTGCAACAGGCGCTCTTTCATCTGGCGCAGCCGAAGTGCCGGGATTCCAGTTAAGGATTTACAACGCGTGGAGAAACTCATGGGATGCAGGGGAGTTTGCAAAGTATCCCAATGATTTGTGCATGAGAATAAGCTCTCTCTCGCCG
This sequence comes from Nanobdellota archaeon, assembly GCA_030018575.1. Taxonomy (GTDB): domain Archaea; phylum Nanobdellota; class Nanobdellia; order SCGC-AAA011-G17; family GW2011-AR17; genus UBA9640. Next base: position 3,645 of record JASEIA010000068.1, on the reverse strand, counting down.
GACCATAGCACGAATGTTATGGCCTGCAGGGACAAGTTAAAGCCCGTTGTGAATGTTGCCGGGCTTATCAGGCTTGTTGAGAAGCTTGACCAGACAACTTCAAAAGATTTCAAGATTTTTGCGGGCTTTGACGAAAGAAGGTGGGACTTTATCGCAGCTATGGATGCAAAGAAGACCTTCTTGTACATAAAGGAAAGTGTTGCGCTGGAAAAGATAATGGATTATCTCCATCCTTTTTTCAAGGTTGAAATGGCAAGATATGTGATCGCAAGCGAGATTGAGAATAGATACAAAGCGAGGAAACGCTGATGTCAAGGCGAAGAAAGCACAAGAGCATAGCAAACATCATTGAGGGCTATATTCTTTCAAGCAAGATACATGACTATTACGAGCTTCCATGCAAATCGCAGGAAGAAATAATTGAGGAAGAGGGAGATTATTTTGCAGTCAGAATGCAAGCTTCTCAGGCTCTTTCCAGGGACGAGAAAATCATAAAAGGCATCCAGAAAAGGATTGTAACAGCTGTAAGAAATTCATTCTTAGGGCACTGCTTTGCAGGGTATGGCATAAATGACACTGCTGTGTCAGTCAGCGCTGCCTTGCAGAGCCATTCAGCATCCATATTCAATCTCAGAAGTCTTGACTCCTTGCTTGACAATACATCTTCCAAAGACGTCAGGATTTTCTCAAGCACAATGCCCAACGGATATTCAAGGATTGCCGCGAGGCTTGAGGAAAAAGGCGCTGTTGTTTATGTCCATAAAAGCCTGCTTTACCTTTCCGCGCTTCATATGCTCCAGCCATTTGTAAAGGTTGAAGGCGACAGGGAATGGCTTGTTGACTATATGCAGAAAATTGCTGATGAAAAGGCAGAATTGCATTTCTAGAATTACTTCTTTTTCTTCTTAATCTTGCCCTTGACGCCCTCTTTTGTCCTGTAAAGGGAATGGCTTCTTCCTGCGTGAATGTCCCTGACTTTTCCTATGAAAAGCCCTATGAATGCAACCAAAACAAGAATAATTCCCGCCAAAAGCGCATATGTGTTTGAAGCCTGCTTTGGGGATTCAACATGAACGCTTATTGTGTTAAATAAGGTGTATTTCTCATCCCTGCTCATCATGTCATAGGATGATACTTTTCTTCTTGCATCAAATGTGACTCTTGAAATGTCATCGCACTTGTCTTCTGCGTCGCATACGCCGAAATTCTCATTGTAGAAAAGGCAGCACGCTTTTCCTTCAGCGCACTTGAAGTCCTGCCCGCAAGGCTCCTGCTGGAATTCCATTACATACAAGCCCGTGATTCCTTCGCCAAACAGAAACAATCCTGCAACAAACAATACTGAAAACATGAATAATGCCCTTTTGTCCATGGTGTATAGTAATCTGCTTTTGTTTATAAATCTTACTGGCGATTTTACTAAAAGTCAAAACTGCTTTTTTATTTGGGAGGCAATGCTCTTGAGCTCTTTCATATCGGCCTTCGGACCAAGCTGCGTGGTTATATAACCTTCATATCTTTCAAAAAATACCTTTTCAGAAGCCCACATCTCCTTGAATTTTTCAGTAACGCCGTGAAGCGGGTAAAGCTTTATATGCGCATGGTTAATGCCCATGCCTTCCATAGCCATTGCAACGCGCGTTATATTAAATGCCTTTTCGATGGCTTTTGCAACTTTTTTGGCTGCAAGCATCATTCTGGCTTATATCTCAGCATCGTCCTCGGGAACGGAATTGCATCCTTGATATTCTCCAAGCCGCAAATCCAGGATACTAATCTCTCAACGCCCATGCCAAATCCTCCATGGGGCACACTGCCACTTTCTTGTATCAAGATAGAATTCATACTGCGAAGGGTCTTCTCCCTGCTCTTCTAATCTCTTTTTTATTTTCTCCAGGTCAGGCTCTCTTTCAGAGCCGCCGATTATCTCTCCATATCCTTCAGGCGCCAATACATCGCATCCAAACACAACTTCAGGATTCTTCGGGTCTTCCTTCATGTAGAATGCTTTTACAACTTTTGGATAATGCGTGACAATTAAAGGAGTGTCAAAATTCTTAACAAGCTCATCCTCTTCAACTGTCCTCAGGTCCTTGCCCCACTCAATATCCATCTTGTTTTTCTCTTTCAGAATTTTCAATGCATTAGTGTATGTAATGCGCGGGAACGGCTTTTCAGCAGCAGGCTTTAGTTTTTCAATATTTCTCTCCAATATTTTTAATTCTTCCAAATTATTCTCAAGAACTTTATTCAATGCAAATTTCATTACCCCTTCTGCATAATTCTGGATGTCTGCAAATGAAGCCCACGCAGCTTCCATCTCAGCGTGCCAGTATTCTGTCAGATGCCTTGATGTTTTTGATTTCTCAGCACGGAAAGAAGGCGCTATGCAATAGATTTTTTCCAAGGCAAATATAGCAGGCTCTGCATACAACTGCCATGTCTGCGCAAGAAATACGGGCTTTCCAAAATAATTGACTGAAAACAATGTTGAGCCGCCTTCGCACTGGACTCCCTGGAATATAGGCGATTGGTATTCATAGAATCCATTGCTCCTAAAATATTCATGTATTGCGCCAAACACAGTGCTTCTTATCTTTAATATTGCTGTCATCTTTCTGGATCTTAACCAAAGATGCCTGTTGTCTGCCAGAAATTCAGTGCTTTGGTCCTTGTTGATTGGAAACACGTCTGCAAAATGAATCACGTTTATTTTTTTTACAGAAATCTCATAGCCTGTAGGGGCTCTCTTATCTTCCTTAATCTCCCCCTCAATTTCAGCGCTGCTTTCAATCAATACTTTTTCAGCACCAGCCCATTCTTTTTCAGATACATTGCTTTTCTTAACAACGCACTGTATAATATTGGAAGAATCCCTTAGTATAATAAATGCAAGCTCCTTTGACTTCCTTTCCCTGTAAATCCAGCCGCGTATTGAGACTAAGCCATAGCCCTGCTTCATTGCTTCCTGTATAGACATAAACATGAGTATGGTGAGAATCATGCAAGTTTATAAAACTTTTTATGGATTTGGGATTACACTTTAATTTTCATGCCATCATAAGCAAATCTTACATTAAATCCTTTGTACTTCTTTTCCAATATTTTCAATTCTTCAGGGGTTTTGTCATGGCACTCGTCAATGTGCATGAACACTATAGACTTTATTGAAAGGTTTTTTGCGAACTCTAATATTCTTTCAACAGGCTGCTCGGTGTTACTCCAAGGAAAGTCCACACAAATACCTTTTTCCCTAAACCAACTTAAGTGTGCTATCAGGCAATCCGCATTTCTAAGCTGTTCTATTTCTTTTAATTCTTCCAGTTCACAGGGCATATATACTATTTTTTTGTTCCCTTCTGTTATCAGGTAGTAAACTGCTGTTGAGGTTAGGAATCTTATTGCTTCTATGCTTGTTTCTTCTAATTTTACGGGTTTTCTTTCTTCAATGAAGTGTAGTTTCATAATGCCTTGAGTTTCATAGAATTCAAATACGCTTTTTCTTATGAGATATTTGTCCATAAGTTCAATTTGCTCTTCAGGCATATATACATCAATAGGCTTGCTTTTTGGTGTATTCGTATGCCAGTTTTTATTTATTTGTTCTATTATTCTGATGCCCATTGTATGGTCCGGATGCCAGTG
>JASEIA010000067.1 GCA_030018575.1 Nanobdellota archaeon | reverse complement strand
AGCACAAGGGAGCTTGACAGGCAGATTAATTCCCTGCTATTTGAGCGCCTTGCATTAAGCAAGGACAAGAAGAGAGTTATGGAATTAAGCACAAAAGGGCAGGTTATTCAAAAGCCAGAAGACATAATCAAAGACCCGTATGTGCTTGAGTTTTTGAAGCTTAAGGAAAACAAGGGATTTCAGGAAAAAGACCTTGAAAAAGCATTGATTGACAAATCAAAAGAGCTTTTGCTTGAGCTTGGCAAGGGATTTTCTTTTGTGGAAAGGCAGCACAGGATTACGGCCGGATTGGAGCACTATTATGTTGATTTGGTATTTTACAATTACATTCTGAAATGCTTTGTGCTCATTGACTTGAAGGTGGGAAAATTATCCTATCACAACATAGGGCAGATGGATTTCTATGTCAGATATTTTGAGAAAGAAAAGAAACAAAAAGGAGATAATCCGACAATAGGGCTTATTCTTTGCTCTGACAAGAACGAGGCAATGGCAAAATACACCCTGCTTGAAAATAACCGGCGCATATTTGCGTCAAAATACCGATTGTTCCTGCCTGATGAGGAAATGTTAAAGAAAGAGCTTTTCTGGGAAAGAAAAAGGATTGAGGCGCAGATAAAAGAAAGCAAATAAAACATGCCGGCAGGCTGGCTTTCTAGCACTCAACAATATTCGTCTCAGTATCTTTTATGCCGCAAATCTCTGCTTTTCCCTGTAGTTTCACTTTTGGAAGAAGCTCAATCTTGGTTATATCCCCGACATCCTGTCTTTCAATGTCAAATCTTTTCAAGTCAGCGACATTCATCTCTGTTTCAACATCTTCCTGATATCCGCCTGAGCTTCCAAGAACCCGTATTATCAGCCCTGTGACTTTTTTTGAGCCAAGGCTTTCAACCATTACTGTTATGGTGTCTTCTCTGGTGCATGCGTGCTTTATATTCAGGCTTGTTTCTGATTCGCAGGCAGACATTCTCTCGCTTGTCTCGTCCGCGTGCTTCAAAAGCCCCTTTGTGAAAACACCGCTCCAGGATAAAATAAGGACAGCAAGAAGCGCGGCAGCGCAAATAAGAAGCACTGTTGATATGATGGGCGATATACCTTTCTTATTCATATTATTATAGCTGGCTTTTGGATATTTAAATCTTCCTTGGGCTTTTCCTTGCACAACATTTATAAGAGCATAATGCAAATACCATTAGCATGAGATTCAAGGAAGTATATCTGGACAACGGAGCAACAACAATGGCTGACCCAAAGGTGGTTGAGGCAATGCAGCCCTACTTCACGAAATATTACGGCAACCCCTCATCAATACATTCGTTCGGCACAAAGGCGAGGGAGGCTGTTGAGGAGGCAAGAATTGTTATTGCAAAGTCAATCAACGCATCCCCTGATGAAATCATATTTACTTCAGGCGGCACAGAATCCAATAATTTTGCATTATGCTCGATTGCTTTCTCAAACAAGGGCAAGGGAAGCCACATAATCACGACAAAAGTCGAGCACAAGTGCATTTTGAAAACCTGCAAATGGCTTGAGGAGCAGGGATTTAAGGTAACTTATCTTGATGTTAATCCAGAGGGCTTTGTAAATCCTGATGCTCTGGAAAAGGCAATAACAAAAGACACAATTCTTTTTTCCGCAATCCACGGAAATAATGAGATTGGCACGATAATGGACATTGAAGCGCTGGGAAAAATATGCAGAAAGCATAATGTTTACTTTCACACAGACGCGTGCCAGAGCTACACAAAAACAGAGATTGATGTAAAGAAGCAGAATATTGACTTGGTGTCCCTTAATGCGCATAAAATCCACGGCCCAAAAGGCGTCGGCGCATTGTTTGTAAGGAAAGGCGTGAAGATAAAGCCATGGCAGCGCGGCGGCGGGCAGGAAAGGAACATGCGCTCAGGCACTGAAAATGTGCCGGGAATTGTGGGGTTTGCAGAGACAGTGAAGCTGGCAAGCAGGAAGCGCGTTGAGCATATGTTAAGATTAAGGGACAAGCTAATAAAAGGCATACTTGAAATTCCAGGAACAAAATTAAACGGCGCAAAAGGCGATAAAAGATTATGCAATAATGTGAATGTCTGCTTTAAGGGGATTGAAGGCGAGGCAATAGGCGCTTTATTGGACCAGAAATTAATCTGCTCTTCAACAGGCTCTGCCTGCTCTGCAAAGGAACTGGAGCCAAGCTATGTCTTGCTGGCAATAGGCATTTCTCACGAGGATGCAAACGGCTCATTAAGATTAACATTAAGCAGGTTCACGACAGAAGAAGAGATTGACTACACCTTGAAAGTCCTTCCCGAGGTTGTTGAAAAATTAAGGAAAATATCCCCTTTTGGGAAAGCTCTTGACTTCATAGCAAAGAAGATATCCTGATGAAATAAGCATAACGAAACAAAAGCCAGCTTCCAGCATGTTTTCAATTTTTGGCTTGTTTTTGCATTTCTTTCTTGAATTCTTTGGCGGCTTGAATTTTATGTTTTCGGTTTTTCTGAAAAAACACACGTTTTTTGGCAGCAATCTTTTTAAAGAAGCGTAATATCTAGTGATTTATGGAATTTAAAAGCAAAGGAAAGATTCATAAGGCATTCAAGGAGTTTACACTTTCTGACGGGACAATAATTGGCGTTTTTCAGGGCAATAGGGGAATGAAAAAGGCCGTTGATATAAGAATTTGCTATAAGGATAAATATACAAAAGGCAAAAAAAGAACGCCAAAACATATTCATTGGGTTATTGACTTGCTGATTAAGAAAGAGCACGACAAGGAATTAACTTTGAAATTTGCCCAATACTTAAGGGATATGTACGACCGGGTTAAGCCTTTCAAGAATAAGGCAGAGCGGCAAAAATGCGAATTAAATGAGACAACAAAAGAAAAGCTGAAGGAATTTGAGCCATTAAATAAATATGGCGAATATACTGTTGAATTTATAGGGCATTTAATTGAATTAATGATAATTATGGAAAAGAATCACGAGCAGCCGTTTGTTTTTAAGGAGCTGTTGGATGCAATAATTGCAAACAAGGAAATATTTGTTATTGTCTCAAAAGCAACGCAGAATGGAAAATAACTATTCATAGTTTCTGATTACTAATTCGCTTATTTTGCCTCTTTTAGTGGCATCGCTGTTAATCATTCTTGAAGCTTGAACTGTATTAATATTATACCCTTTGTACAATTTTTTTATAAAGTCAGTATCGCTGTTTGACAGCATAATTTTGCACCCTTTTTTGTCTAAACTCCTGAATACCTCAGATAATTTCTCCTGCTCTTTTTCTAAGAATGCCTCTTTTGTATATGTGGTAAAGCTTTTTCCTTTCTTTAGCGGGTAATAAGGCGGGTCAAGATAAATAAAATCACCTGTTTTGGCGTAATTTGCAACATTTTCGAAAGGCAGGGCCTTAACTGTAACATTTTGCAAAAGCGCAGATATCTCTTTTAAGTCATCTTCCATTAATATTGCCGGATGCTTGGAGCTGCCTATCGGAACATTGAATTTTCCGCTTGAATTTACCCTGTAAAGCCCGTTAAAGCAGCTTTTGTTAAGGTAGATGAATCTTGCAGCCCTTTCAATTTTATTCAATTTTCCAGGCTGCAAATCCCTTGCCTTGTAATAATTATCCTTATTATGGGCATTTTTATACTGTTTCAGCTTTTCAATAAGCTCTCCAGTATTATCTCTAATGACTTCATAAGCATTAATCAATTCTTCATTGCTGTCAGAAATAATAATCTCCTTGGGCATGTGGTTTTTTATTATTGAGAATGCAACTGAGCCGCCTCCGACAAATGGCTCAAGGTATCTATTAATCTGCTTTGGAAAATAATTTTTAAATTGTCCTAATAATTGTTTTTTTCCGCCTGCCCACTTTACAAATCCTGGAACCTCTTTTTTCATATTATCTTGAATAGACTTGCCCTTTTTTAACTTTGCCCTCTGCTTTGCAAAATTAGACTTATTTTTGAAAATCTTCCAAGGAATCAGTAAACAGGCACAGATAATTGAATATATTGCCCCTGAAACCAGAATCTTGTTTAAAAGTGCTGCCTCCTTTCTGCGCGGCTTCTAAGCATTACATAAACTTTTATAAACCCTTTAATAATCCTTATTCCCTATGCTAGTCGGAATCGTAGGCAAAGCAAACGTGGGAAAGAGCACTTTATTCAAGGCTCTCACAATGTCAGACATTCTGATAGCAAATTATCCATTCGCCACAATCAAGCCAAACCATGGGAGAGGATATGTGAAAATAGACTGCGTTGACACATTCTTCAAGACGCAGTGCAACCCGAGGTTTGGAGCCTGCATTAACCGCCATAGGTTTGTTCCTGTTGATGTGATAGATGTAGCCGGATTAGTGCCTGGCGCTTCAGAAGGATTAGGGCTTGGAAACCAGTTCTTAGGCGACTTGAACGAGGCGGATGTATTAATAAATGTAATTGACGCGGCAGGCGCAACAAACGAGAAAGGAGAGCCTTCAAACCCCGGCTCTTTTGACCCTGCGAATGATATCAGGTTTTTGGAGCACGAGCTTAACATGTGGTATTACCAAATCATCATGCGCGGATGGGAAAGGTTTGCAAGGACTGTGAAGCAGGAAGGGAAAGACCCTGTTAAGGCAATCACAAAGCAGCTTTCAGGATTAAGGGTTAGTGAAGGCATGGTGAAGGATGCATTCAAACTATTAGAGCTTCCAGAGGATGTTTCATTGTGGGGAGAAGCTGAGCTGAAAGAAATAGCAGCTTATCTCAGAAGAAAAAGCAAGCCCATGGTTATTGCAGCAAACAAGATGGACTTGCCTGAAGCAAGGCATAACATAAAGAAATTGAAAGAGGAATTTCCGGAATTGATGATTATAGGGTGCTCTGCGGATTACGAGCTTGCATTGAGGGAAGCGAGCAAGAAAGGATTAATCTCTTATGAGCCAGGCACAAACACATTTGAAATAAAAGGCAATTTAAACGAGCAGCAGAAGAAAGCGCTGGAGTTCATACAAAAGAATGTTTTGGACACCTGCGGCTCAACAGGGGTGCAGGATGTTTTGAACCATGCAGTGCTTGACTTATTGAAGTATATTGCAGTGTACCCTGTCCCAAACAGCAGGCTTGCAGACAAGGAAGGCAATGTGCTGCCTGACTGCTTTTTAATGCCTCCCGGCTCAACAGCGATTGAATTTGCATACAGGGTTCATGCTGACATTGGGAAGAATTTTATAAAAGCAATTGACGTGAAAACCAAAATGCCTGTCGGAAGGGAGCATAAATTAAAGCATCTGGATGTCATTGAGATAATGGCTGGGAAATAATTGGTTTGTAGTAATTGGTTTGTAGTTGTTGGTTGTTATAGTAAGTGACATAAGTTTTTAGACAGATTTATATAGTCCTTATACCTGTATTATAGGGAAGAGGTGATGTTTAATGAGTGAATTGAATGAGATTAAATCTTCCCTAAAGCGAATAACAGACCCATTGATTAGGAAGAGGTTATTAATGGTGCAAGCTACATATAAGGAGTCTTTGCGAGAAGTCGCGAAAACTTTTGGTTGCACGCATGGAAAGGTAGATTATTGGAGAAAAAGATATGATAAGATGGGTTTAAAGGGATTGGAGACAAAGCCACGAAGTGGAAGACCTCCATTGATAACCAAAAAGCAGGCGAAAGAAATACGTAAGATTGTTAGAAAACATGACATTAAGCGGAGGTGGAGAACCACCCACATAAGGGGCACCATTTATGAAAATACAGGGGTTAAATATAGCATTCGCCAAATAATAAGAATCTCACAATCTTGGGGGTTATCAAAGATTAAGCCCAGACCGCGTTATGCATTTTCTAAAGAAGAAGAAAGGGCAGATTTCTTAAAAAAACCTGTGCTATTTAGCGAGAAAACCTAAAGAATATCCCCTTGTCGTAGAAGATGAGAGTATATTCAATTATGAAGTGAAAATACGTTCTGTTTGGGCAATTAAAGGGACTAAACCACGTATACTCACAACAGGTTCTCATCAAAAAATTGTTTGGTTTGGTAGTTTAGCAGAAGACGGCTCACAATTATTTAGACAATACAAAAATGGAGATAGTGATTGCTTTTTAGAATACCTAAAACATTTGAAACGGAAATACCCAAAGATGATATTTTTCATAGATAAAGCAACATATCACCGGAAAGAACAAAGAGTTAAGAGATTCTTCAGAAAAAATATTAGGGTCAGGTGGTTCCCTTCAGGATTTCCAGAGGCTAATCCTTTGGGAGAATGTTGGAGGCAAGGCAAAGATGATGTGTTGGGGTCTAAGTTCTTTGATTCGTTCCAAGAGTTCAAAAAAGCCACAACAAAATACTATAGGACGAAAAGGTTCAAACTGGATTTGTATAAATATTTATGTCACTAAGTATAGTATCCATCTCTGGAGGGAAACTTTTATCCAAAAAGCCGCTTTTCCAGAAAAAAAGACCACCTTCACGCTTTCTTCAGCTTCTCAAGAATCTCCTGCTTTTTCAGCTTGAATTCTCTTGGATTTAAGCCAATGTATTCAATCTCCTTAAATGAATTGGTTATTTCTTTCAGCCTTTGAAAATAGCTTTCAAGCTTATTGGCTTTAATCAATTCAGAATATTTCCTGAAATCCACAGGGGAATAAATGAGCAATGCCATAACATCAATCCTGTCCTTTGCGCCTTTCACAGAATCCTTCCTTTCAATTTCAGCGCCCTGTTTCAATATAAGCAATACTTCAGGAGAGACAACTTCAATGCCGTCAATCCTTGCAGTATGTTTCAGGCACTCCTCAACAGGCAGCGCAAGCTTGGAGTAAAAAGGCACATAGATATCAATGTCAATCTCTTCAATTTTTATCTCGTATTTCTTAAGATTATCGTTCTTTTTGAGCACATAATGCTCTTTAAGGTATTTCATGTCTTCAAAATTTTTCAATAAAATGTCTATATCCTTTGACTTGTGAGCTTTTGTCCATAAGTAAGCAGCCCATCCGCCTATAACAACAAACTCAAAAGGCCGCTTTTTCAGGCTCTGCAGGATGTTCAGGCTTTTCTCCGTCAATGCGCTATTCCAGAATTCTTTCATTTATTCTTGCCTCCAATGCTTTAAGATAGTCATGCGCATACCAGCTCTTGATGTTCCACAAGTCAACAAATGTCTGCGCCATTGATGCAAGCTTCCCATGCATTTCCATTAATTCGTCTTTCTTCAGCACAAAAAGGTTTGCAGGGCCTTTTTTCTCCGGAAACCTTTTCTTTAATGTTTCATCGCCATATACATAAACTTCTGAATAGTCCGCAGGGGCATCTTTGAATTTTAACCTGTAAGCTGAATAAGCCCCATACACTATATTGTCAGGCATTGCCTTTTCTATTTCAACAACAGGCATTTCAACTCTTGTGCTGTATACAATATCCTTTTCTATGTTCCTCACGCTTGCCCAATGGTAAAGCACTTTTCTCGGGTCTATTACTGAAAAGCTTCTCTGCCTTACCTCAACAGCATTCATCTTTTTCAGCGGCTTTAAAGCAAAGCTTATCATGCTTGTTGAAAGCCCTAATTCTTTTGAAAGCGCAAGCTGCGTAAACCTCCTGTTGCCTTTCTCAAGGCACTGGAACAGCAGTTCCCTGAACACGAATTCTATTTTTTTCATGGTTAAATAGATGGAAATTATTATTTATAAATGTTTCTAATATTATAGAAAGTAATATAAATAGTACGGCAAGCAGTAATGCCTTATTCTATGCATAAAAACTATGCGCAAACTTTATAAATATGCACTGTTTCTATGCTTATATGGAAGAAAGGCATACACGGCTCTTGGTAGGACAAAGAAAGAATAATCCGCCTGTTTAAATGCTTATTGCTTAACCTTTGTTTCTTGTGAAAATTTTTCGCGCCACGACGGCTCGCCCTTACGGGCTCGCACTTACCCCACGAACCGCACTGCCATCGCCAAGATAGTCATCGGCACTAACGTAGAAGCTGCCACCGTCACACCCTATCCAAGCGGCCTTTGTATCACTACAATCATGTTCAGCTTCCATTTCTGCTCAAGATATTTCTCTCCATTATACACATTGAAAAACAATATCTGCCCTTTCTCATCTTTCTCAACATCAGTGTTCACG